>JBDNFN010000104.1:0-10908 GCA_041689795.1 Fuerstiella sp. | reverse complement strand
TCGAACAGCCGCTCCAGTCGTTCGGGGTGAAACAGATTCTCAATGACGCCGCGCATCATGACGCTCACGGGACTGGCTTCGACAAAGCGTTCAAACGGGCCGTTGAGTAACATCCATGTCCCCCTCGTCAAAAATTTGCACGATCACGATCACGATCAGCCCGCTATCTACTCTCACCTCCGCCAATGCTCATACACCAGTTCCTGAATGACATTTTCACACCTTCAAAGGGCTGGGACGTTTGGTGCAATCGTTTGGCTGAAGCACCGCGTTGCTTACATGCGTTTTTTTCGAGTCAGGAAATCAACGGCTTTGTCTTCGAATCCCGGCTTGGTTAGACCGGCTCGAGCTGCTTCTTCGCGTGCCTGTTCGGCAGCCATTCGCCCATTCATGACTCGATGTACCAGCCAGACTGTGGCCGTCCGATTTCCTGATGAACAATGCAACAGCACGCCCTGCCCTGGTGAATTTATTCTTAGCAATTCCGAAACCTGATTGAAGATATCATCCGAGAGTTCGTCTGCTTCCTTGAACGGAATCTGTACGAATTTTATCTCCAGCGACTCAACGAGTTCTCTTTCGTTCCAATCCAGTTCTTCCGGCTTTCGCAGGCTGATCACGGTCTTGATGCCGAGTTCCGGAAGTTTTTCTACATCGCTTGATGAAGGTTGAGCGGACAGCCAGATATCGCCGGCTCGGTACACGTTTTTCGCGTCACCAATTTTCGCTTCATTCAATTCAGCATTCATGTCAAACATACCCGCCTGTTTCCAACCGCCTTGAGGAACGACTTTTTCAGCATCTGCGGCTATCTTTGCTTCATCCGGAGTAAGGATTGGCAGGTTGTCTGCCAGACGCTTCAGTTTCATGTTGCGATAGCGAATTTCCATGGCTGGCCCGACGTGCACCTGTACGCCAATCACGCCCGACAATGACCGCTTCTGTTCATCAAGATCAATAAGGTCGGCCGTTGGAACGCCATCGATCCAGTGTCGATGATGATTGCCTTCGACGAGAACTCGGTACTGGTGCCACTCACCGGCTGCGAAATTATGTACGGGCATCTTTGCTACAACCCAGGGTTGTCCCTGAGGATCAATCACTACTTTTTGGCCAGTGTGAGAAAGAATGCGTCGGCCGCGTTCTTCGTACAACATTCCGTTGTAGTTTTCGTTGTTTGAAACAACATCGCACTGATAACCGGTGACGACAAATTGTCCCAGATCCGGCCGTTCTTTGCTGCGGTATTGCAGACCACTGTTGCCGCCAGCCGAAATCCAGACCTCAGCTGATAGCTCAAAATTGCGCACTGGTTCAATGTCTGCGACAATGAATCGGTTCGATCGCAGGGTTCCATCCGCGCGTCCGATCAACGTTCCATTCGTCACCTTCCACGATTGCAGATCGCCTTTCCATCCGTCCAGAGAATCGCCATTCACGAGTGTCACAAAGTCGCTGTCCTGAGCTGTCGCCATCGTGCAGCCAAATGCAACGGCCACTATGGAAAATCCCGTTGCAAGTATCGCCTGTCGCATAAAATGTTCCTGATTTAGATGTGGTGTCACGAAACGTCGGCACCGGCTTTAAAGTCTGAAGGTTGGTGCCTTCGGTTGCGACAAGGCTAGTTGGTGCGGTTCAATAACGCCAGTATCAGACGACTGAGTTCCGGGTTGCTACGCGTACGCCCTTGAAAGCGGAAAAGACGTGCGTCCCCAGATCGCAGTGCTTTGACGTTTTAAGTTTGCTTCGTCATAACTCGTGCCTCAAAATACAGTTCCGCTGTAACGATATACTTAATATCAGCCTCGCAGCCTGGTTGCTGTTGCGAAGAATCCCTCGTTTGCCGTTGACCGAATTCCCGCCGAGTATCCTTCATGAATCGACTTTCTGTTCTGCTTGCATTCACTTTGAGCGTCTGCAGCCTGTTTTTTGCCACCAGTGCATTCGCTGAAGACCTGTCCATTGATCAAAATCGATTCGAACCGACAGTAATCGCGACCGGACTAACGCGCCCGATGGAACTGGCGGTTGCCGAGGATGGACGGATCTTTTTTATCGAACTGGACGGATTGCTGAAGGTGATCAGTGCCGACGATCACAGGATAAATCAAGTCGGCAAACTCACGGTGACCACGGAACAGGAAAACGGACTGATCGGTTTGGCACTGGACCCTGATTTTACGGAGAACAATTGGATCTACTTGCAATACTCTCCTCCGGATTATGTTGGTCAGCACATTAGCCGATTTACTCTGGTTGATGGCCTGTTGGATTTGGACAGTGAAAAACTGCTGTTTAAGTACGAAGAGCAACGCAAGGAATGTTGCCATCATGCCGGCGCATTGCAGTTTGGGCCGGGTGGGGAACTGTTTATTGCCACTGGAGACAACACGCATCCGCACGGAGATTCTCAGGGATACGCTCCGCTGGATGAACGCGCGGACAAAGCTCCGTGGGATGCTCAGAAATCTTCTGCCAACAGTCGCAGTGGCAACGGAAAAATTCTTCGCATTCGTCCTCTGGCGGATGGCAGTTATGAAATTCCGGACGGGAACCTGTTCCCGAAAGATGGTTCCAAAGGGATGCCGGAAATCTATGTGATGGGGTGTCGCAATCCGTGGCGAATGTCTGTCGATGAAGCAACGGGTTTTGTTTATTGGGGCGAAGTTGGTCCCGATGCCAACGGCGATGGCCCGCGAGGTCCCCGCGGGTATGACGAAATCAATCAGGCTCGTCAGGCTGGCAACTTTGGTTGGCCCTATTTTATCGCCAATAATCGTCAGTACGCAGACTATAACTATGACACGGCAGAAGTCGGTCCGTTGTTTGACCCCACTGCTCCTGTAAATGAATCCGTGAACAACACGGGCGAACGCGTGTTGCCGCCCGCTCAGGCAGCTTTGATTTATTATCCGTATGGCGGTTCGGAGGAGTTTCCTGAAGTGGGCTCCGGAGGCCGAACGGCTTGCGCGGGGCCGGTTTATCACTTTGACCAGGCGACGCAGTCAGGTTCTAAATTTCCGGAAGGAATGGATCGCGTTTTGTTCATCTACGAATGGTCACGCAACTGGATCAAGCTTGTTCACCTGGATGACGACTATCAGGTGAAAAGCATTGAGCCCTTCATGCCGCATTACAAATTTGTACGACCAATTGACATGGAATTCGATGCAGCCGGAGCTTTGTACGTGATTGAGTATGGCGAGACCTGGGGCGTGAATCCGGCTGCTCGGGTCATTCGCATTGACTACGTGCGGGGGAATCGAGCTCCAATTGCTGTAGCAAAGGCTGAGAATAATATAGGCCGTCCTCCCCTGAAAGTGACACTGTCGAGTGAAGGCAGTTTTGATAAAGATGCTGATGAAAGTCTGACGTGGGAATGGAGGCTGATTGATACCACAAATCCGTCGTCGGCTGTAAAAACTGTTTCAACGGAAGCAAATGCTACGATCACGATTAATGAGCCGGGAATTTATAACGCAGAACTGGTTGTGACCGATTCTTCGGGAGCATTCCGGTCGGCCGCCGTGCCAGTGTTGGTCGGCAACGAACGACCATCGATTCGGTTTGTGAGTCCTCGGACGGGCGATTTTTTCGACGCTAAGCAGTCGATTAGCTATGAGCTCATGGTGAACGATGCTGAAGACGGCACCAATGACGAAGTCGCCGTTGATAACGACGAAGCGGAGATTATTGACGGTGAGTCACCCGGGCGAGTAGTCATTAACGCCGCTTTGCTGCCGGGCGCGTTTTCCACGACAGATGCATCTGCGACGGACGATGCTAACAACGATCCTCCGGGGCTAAAGCGAATGAAGTCCAGCGACTGTTTCAATTGTCACGCTGTGGATCAGAAACGAGTTGGCCCGCAACTACTGGAAATTGCTAACAAGTATCGAGGCAAAGATGATGCTCTTGAAGCGTCTGTTCAGCGTGTGTTGAAGGGGTCGACCGGAGTGTGGGGGAAGATTCCAATGATTCCTCATTCGCATCACACAGTTGACGAGCTTCGCGAAATGGTGGGCTGGGTTTACAGCCTGCAGCCTACAGGGCTTGTGCGCGTCTTCAGCGGTTTTGTAGGAACAATTCCAGTACGAGAAGACGAGGGCAACAAGCCTGGCCATTACCGTTTAGAGGGGAATTATACCGATCGCGGAGCTGGCGTAATTCCCGCGTTAAATGCATCAACTGTGGTTCGGTTACGTCCACGTCTCGTTGAAGCTGAAACTGCTGACGAGGTGCATGGCCCTCAATTACTGGGCTCTGGAAATGCTGGTGGCGGAAAGTTTGTTGGAGCAATTAATCACGGTCATTGGTTGCGGTTTAGTAAGGTGAATCTGGATCAGGTAAGTCATTTGGTCCTGAAGGTCGCTTCGGCTGGATCAGGTGGAACGATTGAAGTGCGTGTGGACAGGTTTGATGGCCCGCTGTTGGCGACGGCCGATGTTGAAGTAAATGGCGAATGGGAACAGTGGTACGAACGCAAGGTTGATCTAGCGGCGACTACTGGCGGCACTGAAACGAGCGGGTGTCACGATCTGTTTATCTTGTTCACTCATCCAAACAAGTCCGGTGGCCTGATGAATCTGGATTCAATTTATTTTGCGGCGTCGAAAAGCGAATCGCCGCTACCGTGAGTTGAATGTTGGCCGTGTTTTGTCGTTATTAGACGGCACTTTCCGCATGAGCAGTGTGTTGTCTCAGATCCGAGATTTGAAAGTGCCGGAATCGTTCGTGTTTTACGGCATGGCGGTTCGTGTGGTTTCCCGAAACGCAAAGTTTGAACCTTTCCGAATTCGGTGGTAGAATCGGAGGGTCCGGGCGTTTGGTGATTGGACGGTTATCCGATCACTAAAGCAGTTCGCGATTCCTACCCGCAAAAGCCCACCTTCAATGCTGCTGGCATATCTAAACTGCGTTTGCAATTGACGGTACACCTTCCCTAAATCGAAATGCTGGTTGCCGAGTTGGCATTCAGCGTTGGTTTCAGATGCGACGATCTGTCTTCTGTTCGAGTGATGCCATGAAATGTAATACCAAGTCATACCGATCATTGATCGCAGCATTTGCGATTGTTATGTCGTTCGCAGGCTCAACGGAATTGTTCGGCGATGAACCGTTGGTGCAGGCACCGGCATCTGAACAGTCTACAAAAGTGCAGCGTGGTGAGCTGGCCTACCAGAAACAATGTGCGTCCTGTCACGGAGATCAGGGTCAGGGCGTGGATGGTGTTTACAAAGACCGACTGGTGGGTGATGCCACGACGGGTGAGTTGACAAAGTTGATTTCCGCAACGATGCCCAAGGACGAAGCCGACCAGTGCGTTGGCGAAGATGCTGAAGCTGTGTCTGAGTACATTCACTACAGTTTCTACAGTGAAGCTGCACAGATTCGTAACCGACCACCTCGGATCGGTCTGGCTCGACTAACGGCCAATCAGCTGCGGCAGAGCATAGCTGATCTATATGCACATTTTGATGGCGTTCCGAACCTGACTGATCAGCGTGGTGTGAAGGGTATCTACTTCAATGGTGCTCGCTGGAAAAATGAGAATAAGAAAATCGAACGCGTCGATCCGTTGATTAAATTTGATTTTGGTCACCAAAGTCCAGGCGAAGGGATGGAAGCCAAGTCTTTCTACATTTACTGGGAAGGTGGCTTGAAGGCGGACGTGACCGGTCGCTACGAGATCGTTGTTCGGAGTACATGTTCGTTTGTGATGGAGTTTGGAAAGATTGGCCGCAAATTCATAGATAATCATGTGCAGTCTGGTGACAAAACGGAATTCCGTGAGACGTTGACACTAACAGCTGGCCGCGTTTATCCATTCAAGATCGACTTCATTCAGCGCGAAAGGAAGACCGATCTGCCGCCAGCAAGTATTTCATTATCGTGGGTTCCGCCACATGGTGTTGAGGAAACCATTCCGACTCAAAATCTGATACCGTCAGCTCCGCCAGCGACGTTTTCATTGCAAACTACTCTACCCCCCGATGACCGCAGCTACGGCTACGAACGAGGCATAGCGATCAATCGTGAATGGGACGATTCAACTACCGTTGCGGCATTGGAGTTTGCTGATATCGCGATCGCTGAACTGTGGCCTCGATACGAAAATCGTCACAAAAAAGACGCCAACGAAAATCGTGCTCAGTTGCGTGGCTTT
The DNA here is from genome assembly GCA_041689795.1 of Fuerstiella sp. Taxonomy (GTDB): domain Bacteria; phylum Planctomycetota; class Planctomycetia; order Planctomycetales; family Planctomycetaceae; genus Fuerstiella. The sequence continues at coordinate 4,742 of JBDNFN010000104.1, read as the reverse complement.
CTAAACGAGCTGGCGGCAACTGCTTTTCGCAGTCCATTGACTGACGAATTGCGTGGTGTCTACATCGATCAACAGATCGACGCGACGCAGGACGATGCGGAAGCTATCAAACGCGTGGTTCTGCTGACGTTGAAGTCCCCAAGGTTTCTGTATCCATTGGCAGATCACGAACAGTCGCCTTCGCGCCGGGCCGGCAATCGCCTTGCACTGGTACTGTTCGATTCGCTGCCTGGCGATGAGTGGCTGCAGAAGCTGGCGAGTCAGGATAAGCTGACCAGCGAGGACACGATTCGATCGACGGCACGCCGCATGGTGGCGGACTATCGGGCTAGAGCTAAGACGCTGGACCTGATGCATGCCTGGTTGAACCTGGGACACTTAACCGATATCAACAAAGACCAGGAACACTTTCCGGGATTCGACCCTGCGTTGGTGCAGGACCTGCGATCTTCTCTGGACGCTTTTCTTGAAGACATTGTCTGGAGCGACAGCAGCGACTTTCGACAACTGTTGCTGTCTGAAAAGTCGTTTACAACAGACCGCATTGCTGATTTTTATGGCGAGTCATGGAAGGTGGACGACAACGAAGGTCCACTTCTGCGAAAAACGGCGGCTGACGGAAACCTTCGCACGGGACTGCTGAACCACCCGTTTTTAATGAGCGGACTGGCCTATCACGATTCTACGTCGCCCATTCACCGAGGTGTGTTTTTGATTCGCTATATCCTGGGTCGGACGTTACGTCCGCCGTCGGAAGCATTCACGCCACTAAGCCCGGATTTGCATCCCGACCTAACGACGCGAGAACGAGTTGCATTGCAGACGAGTCCGGACGGTTGTCAGGTTTGTCATACCAAGATCAATGGCTTGGGATTTACTCTGGAAAACTTTGACGCCGTTGGTCGATACCGAGAACAGGAACGAGAAAAACTGATTGATCCAACTGGACGATATACCGATCGCTCCGGGGTTGAAGTGGATTTTCCCGGTCCGCATGAGCTGGCAAAGTTTTTGGCGTCCAGTGACGATACTCATCGAGCATTCGTAAATCGAGCGTTTCAGCACTTGGTGAAACAACCACCCGCTGCGTACGGAGCAAATACTCTGGATAAACTCACTGAAAAGTTTCGTCAGAGTGGTTATAGTGTCAGAGAATTGATTGTCGAAATCGCTGTAATAGCTGCAATCGAAGGATTGAACGAGCCAAAATAGCTTCACATTCTAATGCTGGAAGCCGGGCTCAACGGACAAGCCAGCAACGCGTCGAAACAAACGTCCCGCTTAAATAAGAATACGCTCTGCACATTCCTGCCTGAAAATGAGCTCCCACCATGAATCGATATCTTTCTCGTCGTGATTTTCTGCTGAAGACCGGAATTAGTGCGGCCGCTGCCAACTTGGTGATGGGTGTTCCCGGCTTGGGTTGGGGCGCTGAAGCGGAAACCGCCCGCAAGAAACGCATGGTCGTTATCTTTAGCCCAAACGGTGTGATCCCGGATCACTTCTGGCCGGATGAAGAGGGCAAAGATTTTCAGCTAAAGCGAATTCTGGAGCCGCTGGCGGATTTCAAAGATCGCATGCTGACGATGCATGGGATCTGCAACCGCATCAAAGGCGATGGCGACGGGCACATGCGCGGCATCGGTTGCCTGTTGACTGGGATTGAACTGTTTCCTGGTGACGTTCAGGGCGGTTCTGATACACCTGCTGGCTGGTCGATGGGGATTTCTGTCGATCAACATATTCGCAACAAATTGCAGGCCGATCCAACCACGCAAACTCGCTTCGGTTCGCTGGAATTCGGAGTGATGGTTCCGGATCGAGCGGATACATGGACGCGAATGTCATACGCCGGGCCAAACCAACCGGTCGCGCCGATTGACAACCCGTACCAAATGTTCGACAAGCTTTATGGGCAGACTCGCAACCGCGAACTGCTGGCGAGCGTTCTGGATAATCTTTCTGACGACTTTCGCAAAGTCGAACAGATGATCAGCACCGAGGACCGTCGCCTGTTGCAGGACCATCTGGCAATGGTTCGCGAGGTTGAAAAAGAACTGCAGACAGAACTTACTCGGAAAACTGATGTTGCTGCAGTTGGTCACGCCATTCCTGAACTGCCTCCGAATGTTGAAGAAGAAAACGACAACATTCCGCAAATCAGCCGTATGCAAATGGACCTAATGGTGAACAGCTTTGTCGCTGACTTTGCTCGGGTTGCCACATTTCAGATTACCAACAGCGTGGGGCAGCCGCGGATGAAATGGCTGGGCATCGACGAAGGACATCACGGGCTTTCACATGAACCCGACTGCAACGAAGAGGCCTACGAGAAGTTGATCAAAATTAATACGTGGTACAGCGAACAGGTGGCCTACCTGGCAAAGCGTCTGGCCGAAACCCCGGAACCAGGCGGACAGGGTTCATTGCTGGATAATACTACAATTATCTGGACGAATGAACTTGGCAAAGGTAATTCGCATACTCGCGACAACATTCCGTTTGTTATGGTCGGTGAAGGCCTTGGCTTCCAGATGGGCAGGTCTTTGAAGTTTGGCAAGGTAGCTCACAACCGTCTGCTAATGAGCATCTGTGAAGGCATGGGATTCCCCGAGTCATCGTTCGGAAATCCCGACTTCTGTGGAGACGGTCCTCTGACTGGCCTGACGTAGAAGACTATGAAGTTGTCGCAGACGGCCGTACATTTTCAGCCTGTGTCGGCCGTCTGATGCGACTAGCTTTGCACGCGAAAATTCCAGGAAGGCTCGGCAGTTTGACGTGTGGCTTTATAAAATGGCATTCCGGTTAGGCTTGCTGCCACGACATCGACAGGGAACTCTGGGCCACGACAAGCTTCGTCAACGTAGCGCTGTTGAGGTCGTGCGCCTCGCCGGTTATGCATTTGACGAACCACGACAGCTGTTCAGAGTGCCATCCATTTCTTTGACGCGGATTAGAAAACTACCGCAACAGTCGGACGAACATGACTTTGCATTGTTTTCTGAAGGCTATGCGGCCTCAATGCAAGTCGCTATACAATGCGTTGCCAGATCCCGGCACGCTGAGTCGCAAGCTAATCAGCAGTTGCGAAGTGTTAATATGAACGAAGATGACGACGGACGATTTCTGCGAGTCGACATTGAGCGTTAGATGGACGACTGCTGGTAGGAAACGCTGTGGGCTATGGCAGAAGATACGGTTGCCGGAAAACGCCACATGCGGCAAAGCATGGTGTTTGCTGTTTCGCCGCGAAACTCCGTTAGATGGCAGGAACTCAGTTCAATCGCGGCATATTGTTTGTCGTCCGGTTCTGATAGACAACTGGGAAGTTGCGTCTTGTCTGTACCCTTGGCGTCGACTCCGGCTTTCAGCAGCAGGCGAACTCAGTCTGCGTTTTGCATGCAGGCGATGCCAAGCACGAGGCACAGTGAATCCTGGACGAGGAAAAATAGCTCGTGCCATCCAGCGACAGCAGATAATGTCCGTCGAAATAGACGAACGGTTCCAGCGCCTTGCCACGCTGCAGGCGGAGAAAGACATCACCGAACACCTGCCGCAAGTCGTCGGAATTGACCAGATCAAGGAGGGTCCGCATCTGGGTGTCGCAGGGGACGTGGTCGATGCCGTAGACGGTGCGGAAGTTATCGTTGGGATCTCGACGGCGTTCGTCGAAGGCCAGCAGGGAGGGATCCTTGAGCGAGAACATGGCAAACGCCGCCATCAAGGCGTCGCCAAGGGGGGGTCTCGACCGCCGCCGCACGCGGTCGAAGCGGGCGCGAACCAGTCGGAAGCCGGAATCAGCGGAGAGATCCTTGCGTACCTTGCTGACAGACAGGCCGCTGATTGGCAATTCCTTTTGCCTGGGGAGTAAACTGAGGAATCGACGCAGAGATCTTGCCCGCTGCGTTTACGAAAACGAAGATCAAGTTGCCCTACTTTTTCAGGCAATAAAGCGAAGGCCGGGAATTGCTGTCATCCATACATCCTGATCAGTAAGTTTGATGGCCTGTTCTGAAACCTGTGACGCCTTGCTTTGAGAAGCTGTCTGGCCGGCTGCCGGTTGAGCATTTCCAGCTGCGTAAATTGCCATCAAGGCAACTGCTAGGCAGACCGTGGAATTAATAAACCGTTTCATAATTGAACCTTTCTGCACGCATTAGTGAGGTGAAATGGAAGCCGGATTTCAGCTGTGTTCGCGGACAACCAGCACGGGGCAGTGAGCTCGACGAACCACGGCTTTTACTGTTGAGCCAAGTAACTTGTCGGCGACGACCCTGTGTGCCGATCACAATCAGAACAATGCCTTCGTTCCTTGTGAGACGCGGGATTTCGTGAGACGGATTGCCGTGTTTTGTCAAAACACGCATCTGCTGTACGCCCGCGTTTTGCAGTAGAGACTCTGTTTTCTCGCGAGCATTCGACGCCAAAAGATTCACGCCCACGACACCCCGAAACAGCGATGCCGGTGGTTCAAGTATGTGACACCCAACAACTTCTGCATTAAACAGTTCTGCCAGGTCAGCGGCGTAGCGAACTGTCGACTCAACCTTGTCAGTGAAATCTAAAGCCACCATGATTTGCTTTAATGCAATCATGCAAGTCCCGAATGGCACTGTCGTGGCGGTCACGTGTTTCATGTGGAGTGTTTACGAAGTTCAGTACGCAGGACGTTTCTTGTTTTTTGCCTGAGTGGGTAGCCGTGTCTGCGGCGTTTGATGACTCGCGGTTCCAAGCGGCCAGGA
>JBDNFN010000103.1:0-15302 GCA_041689795.1 Fuerstiella sp. | reverse complement strand
TTGAGCACGTTGGCTGTCTTGTGAACCGTGCAACGCTGTCCGCGAGTTGCCGGAAACACCTGCTCCAGAGCCTTCCCAAAACCCAATGCACCATCACCGATCGCCAGTTCCGGCGAGTGCATCAGCCCATTCCCATCAACGATGTCCGTCCGGTCGTTTACGTAGTCCGAGACTTCCTGTTCAATGGTTGCTTTCAGGATCTTCTGAGCACCTGCTCGAAGGATCTCGGTCAATGTGTCACGTGTAATTAAGTCGCCGGAATCTGTTGTGGCGACTGTGTCTGCAACGCTGGAATTGCGATTCTGAATCACGGGGGCCGTTCCTTTCGAAATGAGTTGTGATCTTTGGTCTTTGATCAATTCATTGCGAAATACGCCGTCTCTTTCAACCCCGCTGCCAAACACAACTTTCTACACTAACTCCCTGGATGTTAGCTTAGAAATTTGTTGACGGCACTGTAGACGCCCCAGCTGCCAGCCGTGAGTAACGCCAGACACGACACTACCAGGAAAATGTCCCAGACAATTCCCGGGCGTAGACGTTTGTCAGTTTCTCGGTATCGAAAATAGATCGAGCTGAAGCCGATGATTGGCAGCATGATGGCCTGAGTAATTCCTGCGATGGAAACCAGAATTACCGGGTTGGGAAACAGCAGGTAAGCCACCACGCAGGCTAGCGGAAGGCAGACAGACCAGATCGACACCATTCGACGTCTCGCCGGTGAATCTGCGTTGTTACTGCCGAGGCCGATGACTCCCAGAAAGTCCGAAACCATGCGAGCGTTGCTGGCATTGGCGACCAGATAGGTCGAATACAAAACGGCGATCGCTCCAATCAGAAACAGCCATCTTGCATAGGCCCCGAAGATCGGCACATAGCTCTGAGCAAGAGTGCTGACCATTCGCGAACCTTCAGGATTGCGCCCATCAGAATGCAACACGGCCACGCCCATCAGAAAGAAGGCCGCAGTGGCAGTCGTGTAAATTATCATTGATGCAAAGGCATCATACTTCATGACTCGAAACCATCCCTGAGCACGCTGCAGCCAGCCATCGCTGTTGTCTCTGGGGCCTACCGATCGTGCGTACCCTTTTTCGAGACACCAATACGGATAGCTGATTAATTCTGTCGCACCGACACCGATGATCCCGAACGTGGCAAATGCGGTTAACAGGGCATGTTCGACATCCGGAAATCCAAAGCTCAGGCCTCGCATCAGGGTGTCTGCCGAAATCGCATAATCGTGAGTGGCTTGTAAAGCGATCACGTTGCCGATGGTGATCAGCGAAAACGAAACCACCAATGTTACAGAAAACCGTTCGATCATCTTGTAGCGACCGGCATACAGTACGATAGCTGTCAAAATCCCAATAATGACGACCCAGGTTTTATCATCCCTGGTGCTTACCGAAACAAGGCTGGCCCCCGCTTCGCCTTCCAGCGCCTTGCCCTGCCGCGCGAGTTGTAGTACCTGACTTCCAAGTGCTCCGACTGCAACAAGATCCTGTTCGATCCAGATCATGCGACGGTCAAGTCGAGTTCGTTGTTCTGCTGTTAACGCAGAAATCTTTTCGGCGGCATGCGAGTCGTTCGTCGGCACTGCACCCTGCTGAATCAATTGCCAGTCCGCAAAGGCCCTTACATCAGCCTCTGCTGGCATGCTGACCGCCGTGATAACGTCTCCGGTAATCGGCACTGTAAGGGCCAGTGCCTGTCCGACCCCACCGACGATTCCGCCCAACTGACCAACGGTCGTCAGCATCATGAAACCCCATAGCATCACAACCCAGTTGATTCGTCCGAGGCGTGGTCCGGGGACACGGTTGAGTGAAGACAGAGTGGTTTCGCCGTGGCTGATTGTGAAGCGTCCGAGTTCCAGCTGGACAAAGACTTTTACAACGCACCCAAGCAGAATCAGCCACAGCAGCGCGATACCGGCTTCTGCGCCGGTTTTTGTCGTCATAATCAGTTCGCCGGAACCAACGATGTTGGCCGCGATGATTAACCCAGGCCCGACCTGTTTCAGAATGTTCAGGATCGATGCCGGTGGTTGAACTATTCCTTCCGTCGTGCGTCGATCGACAATCCGGGAAGCTGCAAATGCAGCAGCATGGCCTTCTGACGCGGCAGAGTTTTCTTCTGTCATAACAGGGATGGCTCAACGACGCAGTTTTAAAATGGCGGCTCGTCGTACCCACGATGGATGACTGCGCCCCCTGACTATAGCGACTGGGCGCTCAATCCACATGCACACGTGAGGTTTAGCAGACTCGATGTTCTGGCGAACTGCTCGTGCTGCTGCTACTTTTCTGTCGCAGGCAGCAGTACAGTTTCAAGCCACTTGCATCATCCGAAAGCTTAGATGGACAGTTCACCGTCGCTAGATTCATCTGCAGCAGCACTCTTGTTTTCGGTTGTTTCCTCTGTGGAATTTGCTGCTGCGTCTGGCGTAGATTTTCCTGACTCTTTTACAGACGGTTCGGTTTATTTTGGGATCTCAGTGGTTGGCTTGTCTGTTTCTGAAGCATTGTCTTGCAAGGGGGCAACTGGAGTTGTTGTTTTCGACGTGGTGCTATCTGTCGTTGACTCATCCGCTGAAGCCACCGGGAATTCAAAATCTTCCCACGCATCCAGATCCGAATTTGTGATGAGTTCTGTCGCATCATCCGACAGCTGGCTTAGGTAAATTTCAGCAACGGGTCGGTAAGCATTTGATCCGCCTTCGGTCACCATTCCTTCCAGAATAAATTTTGCACCAGCCACATTGCCTGATTCGATGTTGGCCATGGCTATCAGAAAGGTTGGTGCAGCCCGGCTAGCTGGCACACTGTCCAGTGATACTCGAGCCGCAGGGATGAGCAACAATGGCCAGTTCGGTACAACACTGTTGATTTTGCTTTCGACCGCTGGCATCAATGGCAGGGTACGAATAATTGGCTGCGAAAGTTCGGGTACTTTATTTTCAGCATTTGCCATCAGGGCCAGCTGTTCTTCCCAGATTTCAATGGCGGACGTATACGCACCTTTAGCAAGTTGACTGATTGCTGCAGAATCGTGCCACTGAATGGTACTGAATTCAGGGCGCAGCTGTTGCTCGCGGGCAACAGCTGCCAGTTGATTCAGAACCGAATAGCCGTCTTCAAGCTTACCCACTTCAAGTAACATCTTACCTCGCAGCAATTCGGCCTGAGGCTGAGAGCGCAGCAGGTCAATATTATCTTCTGCCAGGTTCAGAGCCAGACGCACGTGCCCCTGATTGTACAGCTGTTCAACCATCTGCAGCTTCTGTGCGGCGTGTTCCTGTGGCTCGGTGGGCATGCCCTGTTCGATAAATGCATTCATCTGCTCCTGAACCGTGTCCCGGAGTTCCTTCCAGTCAGTTCGCCGTTGGTACAGCTGGCCGAGCTGTTCGTCTGCTTCCGGAATTTTCAGTAAGCGTTCTTCTTCGAGTCCGAGGTATTGTTCAAGGCACTCAAACGCCAGTCCCGTGCGTCCCTGGCTTTCATACAGATTCATCAATGTCGTCAATGTGTCGGGAGAATTCGGATCGACCACAACAGACTGGCGAAGTGCCATTACCGCCTGCATATACCGAACGTATCCAATTGTGTTTCCGCCAAAGGGACCGACAATCGCTGTTTCAAGTTCGTTAAGTCGGATATACGCCATGCCGAGAAGTCGGTGGGCAATAGCGTTCTGCGGCTCGATCGCCAGCGCTTCGTTGGCTCGGCGAATTGTAAGCATTGGGCCTGCCAGAATTCTGCCCAATAGAGTCATGTACTCTTTGTTGGTCGGGTCATTAGCTGCCGCAGCGGCAACGTTGAAAGCAAGTTGTGCGGGCGTTTGGCTGTCAAGGACAAAGAAATGCTGAGCCTCACGCAGGGCGGCGCTTTGAGTTGGCCGACTGGCATACAGGTACTTTGCGTAAAAGTCTTGGGGACGAGCAAAGTCGAAGCGTTCAGGATCCTTTTCATTTCCGGATGTCCTGAATGCAACATCGCGTGAATCGTAGGCGGGTTTCAATGGCTGCGTTTTCACGAATTGAAAGAAAAGTGCAGACGGTCCGCGTTCTGTTAATTCCCAGTTGGGGGCCTGAAGAAATGCCGCAGCCATCGGATAAGCCGGCATACCTGGAGGAGCCAGGCGGACCATTACGTGACTGATACCGTATTTGTCGTAGTCCGGCTTCCAATCGACATTGGTCATTGATTTTCGCTCAGGGCCGGCGTCCGGCGCTGCTTCTGGTTCGGTAGCTGGCGACGTCGTTTCGGTAGCGGGATCGGCTTTCACAACCAATAGGCTTTTTCGCAAGACATCGAACTGGTGTATCAATGAAGTTTCGTTGGCATACTTGCCGAACAGGTTTGCTCGACTGTCAACGAACGTCTTTTTTCCATGCCATATCAAAAAGTCACCCTGATTCATTCTTGTCGGCAGAATACGTGCTTCCTCCGGAAGTTCCGCGAGTTGCTCGCCGAGTGATGTAGCGGTGGTTCGCATGTCCGTTTCGAAGCCCATCCCGACAGGTGTCCGCGTCGGCAGGCGGTCAGCGACAATACAGAATCCCAGAAAGGCCATTGCAAACACGGTGACTGCGCGGCCACCTCGCGAGAACAGAACTTCTCGGGCTTCGACCGTGTAGTCCAGACGGAAACATCGACGATACCAACGCTGTCCGGCCGTACCAGCCGCCACTGCCGCCACCAGAGAGGCGACAGGAAGTTCATGCAGTTTCAACGCAGCCAGAGCAGCAAATCCCAGCATCACAATCGCAAAGGGAATGTCATCGCGGCTACGTGAAATCAAAAGTACAACAATCGCGACAATAAGAATTGAGAGTCCGGACAGGTAAGCGAATTCAAAGCCAGGTTGTACTGCAGGCGACCAGATCGAAAAGTATTCCGTTCTTCCATCCATTAATGCAGCAATATCCGTCAGCGGCTTCATAGCGGCCAACGTTGGGTATTCTGTTCCATACGTTGTGACGATCGACAACACGCTGGCGATTGGCGATGGGTTAATAATCAAACCCAGAGCACACAGTGCAGCAACCTTCCATAAAGCAGATACAGCAGCGCCCGGTGAATCACCATCTTTCTGCGCAAACAATTTTCTAATCGCCAGCCCGACGGAAAACAACGCGACCGCAGTGACTCCCAGATAGGCTCGCGTATCAAGATTTCCCCAGACTGCGACCAGCACTGGCAGCTTCCACACGATTCCGGAAAGAGTTCCCTCCACATATCCGTGAAGCATCAGCAGCACCAGCGTTACACCGAGCAACGTGGACAGGTCTGTGATAGGAACAAAGTCGACAGAACACGCGCCGATAGCAAACACGCAGCATATGGAACTCCACCATGTGGGCATTCCAGGAATGGAAATCAGCGACAGAAAATAGGCCATGATCCCGGCGATCAACGCTTTGAAAATTGTCAGACCATATTCGCCGCCAACTGAGTAAGCCAGGCTGACAATGTGATCGAACAGCCAGCTTACGTTTGCAACGGAGTCACCTTCCAGCGAGTAAGCGAAGGCGTCCGTGCTGCTCGGCAGAAATCCCGTGGCACGCATTTGGTCGCCGGAACGAATGTGCACCAGTGTTCGTGTTTCTGCGATCTGACTGAAGCCAAACAGTACCGCCAGAAAGATGGCCGCCCATCGCAGCATAAAGTCGCCGCGAATGGCCTCTTCTTCGACGAGTTCCGGAGTCAGCGGTTCGTATTCCGGAAGTTCGTCCTCTGGGGGATTCTGAATGTCGTGTGACTGACCCGGATTTTGAGGTTGTTTCGGCCTGGTCGAAGAATGTGCTGTCGAATCCGATTCAACCGAATCCATCTTCTTCTCTGTGGCATCGCCAGATTGCATGCTGTCGTCAGAATTGTCCGGAATGTCTTCGTTAGCGTCAGTCACTTTAGAAACCTTGTTCTGTTCAAAATTCGAGCAGGTGCTCAGCACGGACGGTTTTAGTTCATAACGTTTCCGAACCTGTCGTACCGGCGCGCAATGCCACCTTGTTAAGCTACGGCGTTTTTTTGACTTCCGTTGGTTAAACGTTAATTTCAGCCTAGGAAATCGCGGATCCTGACCAAAACGCAAAAACTAAGCTCGGAGCAAAGAAAAACAGCGTTTATGAGAAACTCCCAGCACCTTTGGCCGCCTTATGGCGATTCGGCAGTATGGGAGCATTTTGCACAGCGTTCGGGCTTCAGCAGCATTCCGTAAACGAGAATATGGCCGCTTTGGCTGTCAGTATTTCTGGCACGTAGCCGACCAAAGGGCTATAGTTTTGTCAGCGGTCATTGACCGTCCCGCCAAAAAAAATACCTGCCAGAATCGACCACCCCCTCCCACCAAGGTCGAAAGCAATCGCTCATGAATTCAAACCCACCGAATACAACGGCAGAAACGCCTCGTTGGCCGACTTTTTTTAGTCGTCGGCGAAGTCTGATGTGTGTGACGGCCTGCGCCGCCACTTTCACTGTCTTTGTTCTGACGGGGGCGGTCGACCGTGACATCGCATCTATCGACATCGGTTTGCGGCAGATTCAGCCATCGCCGTTCGTCGTGGAGGTGCAGCAAAACGGCGTCGTGGAGCCCATGCGTTCTACAACTGTCGAATCCGCTTGTTACTGGAGCACCAATATCCTGAGCATTGTGCCGGAAGGTACCTGGGTTCAGGAAGGCGACGTGGTGTGCGTGTTGGATTCGTCTGAGATTGAAGAATTCAAAAGATCACGTGAAATAATTCTGATCAAGTACCGTGGCCGACTGGATGGTGCTGTTCAGGATGAACAGCTACTGGCTGCCCAAAATGACCGTCGACTGACTGCTGCTCAGTTCAAACTTCAGACGTCCGAATATCAACTGCACGAATATGCCGATGGGACGCTGCCGCAGCAGTTGCTGGATATGGAACAGAATCTGACGATGCTTTCCGCACGTTCTGAAGCGGCCAGTGATGAAGTTCGGCACGTGGAAAAAATGTGGGCGATGGGCCTTATTGACCGACGTAGTATGGATCGCGGCACCATAAACTTGATGGATGCCAACGAGAAACATCGTTCGCTGGAGGCAAAGCTGAATCTGCTGACTGAATTTACTCAACCGCGAACTCAGCTCAATCTTGAACATCGCCACCGCGAATCGGAAAGAAATCTAGCTCGCGTGAAGATGTCAAATGGCCTAGCCCAAACGCGAGCCAAACTCACAACGCTGTCGTATGAACGTACTTTGCGGATTTATGAACGCTACTATCGCCGTGCCATCGAAAGCATTGAAGCGTGCACACTGCGTGCTCCTTGTGCGGGGCAGGTGATGTACGGAAATTCATGGTACCTGATGAGTCGCGGTATTACCCAGATTGCTGAAGGATCTCGAGTTCGGTATCTGCAAAAGCTGTTCGAAATCCCGGACCCCAAACTGCTCAAAGTCAGCGTGCCTCTCATCGAATCTTTGATCTACCGCGTTCACGAAGGCATGGACGTTAGTGTGACGTTGGCTGGCTATGAAGACATGAGTATGGCGGGCAGAATTGCCAAAATTCCTCGTTATCCGCGAAGTCGCAGCTCGCACACTCCAGGGCTGAAGGATTACTGGCTGGACGTTGAACTGCTGCCAACAAGCGACCAGCGAGAATTTATTAAGATGAAAACCGATGCCGTTGTAACGTTGACTGTTACCAACATTTCGGACGCTCTGCAGGTGCCGCGTCATGCAGTGACCGGAGTTGCTGGCGAGAATTTCCTCTACGTGTTTGACGGTAAGGAACTGGTTCCGCGGAAAGTTGCTCTGGGTGAGGCGAACGAGGAAAACGTTTGTGTTTTATCGGGGCTTTCTGCTGGGGAACAACTTGTCACTGATATGACTCCGCAGCACAAAGCGTCACTTCAGGCAACACTGGGAAGATCGCTGGCGGCAGGGACCGCTGGCGAATAATCTGGCTCCGAAAGCATAACGCGACTGCTTGGCCCGCTTGTAGCTGTTTAATATGTGAGGGCTTACATTCGACAATCGTGCGGAAATCGGAACCGCGATTTCCCAGGCAGCGAGTCTGCCAACCGTGAAACGGACAAGGTTCGTCCAGCGAATTACAGCCGTAAGCGTGCGTCAGCCGTTGCGTTTTAGTCAGATATGCGGAATTCGCACTTGTTCAGTGACGCAGAACATTGGGCACTTTCGGAGTGACTCAATCAAGTGGTGCGTTCATGCCCCCAGATGCACGCTTGTTGGATTGTCTGGCGATTGAGTGCCGGAATTCTGCGAATTCCACAAACATCCGTGCTTTTTCTGGCGTATCCCCGGTATGCGGCACCCTCCGACGTCTCGCCGGTCGGCACCTTTCAGACCAAAACTGCCGTGTTTACATCGCATTCGTTGAAAAGAAGCAGAACATGTCGACTCAGGAAAACGTGATCGAAATCAGAAACCTATCGAAGGTTTACCGGGATTTCTGGGGCCGTAAGAAGGTCCAGGCGGTCAAAAGTTTGAGTCTCGATGTGAAGAAGGGCGAAGTTTTCGGACTGCTCGGACCAAACGGGTCCGGCAAAACAACAACGATGAAAATGCTGCTGGGACTGCTGTTCCCAACCTCGGGTGAAATCACAATTTTGGGCAAACGAGCTTCCGACGTCGCCAAGAACGAGCGAATTGGATACCTGCCTGAAGAATCCTATCTGTACCGTTTTCTTAACGCCGACGAAACACTCGACTTCTACGGGCGACTGTTCAATATCACAGCTGCCGAACGAAACCAACGGGCGGACGAGCTTATCAAAATGGTGGGTCTGGATCATGCTCGCCGTCGTCAGTTGAAGGAATACTCCAAAGGGATGACACGTCGTATCGGACTTGCTCAGGCGCTGATCAACAATCCGGACCTTGTACTTTTGGACGAGCCGACCAGCGGTCTGGACCCGATCGGTACTCGGGAAATGAAAGACCTGATTCTGAAGCTGAAAGACGAAGGTAAGACAGTTGTGCTCTGCAGTCATCAGCTGGCGGACGTACAGGACGTGAGCGACAGAATTGCTGTATTGTTCCAGGGCGAATTGAAGGTACTCGGCAACGTAGACGAATTGCTTGAGTTGCGTGAAGAAACTGAAATTCGCACCGGAAATCTCAGCGACGAAGGCATTGAAGAACTCAAGGCGTTGCTTGCCAAACACGGCATGAAGGACAGTCACATTCAGAAGCCTCGAGCCGACCTGGAAGAACTATTCCTGCGAACAGTTCGCGAGAGTGGCGAACGTCCGGGGAGACGCTTCTCGGCGGAAGAAATGGCCGCGACTCAGCCTGCCGATGCTGGCAAGGGCGGCGGAGCTTCCGGATCCTAGTGGTCTGTTCTTGCGTGCGTTTTTATTCTTCGTTTTAGCGATTTTCGGAACAGTCTAATCATGGATTTCGATCCAACACCCTACAACGTCGGCTTTGGCTTTATAATTTGGCTGAAGCTCGTGGGCGTCATATCTGTACTAGCGGTCCTGTTGGGATTGGTCGCTTCGTTTCTGTCAGCAGGCAGACACGGTGGCAATGTGTTTGCCCATGGATTGACCAGTTTTTTGAAAGAGATTTGTTCGATCTCGCCTCGCCGCGTATGGGCTTTGGCAAGTTTGACATTGAAGGAAGCCTGGCGACGAAAAGCGCTACTGGTCTTTGTTGTGTTTGCTCTTCTGTTGATGTTCGCTGGCTGGTTTATAACCGACAGCAATGATCGAGCCGATCTTCAGATCAATGTGCACATTACGTTTATGCTAACGACCATTTCCTGGCTGATTTTGCCTGTAGTGATGTTCCTCAGTTGCTGGGCTATTCCAGAAGATATTCGCATTCGCAGTTTGCATACGGTTGTTACAAAACCGGCTCGTCGAATTGAAGTCGTGCTGGGGCGGATGCTCGGATTCACAATCATGAGCAGTTTGATTCTGTTGCTGATGGGAACTGTTGGCTACGTTTGGATTGAACGACAGGCACCGAAAAGTCTGGACCGTGAAAACTTTCTTACATGTCGTGTTCCTGTTTATGGTGGACTGTTCTTTCTGGACCGACAGGGATTGCCAACAAACAGCGGGCTCAACGTTGGAGACGCATGGCTGTACCGATCGTTTGTAGAGGGCAACTCACGATGTCGAGCGGTTTGGATGTTCAACGAAGTGACGCCGGAAAAACTCGGCGACGAACTACGTTTGGAATCTCGCTTTGAAGCTTTTCGAACTGTCAAAGGCTCGGCTGATACAATACAGCAGGGACTTGAGGCTCAATACACTCTGGTGAAGAACGCACGCGAGGCTGCCTTTTCTTCCTTCGGCGTAGGTGCAAGTTTTCGAGAAGCGGCCGATGCTCTTCGCGGCGGTGAATTCCAGAATGCTGCGGAACTTCTTCAAACTGCTTCGGAACGCATGCAATCGTCCCCGGCAGACTTTTCTGAAGTCGACTGTAAACAGGTGGCCATATCCTGTGCTCGACAGGTTGTGCCTGAACTTCGTGCAATGTCAAACTGGGATTTTTCAGACGTTGCTGATGCATTCGTGGTCTTTGGCGAAAAAGCTAACCGTGTAAAAGGCGACGACACCAGCACCTACGACGAGATGTCTCGAGCCTGTGCTGATCTGGCGGAAAGCATTCGTGAAAACAGCGAAGAGATGCTGGAGCAGATGCCAAAACTAGAAGTGCCATTGGAACCATTCCGTGTTTCGGAATACCACGAAGGCGACGACTTCATTACCTATCCCCGCAAAGTGACCTATGTCGCAGACTATGAAGGCACGGCTCGGTTTTTGGCTGAAGTAATTGGTGGAATGAACGATGAAGGCAAGCTTGGTGAAAACGGTGAGCTTACGGCGACACTTGTTGACAGCCTGGTTGACGATCACGGTGTGAGTCAGATCAATGCCGAACTTGTTGCCGACGTGCTGAAAGAACAGGTTGCAACAGACGTTTTGAAGGTGACAGATGCTAAAGTTGAAATCGCTGACGGAAGCCGTTGGTTGCAGTTGTTCTACCGTCTCGTGCGTGAAGAAAAACTAATTTCGCAGGATCCGGCCGGTTGGGTTTTGGAAGCTGATATTTTCGACGATCTGACGTCCAATGATCTTCTGCGAATCGAAGTGGCCTGCCTGAACGATCAGATGTTTATTGGTATGGCTCGAGCTGACCTGTTCCTGCGATTACCTGACCGTTCGTTTCTGACGGGTTTTAGTAAGGCATTGTTGAACATCGGTTTGATGCTGGGGCTGGTTGTGATTTTGGGAGTAACCGCCAGTTGTGTCGTGAAGGGTCCGGTATCTTTCTTTTTCACCCTGACTGTTTTTGTGATTGGACAATTCTTCCATCAGCTGATGTTGCGAATTGTCGCCGGTTCTCAGGAAGGTGGCGGCATGGTTGAATCTGCGATGTTGATGTTCCAACATCGGAATCCAAGTGTAGGAATCGACGCCAACGAGGGCACTCAGGCCATGGTGAAGGGATTCGACTGGGGGATCACTGGTTTTCTGAAGGTAGCCAGCAGCATCATTCCGGACTTCAGCACCTTTAGCGAAGCGTCTGCTTATATTGAAAATGGTTTTGATGTGCCGTGGTCAACATCGGTGTTGCCTGCAATCATGACATTCATCGGTTTCTTAATTCCGTGCGTGATCATCGGTGCCGCCTGTCTTAAGTTCCGAGAGTTGGAAGCGAAATGAACAATCTTACTTCAAGACAACGCAAACTTGTTTACGCAGGCTGCATTCTACTGCTGTTGATTCCCATTGTTTACCTTGGTGCACCAACATCAGAAGATGTTTTGCCGGGAAGCCGCAATGCGGTCTCCGGAGGTCGCCTGGCTCAAATGCGAGTTCAATACGACCTTGGCGAAAGTACGCTTGGCGAAATTGATCCATCCAGTGCGGCAATGAATCTGGTTCTACTCGGTCTGCGCGGCCCGGCGGCGGGAGTGCTGCACCTGAAAGCTTTGGATTACCAGGAAAAAAAGGACTGGGCAAAACTAAAGACCACGGTTGATTCAATCATCAAGCTGCAACCACACTATGTCGAAATCTGGAAATTTCAGGGCTGGAACCTGGCTTTCAATGTTTCACGAGAATGGGACAGAGTTGCTGACCGGTTCTATTGGGTTAAAGAAGGCATCAAGTTTTTGCAGTTGGGTACGAACCGCAATCAGACAGCCACGATTCTGTACCACAACGTTGGCGACTTTATGGGACGCAAGTTTGGGAACTCAGACGAAAAGAAATACTTCCGTAAGTTCTTCGTAGACGATCCGGATGACGAACGCTTCGGAGAAGGCGCTGATCCTGGTATCAATCCGGCAGGTCAGGATAATTATCTTGTGGCTCATGATTGGTTTGTTGACGCAAATGAAAAGGACCGGGTTTACCGCATTGACGGAATGACGCACGTGTTTGCTCGACAGGGGCCTTCCCGAGCATTGTTCGACTATGCTGCTGCAATTCAGTCGGACGGTATGTTTGGTGAGACCAATCGAACAGCATGGGACAACGCTTACAGCGAGTGGACTCAGGTTTACGGCAACGACATATTCCTAGGCCTTAACGACGTCCGTTACAAGTTGAACTGCAGTTCTGAAGAGCTTGAATCGTTGGCAAAGGAAAACGGTGTGACTCTTGATGTTCAGCAGCGCGTCTGGGAACAGAATGTGAAGATGGTCAACTATCGTTTCTGGCAGAATTTTGCCGACTGCGAACGAGACGAACTTACTGTGGCCGCTCATATGGCTATTCACGACGGCAAGACTGCTTATGCACAGGGCGAAATTTCTGATTCGGAAGGCAAAGATGGCACTCTTCAGCCATCAAAGGCTGAGTTGTCGTTTGCTGATGGTATGAACAATCTGGCGCAGGTGTTCGAAAAGTACCCGTCTTTGATAGATCACGATTCGTATATCGAAGAAGCTATGCTGGCTGCCTATTACCTAGAAAAAGTGTATCAGTACAACGGTAAACAGGTGCCGGATGATTTCCCGCTTAGAGATTTGATTATTCAGAATCTGGGGCGACAGGCAGACATAGAACGTCAGTTCCGCCTTGAGAATCGACCGGATTTCTAACGACGAGTGGACGGCGCTAAGTCGCCGTTAATCAAAACCGGCCCAATTGTTCAGCACGGTGTTGTGCGGAACAAAGCATCAGACCGCTGAGAATTTTTGACGGAGCAAGGCACTTGTTTGCGGGTCCGATTTTTGCCCGAGAGGCGTTGACCGCTCCTCGACGTCTGCGCCACTATCTGTTGCGGTCGGGTTATGTCGCTTGTTTGCTGGTGTTGATGTACACCATTCGACAGGCGACCATAGGTTTTCAGGATACTCAGTTTTCAGGGGATATCGCTTCGTTCGGAAGTCTTGTCTTCGGCGTCTTTGCTTTGCTGCAGCTAACGCTGGGAAT
This sequence comes from Fuerstiella sp., assembly GCA_041689795.1. Lineage (GTDB taxonomy): Bacteria > Planctomycetota > Planctomycetia > Planctomycetales > Planctomycetaceae > Fuerstiella. The sequence goes on along the minus strand of JBDNFN010000103.1, from coordinate 1,902 downwards.
GTTCTTTGCAACGCTGTTTACCGCAGCAAATATCGCCCAGGAAAAAGATCGTCGCACGCTGATCCTGCTGTTGATGACCGATATGCGAAGTCCAGAACTTGCATTCGGAAAGTTGCTGGCCAGTCTACTGGTCGTCGGCGTTTTAATGGCTACGTCGGTTCCCGTGTTTTGCTTCTTGCGGCTATTGGGCGGAGTCACGTGGTCGCAGATCTTCTGGGCAGAAGCCATTGTCGCTGTGACTTTTCTCGCCAGTGGAACATGGGGTTGCCTTGTCGCATTCTGGCGAGAAAAAACCTTTCAGACTCTCGCGATCAGCGTTCTTGGTGTCGTACTGTTTTTGACGATCGCTGAAGGTTTGGTTACGCTGTTCGGAGCCAACTCTCTGGTTGGTTTCTGGGCTGCGAAAGCATCACCCTACCGAGCGCTGTTGGGCGTGTTGAATCCACTAACGGCAACTGCTTCTGGCATTGCAGAAGTCTCTGCCATCGAATCTGTCTGCTTTTTGCTGGGTTTAGCCGCCGGGTTAAGTGGGTTGACTGTGGCTCGCCTGCGAGTCTGGAATCCGTCTCAACAGTTGCGACAGACCAGTCTGGAAGCGATGCAATCAGAAGACGCCAGCAATACAACAAAGGAAGTCGCACAGCCGGTACCTAAACGTCATCGTTTTGTTTGGGATAATCCTGTGACATGGAAAGAAATCGTCACTCGAGGATATGGCCGGAAGGTTGTGGTGATCAAACTAGCCTACGTTCTGCTGGCCGCGCTGATTGGATACTCTGTAGTCTCCGGTGATGCCGATGATCAGAGCCTTGTTCTGGGAATGGTCACTCCGGCTGCCGCAGCTTTTCTGGGAATCGGCGTCATCAGCCTGTTGTTAATCAACGCACAGGCGGTCACTTCCATTTCAACGGAACGAGACAGCAACACGTTGGATATTCTGTTGGCGACGGATCTGAACGCGAAAGAGTTCATGATCGGAAAGATTCTGGGAGCACTTTGGAATGCTCGCGAAATGATTCTGGTTCCGATGTTTCTGCTGGTGTGGATGTTGATCAGCGGCACGTCACAGGCACTTAGTGTTGAAAATCTTGTTTACCTGCTTGTGGCCTATTCCGTGCTGGTAATGTTTGCCGTCATGCTAGGGTTGCATGCAGGGCTGACATATGAAAACTCGCGTTCGGCCATTGGCAACAGCTTGGGAACGATGTTCTTTCTGTTTGTCGGTATCTTTGTGTTCATGCTGCTGCTTGTGGAAGCTCGATCTTCGTTCGCAATTCAGATGCAAAGCTTTGTTGTGTTTATCGGGTTGGGCAGTATCGGCTTATACAGTTCGCTGACTCACAAAAATGCATCGAATGCACTCACCATCGCTGCTGTGATGTTGCCATTTCTGACATTCTATGCCATCACAGACTTCCTGCTGGGAGGCTCGTTAGGAGTCTGCTTCTGGATCTGCGTGGCTTACGGATTTGCGGCAATCGCGATGCTGGTGCCATCCATAAGCGACTTCGACGTGGCTCTGGGACGAACTACTCACGACGCGGGTTAAACTGCTCTGTTTCCTGGACGCTCGTAAGCCGCTATTTCTTAGCCACCGCCATTTGCAGCAGTCGCCAGAATTCAATGTCGACCTTTTTCTGTCCAATGGCTTCCGGGTTGTCGCACGGCCACAAAGCCGATGGATTGAACGACATCGCATTTTCTCCCGAACGCAGCGAGTGCAGCGAACATATCCGGCGGAGCGGTCGTCACCAACGGACCTGGCGTGCTCCCCGAATTCGGTACCAGTTAGAATGAGAGTCTTCAGAGCCCAATTCCGGGCGAGGAGATTTTGATGAGCACTACGAAACGAAAGCGTCGCAGCCCAGAGCAAGTTGTGAAGGCTTTAGCCGAAGGTGAGTC
>JBDNFN010000102.1:0-4845 GCA_041689795.1 Fuerstiella sp. | reverse complement strand
GAGAATTGACCAACGCCTCATTAGCCGAGCTTTCAACCGCATTTGGTTTGGCGCATCCAGACAGTTCCGCCAACTTGGCCAAGAAGGCGAAGCAGCTACTTGGCGATTCTAAAAAGTACAAAAACAACTACCATAGAATTACAGAAACATTGCTGAAAACCGAAAACCAAGTCTGCCCCCTGCGAAGCATCCACACGCCGTGATCCGAACCGTGAAACGGTTCGTCTCTTCCCAGTTTTCGTCACAACGTGATCGTTAGAACAACTGTGCGTTTGTCTTTGAGACACTCAATTCAATTCCTTTGCTATGAGGTGTCACCATGACTTTTTCACCATTCATCGCCCGAGCCATGCTGTTCCTTTTCATCGGCATGATCGCTGCCGTTTGCGTGGGAGCTGACTCCGCGATATCGCCATCATCACAGGACGCGGAAGCCACTTCGCTGACGCCGGACTTCACCGCCGTTGTTGTGAAGGACGCAGGACTATGGCCTCAGATTCAAATGACTGACGACGGCACGTTGCTGGCGTTTGGCTACAACGCTCCCGCTCATACCACGTTGCCAGCGGATGTTGAGTGTTGGGCCAGTGACGATTGCGGCCAGACTTGGAGCCAGCGGGGAATCGCTGCCCCACGCCCGGCTGTCGATGCGAACTACTGTCACTGGGCGTCGGGGTTTGGAGCAAAGAACGAGTTGCTGGTCGTCGCCAGCGGAATGGACGATGCCGCGAACGCGCGAGGCCAGCGTGCTCCGAATGACGTGCGCGTGTTTCGCTCGACCGACGTTGGCAAGTCGTGGTCGTTCGGAGGTGAGTTCCCGAAGCGGTTACCGGGCGACTTAAAGCCGTATCCGTTCGGCAGCATCGTGCGTGGTCGCGACGAAACGCTTCGGACGATTGTCTATTCGGTCGATGAATCGCGTCAGAACATCGAGTCGGCATGGATGATGACCAGTCGCGACGCGGGACTCACCTGGGTTCAGCCGGTAAAGATCGCCGAGGGCATCAACGAGAGCGTGCTGCTGCCGCTTGCGGGCCGGGACTGGCTCTGTGTCGCAAGAACCTCCAACAAGCCCGCTCCGGAACTTGGTCAGGAGTTGCGACAGTTTCGTTCGACCGATGATGGGCAAACCTGGACCGATGAAGGGCTCGTCGTGGGCTATCACCAACACCCACCGCATCTTCTGCGGTTGAAGGATCATCGCCTATTGCTGACCTACGGCAATCGCCGCGATGGCAGCATCGAAGCGAGGCTCAGCGCGAACGACGGCCGGTCATGGGACATGCCGCACAAGCTCTACACCACCGGTCCCGGCGACATGGGCTACCCCAGCACGGCGCAGCTTCCCGACGGAAAACTCGTGACCGTGTTTTACGCCGCGCAATCGCCGCTGCACGCGGGCTATCACGCGGGCGCGATCGGCTGGAATGCTGTTGAAACCAATTCGAGGTGAATCTCATGAAATCGCACTTGTCAAACCCGTCACTCGTGATCGCATTTTGGATTGCATTCGGGACTCAGTTCAGCACTGCTTTTTCTGACGCCGCCGAACCACCTGTGAGGATCATCTTCGATACCGATGTGGATCACGATTGCGACGACATCGGCGCGCTGTTCCTCCTGCACGGTGCGGTTCAGCGCGGCGAGGCGAAACTGCTGGCGACGATTGGTTGCACGTCCACCGACCAAATCGCTCCGTGCCTCGATGCGATCAACACATGGTTCGGACGCCCCGACATCCCGGTGGCGACGTTGAAGGACAAGGGCTTCCTCGATCACCAAGGGTTCGCGGCCGAGATCGCCCGGCGCTACCCGTGCCGATTCCCCAGCGGGAAAGACTACCCGGACGCGGTCGTCACCTATCGCCACATCCTAACGAACGCAGCGGACGGCAGCGTGATCATCGTCGCGGTCGGCCCGCTTCGCAACATCGCCAACCTGCTGAGATCGAAGCCGGATGACGCAAGCCCGTTGGACGGAGCCGCCCTCGTGGCGAAGAAGGTGAAACGCCTCGAAGTCATGGGCGGGATGTATCCGCCGCAAGGGAACTTGCAAGAGGGGGAATGGAACTTTAAGCAAGATCCGGAGTCGGCCGCGCTAGTCTGCTCCACTTGGCCAACGCCGATCCTGTTCAACGGCGAAGGCGGCTCGACGAACTCCGGTCGTCGCGTCACGTTCGAGATGCCCGAACACAACCCGTTGACGATGGCCTACCGACACTATCCGAGTGCGGGGTTCGCTGGTGATCGCCTGAGCTGGGATCCGGTGTCTTGCCTCGTCGCCGTGCGTGGCCCGGCACCCTGGTACAAACGGGTCGAAGGCGGTGCCAACGTCGTCGACGCCAAGACCGGCGTCAACACCTGGAAGGCTGACGGGAATCGCGGGCACTCCTATCTCGTCCTGAAGTCGCCCAAGGGGCAAGTGGAACAAGCCCTCGAAGACTTGCAGACGGCCGGTCGGGGACGGCCATCGAAATTGACGTTCAACACGGCCTACTACGCCGATGCGGGGATGGGCCTCATCACCGCGCGGGGGGAGGCCGAGTCGTCCGCGGCAGCGATCAAGGCGTTCGACCACGACGACAAGAGCGCCTGGCTCGACAAGGCCGCGTCGAGTTGGATCCAGTGCCAGTACGCTGACGGCAGAAAGCACCGTGCGACCTCGTACACGGTCGTCTGCCCCGATCAGGATCGTTCGCCAGCATCATTGACGCTTTCCGGCTCCAATGACGGCATCCGTTGGACGGAACTCGATGCGCAATCGAATCCGGGGTTCGGTGAGCGAGTGCCACGCCGCGAGTTCCACTTGGCGAACACCGCCAAGTGGAATCGTTATCGGCTCGCGGTGACGGGGAAGGACGCAAAAGAGGGCGTGAAGCTTGCAACCGTCGAACTGAACGAGGCGATTGACTGCCTGCCCAAAACCGAAGTCACCGGACTGGCCCTCGATCAAAAAGAACTCACGGTGTCCACACACGGCCGTGCCACGCTCAATGCAACGCTCGCCCCGCTGAATTCGTTCGAGCGCGAGGTCAACTGGGTCAGCAGCGACCCGACGGTGGCCGAGGTAAGGAAGATCGGCGAGCAGGTCGCCATCGTCGTCGGCAAGAAGCCGGGCCAATGCACAATGACCGCGAGCGTGGACAAGATGACGCAGACCTGCATCGTGACAGTGACGCCAGCGACGTTACCGGTCGGTTGGCACTACGACGAACTCAACACCCCGGCAATCCCCGGCTCGATCGACGTGAGCAATGGCACGTTCACGCTGACGGGATGCGGGCACGCGATGACCTCGTGGTGGGAGCGGGTCCGCGATCAAGGCGCGTTCATCAGCAAACCTGCGCCGGGCGATTTTGAGATATCCGCTCGACTGGTCAGCCTCTCTCGGAACGTCGGTGGTCCGAATGCTTATCACGCGGACAGTCGGCCACCGACGGCCTCAGGATTGATGATCCGCGAATCCCTGGACGAGCAGGCCAGCCGCTATTTCCTGGTTCAAGTCGAAGCCACGGGCAATCTCGTCTGCCGCTGGCGCGACAAGACGGCTGATCAGGACGACAACCAGTCGCAGGCGTTGGGAAAGATCGCGTTGCCGAGCCATTTGCGGCTCGTTCGCTCCGGAAATGTGATCGGAGCGTTTGTGTCAGCCGACGGCAAGGACTGGGGGAAGGCGCTGATGACGCACACGGCTTCGTTCGGTGGCGAATCTCGGATTGGCCTGTTCGTTTGTTCTGGAAACACATTCTCCACGGCCACCGCCGTGTACGACAAGGTGACCCCATGAGTTGTATCGCCATTCTCCGGGGAAAAAACGGGTCAGAACTATTTACAGGGGAGAAAACGTGACAGGTCTAATTTGCGATGAGAAGGCGTGGGGATGACCGTTTCCAGTTTCACCGTGTTCAGTTCGGGATGGGACGCCTGCGACCAATCTCATCCCTTTTAGGTTGATCTTCATGAAAGCTATTTATTCTTTCGTGTTCTTCGCGGCACTGATGCCTTGGACTCTGGTGCAGGCCCAAGTTGGAGCAGACGATGAACAAAAGACGATCGAGCTGACGACCGACAACCTCGACACGCTTGTCGGCCTGAGATCGGATAGGTTTACGATCTACGGGGTGCGATTGGGGATGACCCAGGAGGAAGCTTTGCAGGTTCTGCAAACGCACGACAGTCTGATCGCGGAAAAGGATCCACAGAATGCGTTCGTCCGAGTGTTTAGCAAAGGGCCGACCGGGGTGAAGAGCCAGGAAATACTATTCACTTTGAATTGGGAATCCGGACCTCAGTTGAGTCTGATCGCGTTGCCCGATACTTGCGCAGCAGTGCTGACTCCCAACTTCAAGCGTCTCTTCAAGGAGGCCGATGCCGATAGACCCTCGGCATTTGTCAAAGAGTTTCTGGGCACACCCAGCAGCCGTAAGCTGGACACGAAATACCAGAAGTCGGGCTTCACGCTGCTCATCTGGTCGTACGACGCGATTGGGCTCACCGTCCAACGCTTGCAGAGTCGGACTGGTAACCGCGTTACGCTCAAGCTGACGAAAGCAGCACAGCCGCCAACTGCCGCGCCCCAGGTGCGAGAGTGGACGGACAGCACGGGCAAATTCAAGATCCGCGCCACGCTCGTGAAGGTCGCGGACGGTAACGTCACGCTTCGCAAAGAGGACAACAAGGAAATCGTCTTGCCCGTCGCCCGCTTGGGAACGCAAAAAGGGGACATTCTACTTTTTCGGCTTTCTGGGGCGTCCGCGTGGTCGGAGCGAGGACTCCAGTCCGAGTTGGATGGCCGTTGACGGCTGCCATGTCGAATCGCCGAAGGGTGTCCCCCGCGAAAGACTGT
>JBDNFN010000101.1:0-27397 GCA_041689795.1 Fuerstiella sp. | reverse complement strand
GGGTTCAACAGTCGCATCCAGTCGATCAAATCAGCCGCCCGAGGCTTTCGCAACTTCAACAACTATCGCACACGCATCCTCTTCTATTGCGGCAAGCTCAATCTCATGCCTGACAACTGCCACTAAAGTAACTGAAGAACCGAACTAAAAGGCTGAACGTTGCCCCGCCTATTCGATAATTCGATGAGTCGGCACGGGGCGACCTGGGCGAAAGCTTTGCAATGAGACAACCTGGTGATTCAGCTGCAGCGCTTCACACGCGTTGGCAAGCTCTTCGCGCACCATCGCTTCCAGTTCCTCAGGATCGGTTGCTACTCGAGCATTCACAACAACATTGGCAGACATTGTCCTGGCGTTGGATGCCAGCGACAGTTCCGGTCCGGTTGCGTTGCTGACCAGGTTGGCAACAGCGTAGCTCACATCACACAGCCCAATCACTTTCAAATGAGCCGCTTCGGCGCTGGAAGCCAGCAAGCGACCGTGTAGGCGGGCAATCAAATCCAGCAGTAGTTCGTCGAGTTCGAATTCCGTGGTTGAATCAACAGTCACCTGACTATTCAACCAGCCAAGTTCAGCTTCTCCTTCGGCATAGACGTCGTAATCCACTTCCATCACATGACGGCCGAATTGACCTCGCTGTGCAAGCATCGCCACCAGATCTGCCAGGCCTTCACCGGTCTTTGCAGAACATCGAAGCACGGGGCGACCGGGATATTCTATTTCCAGCAAAGTCTGAAGCTCATCAACCTGTTCGACAGACAATTCGTCAATGCGATTGATCACCACGAAGTCTGCTTCTTCGATCTGCTTGCGAAAGATGTAGTTGGCCTTCGGAGAAAAACCGGTGCCGCTATCGCCCTTAAGAATTCGTAATCCGTGACTGGGCTTCAGAATCACGCCATACGGAGCAATGTCCAAAGGTACTCCATAAACTTCTGTCAGAGGCCTGATAACGGTCGCGACAAGGTCCGTGCAGCTGCCAACGGGTTCCGCCAGAATGATTTCGGGAAGTTCTCCCTGCCCGAGTCGTTCAACAGTCGCAGTGAGTTCGTCAAAGTTGCAGCAAAAGCACGATCCCGCCACTTCGCCGACATCAAAACCCTGCGAACGCAGGTTGTGAGTGTCAACCAGATCGCTGGTCTGGTCATTGGTGACGATACCGACTTTCCTGCCCATCGACATGTAATGTTTGGCAAGCTGAGATACCGTGGTTGTCTTGCCGGCACCCAGAAATCCGCCGACCATGATATAAACTGGATTCATTGTTTGTTCTCGCAACTGACCTCTGACAAGTGAATTGTGTTTGAGATGAACTTTACATGTTACGCCAGCAAAGCTGCCTGATGCATTCCAGCCGCTTTTTTTCCCATTTGTTTCCGTATCGCCGAGCGAAAATGGCCGTTTGACGCCGTTGCCAGAACAACGATAACGAAGCTTTCGCATGCAGTGCATGCTCATGCTAAAAACGTGAGACTGCAGCGATAAAACCTCGGAAGTCGTGGCGAACGCATTAAAACCTACCAAAACTCTTCAAAATATCAGACAATCGGGCACTTCGTTCAGATCTGATTGATCAGTTCCGATATCGATCGTAGACTGGTCAAGTTCCGCAGCAGTCACCTGACGATTACCGGAAACACGCCTGAAACTGTTTGCTCAGATGGCACTTACGGAGCCGACGCAATGACAGATGCACCAAAGTCTTCCAATCTTCTTAGCCGAGTTCAAGCTCGACTGCGAGTGGCTTCGCTTGCTAGGTCAGCGTATCACGCGAGTCTCGCCGTGCTCGGAGTTGCAGTCGTTGCCGTGCTGACCAGTCGCCTGCTGGGCTTGATTCCGCAGTCTCAGGAACGCCCGTTTTGGTTATTGGCGATTCCTGCAGCTGTGGTTTTAGTGGCTGGAATTTTCCATCGTCGAATTGAACTGCAACAGGCCGCTCGAGCCGTCGACCAGCATGCTCGCACCAAAGATCTGTTTCTGACCCTTTCGTCGTTGTCTTCTTCAGCCGGTGAATATCAGCCGCTGGTTGCAAGCTCTGCAGAACAAACGGCCGAACGAATTGTTCCGGATGATGTTGTTCCGTTTAAATTCGCAGAGCCTCTGGGAATCGTTTCCATCGCCGCAGCGGTGCTGGCTATTGCGGTCCTGTTCACTCCGCAATTAGATCCGTCGGGTCGGGTTGAAGCGGCAATGAAAGTTGACAAGCAAAAGACCGAAATTGAGACGATTCGAAAAGCTGCTCTGACACGCGCAGACCGTTTGAAGAAAGAAGCAGAACGGGCTGAAGAAGAATCAGCTGAAATCGAAGCTCAGGTAACTCAGATGAAGTCTGACTTCCGCAAGATGCAACCGAAGAAAATGGAATCCAACGCCAAGGTATTGGAAAATCATCGCATGGACCTGGGTGACATGTGGAAGTCAGTCAGCAATGACCAGTTGCGAAAAATGATGAACCAGCCTATTTCCAAACAGCAACTCGGCAGCAATCGCAATCAGAAGACAAACGAATGGCTGAAGGATCTGCAGGAAGGTAAGACGGAAAGTTTGCAAAAAGAACTGCAGAAAGCCCAGGCAACAATGAAGGCCATGATGGAGGCAAAAGACCCGGAAGAGCGAAAAAAACTGGCTAACGAACTTCAAAAAGATCTTCAGGACCTGCAAAAGTTTGCCAAAGACAAAGCCGGCTCAAAAGAACTTTCTAACGCTCTTAGTCAGGCGATGAAGTCTCTGGAAGCCTGTAAGAATCCAGGCGAAAATGCTCAGCAAATGGAACTCAGCAAAGACGCGATGGAGGCTTTGAAAGAGTCGCTGCAGCTGTCAGAAAAGGAAATGGACCAGGTTGCTCAGGCGGCGAAAGACCTTAAGAAACTGGAAGACGCGCTGAAGACTTTGCAGCAGGCTCAACAGCTGAACCAGAAAGACCAACTGGATGGCAGCAAGTGCGAAGGCTGTGAATCACTGGAAGACTACGCCGAACTTTACGCGCAGATGATGGGCGAAGGTAACGGAGAAGGTGAAAAGAACGGCAAAAATCGAGGTGAGCGGGGTGTTGGGCGAGGCGGAGAATCCGAATACGACGACAGCGATCCTGAAGGATACAAGACAGAAAAAGAAAAGGCTCAGATTCAGGCGGGCAAAGTGCTGCTGTCTATCAAGACAAAAGAATACGCGGACGAACTGGACTTTGATCCGGATAACATGCGAGAGTATCAAGACAGCATTAGTTCGCTGAAGTCCGGCGTGCAGTCTGCCATCGACGCAGAAGAGATTCCACCGGGCTATGTCGAAGGCATCAAAGGCTATTTCGACAAGATTGAAAAAGTCGACCCCAAAAAGAAGTAGCAACGACAGCCAGGTATTCGGCACGTTTCCACAGTGACGTTTCCACAGTCACCTTTCCTTTTTTGATTTCTGCCACACGGACGGTGGCAGTTGCTCCTTCTGGTAATGAAGACGCCCAAAAATTCGCTATTGCTGATCGCTGGCATTTGCCTGGTGATTGCAGCCGGAATGTTTCTGACGTCCGCTCCATCGTCACACGAAAACGAACAGCCGACACTGACTGTCTACTGTGCTCATGACGCCACGTTTGCTGAAGCCATCATTAAGGCATTCGAACTGCAAAGCGGAATTCATGTAGACGTTCGTTTTGACGAAGAAGCCAGCAAGTCACTCGGACTGACGAACCTGCTGGTTGCTGAAAAAGACCATCCTCGTTGCGACGTCTTCTGGAACAATCAAACGCTGGGAACAGTTCGACTGGCGTCCGAAAACGTTCTGCAGGCATATGTCAGCCACAACTCTGATCGCATCCCGAAACAGTTTCGAGATAACAACGGGCTGTGGACAGGATTTGCAGCAAGGCTACGAGTATTCATCGTCAACACGGAAAACATGTCGGCTTCAACTGAGTCCATTACCACGTTGCTGCAGTCTGATTCACTACAACGCGTCGCGATTGCACAACCATTGTTCGGCACCACTTTGTCTCACTATTCCGTCCTTTGCGATCAATGGGGCGACGAAAAACTGAAAGCCTGGCACGCTTCAATTCATGATCGCGGCATCCGTGAAGTTCGCGGAAACTCCATGACGCGAGATCTTGTTGCAGAAGGCATCTGCGACCTCGGCTTCACCGACACAGACGATGCGTATGCTGCCATCGACGATGGCAAACCGGTCGCCATTTTTCCGGTACGACTGGATAATGGAAGAACAATTTGCATCCCGAATTCAGTCGCCATGATCCGCGATTGCCCGCACTCATCCGCAGCAAAACAATTCATCGATTTCCTGTTAAGCGAACAAACGGAAATCATGCTGGCCAATTCGGCGGCCAGACAAATCCCTTTGGGCTCAGTAGATGAATCACAACTGACGGCTGAAGTTCGTGAATTAAGAAAATGGGCTCAAGATGGAGTTGAACTAACAGGTGCGGCAACAGTCAACCAGCAGGTGCTGGCCTGGCTGACGGCGGAGTACACCGGACAATGACGATTGAAACAGCGCTGGCCTGGAGCATCAGTCGAGCGTTACTGGTAGCGACTTTGGCATTGCCGTTATCTGTTTTGGTGTGGCAATGGTGTACAGCAAAGTCGAATCGGAACGCGTATCGAATGCTGTTCCCGTTTCTCGGCATTTTACCGTTATTTGTTCCGGATCTTCTGATCGGCTTCACTTATCGACTTACGTCAGCTCGTCTGGTTCACAGCGTGTTAGCCACAGAAGGGTTTTACGCTGGGCTGTTGCTGTGTCGCATTGTCGCATTGCAGGTTGCCATTCGTTTAATTTTGCCTGGATCCAGCGTTTCAGCGGAATCACTACATTCGTGGAAGCTACAAAAAGTACCAACCACTCACTGGTGGACAAACTGGATTCGCCTGCAGATTCTTGGCCCTTTCAGAACTCCGCTTGTGGCGTGGCTGGCAGGTTGCCTGATCTGCTTTCAGGATTTCGAAACGGCCGCCCTGCTGCAGATAGACCGTCATCCAATCGCATGGACGGTATGGCTGTTTGATGCTCACGCCGCCGGCGAACCACTGTCGAACTCCCTCCGCCATGTCTTACGACCGCTGTTTCTGCAGGGAATATTAATATTACCGGCCATCATTGTTCTGGGCGTGTCTCAGCAAACATCCGTCAACACGGCCGCGGCACGACCAGAGAACAGAACATGGCAACACAGCAATCATTTTGGCCAGATGTTCGCGTGTCTTATTGTGGTCTGCGGAGTACTGGCTGTTGTAGCCTGGCCAATTATCAGCCACTGCGGTCCTGTGTTGGATGGTTTCAGATCGTTACTGAATCAGCACACCTTCCTGCCTCGAATGCAGCAAATCGCAATGTCATTGCTGACCTCAGTGCTTGCCTGCTCGTTGGCAATGAGCGTCAGTGTCTGGCTGTGCGATGTTCGAGCACGTTGGTTGGCACTTGTATTTGTTCTGCCAGGGCTTTGCGGATCTCTGTTCGTCAGCTTGACCTTGCTGGCTTTTTTTCAGTTGCCGCTGATCAATAACGCCTACGACACGTGGCTACCACTGATCGTCGGGCAGTCGTTATTGATGATGCCCAAAGCGTGGCTGCTGGTCACACTTTTGAACGTGCGGAACGAACAGTCCTCGTTGCACTCAGGGCAATTGCTGGTAGCAGCCAACACGGCTGCGACAAAGTCCACCGGCCAGAATGTGTTGTGGCGATTGAGTCGTAGAAGGTGGTTGCTAACATTGGCAATTTTATCTCACTGGTGCATCTGGGACGTTACGGTTGCGGCGACGCTCCGGCCTGTTACGTTCGAACCCATCGTCACACGTCTGTACAATGAAATGCATTACAGACCAACAGAAACTCTTGTGGCCCTGACCGTGCTGACTTTTGCCATACCCTTCATCGCCTATCTTTTGGCTGGCTTCGTCTGGAAGCATTGTCCTCAACAAAGGGACATCAATGCCTGAATCGTTATGGAACCTGAAAAACGTCTCGCTGGCCGGTGATCTAAGCAACCGACTGGACAACATTACTCTGCAAATCAACGCAGGTGTGACGGCGATTATCGGCTATTCCGGAGCAGGCAAGACGTCGCTGCTGAACCTGCTGGCGGGCATGGAAACGGCAAGCTCGGGCAGCATCACGTCGCACATTTCACGAACGGCGATTGCCGAATCAGGATTCTCGCTGCCGTTATTCTGGGCGCCTCAGGATGGAGGGCTTTGGCCGCATTTGACCGCGATCGAACACATTCGAGCCGTCCAGAACGAGCAAACTTCGGCTTCAGCTTTAATATCCGCAAATTCATCAGACAACTGGCTGGGCCTGTTTGATCTTGAACATCGACAGCACGCCCGACCGGGTGAACTTTCCAAGGGTGAACAATCGCGATTGTCGATTGCTCGGGCATTAGCTGCCAATTCGGCCGTGTTACTTATGGACGAACCACTTACTCACGTCGATCCGGCTCGAACGCCAAAATACTGGAACCTGATCCGCGAACATATAGATAAAACCGGAACCTCTTTATTGTTTTGCACACACGAAACAGCAGCCGTAATTCGCGAATCTCAATCGGTGGTCTGCCTTGAATCCGGCAATGTCCGGTATTCGGGTGCGTCTGGGCAGCTGTACCATAATCCTCCTGATGCCGAAGTGGCTCGGTTTCTGGGACCAATCAACTGGTTCACGCATGAAGAATCTGCCACGTGGCTTTCGGACTCTCCAGCCAAGCAAGAAAAAGGCGGTTTGCGACCGGAAAAAATTCTTCTTGTTGCAGATAAAAATGGGCCTCTGCAGATCCTGTCATTTCAGTTCAGTGGCAGTTACGCTGAAGCGAAGTTAAAGCACAACTCTTCATCTCTGGAAAAAACAGTCGTCCATCGGCCACCTGGCGACGTTCACTATTCGGGTCAGTCCGTTCGCATTCAGGTAATTCCTTGACCCTACTTCCCTGCCATTTGAAATCGACCTATCGTGCGTTCTGGCTACTTGCCGCAACGTTGTGTTTAGCGGTTGGATGCGCAGAACAGGAACCTGGAACGCTACCGGTTTCTCGTTGCACGACCTGGAAAATCCCGGCGGATGGAGCGCGCATTCCGGCTCCCCGGGCTCTTTACGCCGACGAAAACGACGTTGTCTATGCGCTTGATGACGCCGGCCGAGTTCTGTTGTATTCGTCGGATGGCGGGCTGCTGAATTCGTGGCGGATGCCGGAGCATGAAAACGGCCGTCCGGAAGGGGTAGTGAAACTTATGGACGGCCGCATTGCTGTGGCCGACACACACTACCACCGAGTTGTCTTTTTCCACGAAGACGGCACCGTCGAATCAATGCTGGGCGAAAAAGGTACCGACGCGGGCCAGTTTGTCTATCCCGTTGCGATCGCTCAGGACGCTACGGGTTGTATTTACGTCGGCGAATATGGTGATCGCCAACGCATTCAAAAATTTTCTGCTGACGGAACCTTTATCACCCAGTTTGGCGAACATGGTACTGGTCCAGGACAGTTTCAAAGACCCAGTGGAATTGTTTGGAACAATCAAACCATTTACGTGGTGGATGCATTCAACAACAGAATTCAGGTATTTAGCGACTCCGGAGCCTTTCAGAAAATTATCAAATTAGCAGACAATCTGGAGCCGTTTGAATTTCCGTATGATATTCGTGGCACTCGGGATGGGCGATTGTTTGTGATTGAAAACAAGGCAGCTCGAGTGACTGTACTTACAGAAGACGGAACGTTTGTTGGACGATTCGGTCACCCCGGCCGAGGTGACGGTGAGTTCTTTAATCCATGGGGTCTGACGGTCCTTTCGGACGGCCGAATTTTAGTGGCGGATACAGGCAATCATCGCATCGTTGAACTCATTCCCTGACTAACGAGCTAAACCTATGAACTGGCTGAAGAAAGCTCTGCAGAGAATCTTCCCTCCACCGCGCCGACCGGTTCGCTGGACGGCCGCCATTCCGCTAATCGGCTTTCTGCTGTTATTTGCTGCCGTCATGCTGTACCTGGTTTACAGCAACACGGTCGATTTTCTGTACCCTATCGCTTTTGCATTACTGGTTGTCACGCCATGGATTTGGTGGATGCAGGCCGCCGGCCATTCCGGCCTGACCGCGGGTCGCGGCAACCTGGCTTTGCTTGTTCGACTGGTTGTTGCCAGTTTGCTGATTTCCGTGCTGGCCCTGCCGCGAGCCGTCAAGACCAGTGACATTGTCTCCGTGATTTACAACGTTGACGTTTCCGATTCAGTCAATGAAGCCAAAGATTCGGCTTTAAAAATCGTGGCTGGAACGGTTGTTGAAAAGCCGCCGAAAGACGAAGCCGGAATGGTAATTTTCGGTGGAAATGCGGCCGTGGAATTTCCTCCGCGAGAATCGTTTCCTTTCGAAAAATACCTAAACTCGCAGGTGCGTAAAGACGCCACCAATCTGCAGCAGTCGCTGTCGCTGAGCGCTGCCATGCTGCCGGAAGAAAACCGCAGCCGAGTTGTTCTGATCAGCGACGGCACAGAAACTGTTGGCGAACTAAAACAGGCCATCACAGAACTGCAGTCTCGCGACATTCAGGTTGACGTAATGCCCGTCACCTATGAATACAAAGAAGAAGTTCTGCTGGAACGGCTCGACCTGCCACGATTTGTTCGGCTGGGAGAAACCTACGAAGCGGCCACAGTTCTAACGTCACTTACCGACGGCAGTGGAACGTTGATTCTGTCGCAGAATGGCGAAGAACTTACCCGCATGAAGGTGGACTACAAGGCCGGAAAAAATCGGTTCGCCGTGCCCATCAAGGTCGATGCTCCGGGCTACTATGAATACAAAGCCAGAATCGAAGTCTCGACAACTCAGGACAATCGAGTCGAAAACAACGAAGTTGAAAACTATCTGTACATCGAAGGTGCCGGACGCGTCCTGATTGTCACCGATCCACTCGGTAACCCGAAAGAATGGGGCTACGTCGAACAGGCACTGAAGCAGGGCGAACGAGACGTTGAAGTGATAACGGCGACGGAATTCCCGCACGATCCTCTGTCACTAATGCCCTACGATGCAATTGTCTTTGCTAACGTGCCCGCTGATAGTTTGCTGTCGACACAGGTGCAGGCGGTTCACGATGCAGTTCGAAACCTGGGCATTGGATTCACAATGCTGGGTGGCCCCAACAGCTTCGGCCCCGGCGGATACCAGAATTCACCGATCGAAGACTGCCTTCCGGTTTCGATGGAAATCAGCAAGAAGAAAATCCTGCCCAAAGGTGCGCTGGTCATCATTTTGCATACGTGCGAATTCCCTCAGGGAAACACGTGGGCGAAACGAATTACCAAAGAAGCCATTCGAGTTCTCAGTGCAGAAGACGAAGTCGGCGCCATCGGTTACGGCATGAATGGCGACGAGTGGATCTTCGAACTCGCCCCCGCCAGTGAATACGACAAAATGGTGACCAGAATTAATGCCGCTCAAATTGGCGACATGCCGGAATTCACCAGCACTATGCAACTGGGGCTGGCAGGATTGCTGAAAAGCGATGCCGCCAGTCGCCACATGATTATCATTTCCGACGGCGACCCACCGATGCCGCCGCCAGGAATCATCAAGAAGTTTCGAGATTCGCAAACGACAATTTCGACCGTGGCCGTCTTTCCTCATGACCCTCGCGACGCACAGGTCCTGAACGCGATTGCCAGTCAGACAAATGGCCGATTCTATTTTCCGGCCGACCCAAATCAGTTGCCTTCGATCTTCATCAAGGAAGCCAAGACACTTCGCCGCAGTCAGATTCAGAAGCGAACCTTCACGCCGCGGCTTTTAAACGACGACCCCATTGTACGTGATATCAGCAGTCTGCCGCCGCTGCATGGCTATGTGCTAACCTCCGAAAAAGACGATCCGCGAGCAACCGTGCTGTTGTCCGCTCCGCCGCAGGAAGGCGACCTGGTTGCGGAAGATTCGGACGTCGATCCGATTCTGGCCGTCTGGCGATATGGTCTTGGAGCAACGGCGGCGTTTACTTCAGACCTGACCGACGACTGGGGTAAAGACTGGATCAAGTGGGACCAGTTTCAGCAACTGGTAACACAAATGATGACTCGTATAAGTCGAGTTCGAAGAGAACAGTTTCTTCGGGTGTATACCTACGTGAACGGCAATGAAGGCGTGGTTGTTGTGGAAGATTTTCATCCGGAAGAGATGCTTCTGGACATGAATGTCACTGTTAGCGCGCCTAACAATTTTCGTTACTCAGGCGCTGTGCGACAAATTGCACCTCGTCGCTATCAGGTCACCATTCCCTTGCAGGGCAAAGCCCGATATCAGGTTCAGATTTCGGCCGAAGGCGGCGATCGTAAGGAAGTGGCATACGGCGGATTTATTATTTCTTATTCGCCCGAATATCTACGGTTCGAACCGAATCCGATTGTGCTGCAGGAAATAGCCGACCAAACCGGTGGTCAGGTGCTTGATTCAACTAAATCTTCGGCCGAACTGGCGGCGCAGATTTATGGCCGCCGAAAGCCCAAACGCAGCACGCGTTCGGTATTCGACTGGTTTCTGATGGCACTGGCCGGCATGATTCCTTTGGACGTGGCCATTCGTCGCGTCCAGCTGGACTTTTCGTGGTTGAAACGCATGTTCAGCAGCCAGAAAAAAGAATCCACATCAACGATGGGTGCGTTGCTGCAAAAAGCGGAATCGGTTCGAGCCAGCATAACTAAAAAACGCGATGGCGGCATGTCTCCCGCAAAGCCAGCCGAACGTCCGTTTCAGCCGCGAGCAACTCCGCCGAAGCCAATTCAGAAAACGGACAACATCAGCGAAGCAACAGTCAAACCCGCTTCACATCAGCCGGAAACACCGACCGACAACGGCAACACCACGTCGCGTCTGCTGGCCATGAAACGTCGTCGCGAAGAATCAGATGAATCCTGACGACGTGGCTGCGACTTCCTTTTACAAAACTCAACATCCTTCAGCAACAGAATAATAAGATGACTGCAACAACCAGCCCGGCCGAACTGCAACAGGAAGCAGCTCAATTTCGCAAAGAGTTTGAAACGATTCGCGATGCTGTCGGCAAAGTGATTGTCGGACAGGAAAAAGTTGTCGAAGCAACGTTAACGGCCATTCTTTGCGGCGGCAATGTTCTTCTGGAAGGAGTTCCGGGACTGGGCAAGACAGAGCTGGTGAAAGCATTGTCGCGAGTTCTGAAACTGAATTTCAATCGTATCCAGTTCACTCCCGACCTGATGCCTGCTGACGTCATCGGCACCAACATCATGACTTCGGACCAAAGCGGCAACTATCGATTTGAATTTCGCGAAGGCCCAATCTTCACCCAGCTTCTACTGGCCGACGAAATTAACCGAGCCACTCCGAAAACGCAGTCTGCCCTGCTGGAAACGATGCAGGAAGGCACAGTGACAACGGGCGGAAAAACATATCACCTGACTCAGCCGTTTTTTGTGCTGGCCACGCAGAACCCCATCGAACAGGAGGGCACGTTTCCTCTGCCGGAAGCTCAACTGGACCGGTTCATGTTTAAGGTGGTCGTGCCGTTTTTGAATCTTGCGGAACTTAACGAAGTCGTGAGTCGAACCATTCTTCGCAAACAAGTGAACGTCGAAACCGTCATCGACGGAGAACGTATTCTTCATCTTCGCGACGTGCTGGACCGAGTTGTCGTCAGCGATCCGATGCGAGACTACGCGTGTCGCATGGTGTTGTCGACTCATCCCAACACGGAATACGCGACACCTCGAGCGAAACAGTTTTTAAGATGGGGAGCCAGTCCGCGAGCGGCTCAGGCATTGATTCGCGCCGCGCGTGTCCGCGCCCTTAGCCAGGGTCGCCCGCATGTTGCCTTCGAAGACATTCGCCACTTTGCTCAGGAAGTTCTGCAACATCGAGCTTTGTTGAATTACGACGGACAGGCCGAAAATGTATCAATGTCCGAACTCATCGCGGAATGCGTCAGCAGCCTGAAAACAGACAGGTAAAGCAATAAATCGGGAACGCGTCTGACCTACTGATTCCACCAGCCTGAATCAGGTTGTTCTGTCCGTTAATTTCTGTTGAGCATCGAAACGACAACGTGACGTCTGAAACCTCATCACAGCTGACTTCGCTGTTTTCCAACAGCACACTGAATCGCATCGAACGGATGCGACTTAATCCGTTGCGACGTTTGACAAACCGTAGCCGCGGCGAACACCTTTCGGGCAAAGGTGGCAGCAGCACAGACTTCGCCGACTATCGCGACTATACCGCAGGCGACGACATGCGATACGTCGACTGGAACATCTTCGCTCGATTGCACCGTCCTTACATAAAACAGTTTCTTCACGAAGAAGAACTGCACGTTGTTATTCTGGTGGATGCGTCTTCGTCGATGTTGTTCGAAGACAAACTGCTGCGTGCTCGCCAACTGGCCGCGGCTTTCGGCATCATGGGACTGTTGAATGTCGAACGCGTCAGCGCCTATGCAATTCACCAGCAAAGTGGCCAACCATGGATGCTTCCGCCAGGCACCGGACGACAGCGAATTCGCCAGCTGCTGCAGTTTCTTGAAGGCATTACCGGAGGCGGTGACGTTCCGATTGAAAAAGCGATTGAAACAATGCTGCGGTTTCATCGTGGTCGAGGCGTCGCCATTCTGCTGTCCGACTTCCTCACATTTTCTGACCTTTCGCGCAGCATGAACCTGCTGTTCAGCAGCGGCCTGGAAGTGTGGGGGATGCAGATTCTGTCAGAATCAGAACGGAATCCTTCACTGGAAGGTGACCTGCGTTTTGTTGACAGCGAAACCGGAGAAACTCTGGACATCACAAACGCGGGCGAGTTACTGAGTCTGTATCAAGAACACCGCACACGGCAGGAACAAACGCTGCACCAGCAATGCCGCAGTCGCAACGGTCGGTTCGCGTCGGTCAGTTCAGCACTGACAGTGGAAAACATGTTGTTCGACGTTTTGAGTCGACAGGGCTGGGTGTTGCGATGAGCTGGCCCAGTTTTAGTTTTCCATTCGGAGCATGGTTTTTTCTGGCGGTGATTCCGCTGGTCGTGCTTTATTTTCTAAAGCTCAAACGTCCTCGAATGGAAATTTCATCACTGGCACTGTGGCAGTCGGTGGTGAACGATCAGCGAGTTAATTCGCCATTCCAGAAGTTTCGCCGCAATCTGTTGCTGCTGCTGCAATTAATTTTGCTAACGCTGGTGATTCTGGCTTTGATGCAGCCGTTTATCAGCGCAGGGCCGGAAACAGCAGAGTTTCTGCCAGTGCTGATTGACTGTTCCGCAAGCATGTCTTCGAAGGCAAACGGTTCTGACCAAACGCGTCTGGACATTGCCGTCGAACAGGTGAAGGGCATGATTGACAACCTGCGTGGTCATGGCAAGATTGCTTTGTTCACGTTTTCATCAGGAGGTCGGCGGCTGACCGAATTCACAGACGATTCGCAAATGCTTCTGCGAGCTCTGGAAAAAGTGCAGCCCACAGATCGAGCCAGCAAACTTGATGAAGTCCTACGCATGGCAGAAGCGTATTCCCGCACATCGGCCGTCGATCGAGTTATCGTGATCACCGATGGCAATCTGAACGAACAGGTCGACTTCGAGCTTCCGTTCAAGCTCGACATTCAACGCGTTTCTGCCGGAGACAGCAACCTTGGAATTACGGAAATGAGCGCTCGACGCAGCGGGCCGGAATCGTGGGACGTGTTTGTCCGGGTGTCGGGTTCCAGTACCACTCCCACATACGCCGATCTGCGACTTTTAAAAAACGGCGAAATGGTCGGTAAGGAAACCATCGTGGCGGCTTCCGACGATTCTGAACGAGTTGTATTTTCTGTCGACAGCAAAGAAGCGGCCCTGCTGCAGGCCACACTAACGATCAATGATTTTGATTCACTGGAAGTCGACAATTCCGTTTGGCTTAACATTCCCACCAGCCGTCCGCTGAAGGTCCGAGCCGCGGCGGAACTTTATTCGTGGCAGCACGCATTAAGCGTTCAGCCGGAAATGGAACTGGATACGGCCACCGAACCTTCAGCTCCGGAATATGACCTGATTGTCAGCGACACAGAAGATCTGAAAGGTGCGACAGCGCCGATTATCGTTTACAACGGGCTAGTGCCAAAGGAACTACAGGATCTGATTGCAGTCACTGAGGTAAAAGCTGATGACACACCTGTGCAGATTATTGACTGGCTGCAAACAGCTCCATTGCTTCGGCATGTTCAACTTCGGGACGTTCAGATCGGAGAAAAAACGCGATTTGTGGGCGATGCAGATACACAGCAGTTGGAAGAACGCGGCTACGAAATCCTGATCCACGGAGCCGAAGGGCCGCTGATGCTGCAACGGCGGCGAGGACTGGAAACGGAATACTATTTTTTGTTTCACACAGACCGCTCGACACTGCCCTATCGAGTCGCCTTTCCAATTCTGGTGTCCAATATCATCGAATCTGCGTTGCAGCGAGCATCTCTTTCGGAAGTTGCCGCCAGCCCCACAGGCGTACTGCCAGCTTTAAACGTCGATCCGAATCGCGAATTCCAAATCCGCGGACCAAACCCGGCATCGTACAGCGTCACATCCACCCCCAGTGGACTTTTGATGGGGGTACAGGCTGAACGTGTTGGGAAATATGACGTCTTCGATGGTGAAGAACTTGTGGCGTCGGTTGGTACCGGCTTGCTGAGTTCTCTGGAAACGTCACTCCGCTCAGTTGACGAAATTCAATTTTCAGAAGTCAGCGTCTCGACCGACGAAGCTCAGGTCATCGATTCAGACCGGCATCTCTGGTGGACGTTCGCATTTCTGGCATTCATTTTTCTGCTGCTTGAATGGTGGTACTTCCAGCGAGTTAAGGGAACAGTGGCAGCATGAGCGAATGCTATCGAGACATCACGCGTGTACTTTTGCTGGTGGCGTTGCTGTCGGGAATCACCGATACCGCCTCCGCTCAAAAGCAATTGCCGGTTCGCATGAGACTGGAACCGCTATCCATTCGTGGACGTTCGGGTGGCCCCATTCCACTGCGCATCAAACTGGAATACAACTCTAACCAGATTCGACAGGGCGACCTGGTACTGCACATCTACAATTCTGTCATGACATCTGAAGACCTGATGGCCACAATTCGCTACGAAGGCGTTGTGCTGCAGGGAACAGACTACATTTTCAATACCGTGCTGCCGCCCATCGAACATTCACACAACAAGCAGTATCTGGTAGTCGGCTGGTTCGAAACCGACACGGAACGCATCCCACTAACGGCCGACCTGAAAATGCTCGATCCGCCGGAACCGCACGAACTGCTGTCGATCGGTTCGTTCGAACGTTCCACACTCACCTGTTCCTGTTCCGGCGAACGCGACTATCAGCGGGCTTCAGCTAATCGAGCGTTTCTAAACCGGGCCCTTTCGCTGGACAACTACAATCCATTGCAGCGTTCCGATGAGACAAGTCAGGGAACCCGACGAGGCTTCATCGCGTCTGAACAGGTCCAGAATTATGCAGCATTCTGGGATGCTTATGATTTGCCGGAAGATCCGATGCACTTATGCAGTTTCGACCTGATGCTGCTGGCTGACGGCGCATTAAGTCGACTAACTGATTCCCAGATGGCTGCTCTGCAAACGTGGGTCGCTGCCGGTGGTAGCCTGTGCGTGCTTCCCGATGATACGCGGCTGGCAAAACCACATCTTCAGTTTCTGCAAACGCTGTTCGAACGAGCAAGCGACACAGATCTGCATCTCAGTATCACGGACGAAAGCACTCTGCTGGTCATCAGTAGTAAGAACGAACCTGTCGTAAATCGTTTCTTCGGTCTGGGGCGAGTTTCACTGCTACCAAACGTGAAAGACCTCTCGCAACGACTTACTGCACCAGACCTTGGTGCCATAGTTGGACACCTGTGGAAAGTTCACAGTAATTCGAAACTGATGCAGGGTAAGTCGTGGCAGCAGGAAAGCATAGAACAGACCCTCAAATCTCGCGGTTTCCAGTTGTCAAAAAACAATAGCATCTGGCAAGTCATTGCACCTGCCGGCACCCGTGGTCAGCAGCGATTTGACGTGAAGAACCTTGAAGTTGTCGCCCGGCAGTTTGACATAAATTACGAACTTCAGCCCAAACCCAATCCACTTTCCTCGGCATGTGAAACCGCGCTGCTGCCCGATGGAATCGACTTGGTGCCGACATACATCATCGCACTGCTACTGGTCGCGTATGTCATCACCATTGGACCGGTTGATTACTTCGTACTCGGCTATTTCAGAATCCGAAAGTACACATGGTTGCTGTTTCCCCTGGTGACGGCTGCATTCACTGCGCTGACAATCATCATTGCACATCAATACATGAGCAGCACAGGCACGGGTGGCACCATATCCGTAATCGACCTTGGTAACGAGGGCCTTCCACTAAGACAGACGGACGTGCGTATGCACTTCTATGCTTCGCAAAAAACAATGGAACTCGAATCCACTCAATCGTTTGTTGTTCCGGGGCAAATGCTGGTTAGCGATGTATATGGCAGCCCACAGGGACCGCGCCCAGTCAACGCAAGAATAACCTATTCCGGACGTTTTCCTCAGGTCTTTACGACAACACAGAACATGCGTCAGTGGGAACCACAGATTGTGCGAACCATGACAATGTCCCCTGTGGCTGAAGGCATCCCAAACATCAACTGGAATGATATAAATCTGGTTTCAACGGAAGCCGGTCGACAGCAACTCGGTAAACTAGTCACGTCTTCCAGGCCTCCTGGCACCAAAATCGACGCCATTGTGCTGCATGGAACGCAAAGATATTCTCTATTCGGCAACTCCGGCTTTCTGTTTTCCGAATCGGCCATCCAACAGGGAAAACAATGGATGGAAATGGATGTCTGGCAACGGCGTTCTTCGGAACCGTCACACGAAGCCATCGCAGCAGCGGCCATTATACAGGCGGCCGCCAGAACGGGCACGCGTGACTTTTTCAGCATTGTTTCGCAGGTTTCCCCTCAGGGGTCTGCGTCGCTGGAAGACCTGCCGATTCTTGACACAACCGACAACAATCAATGGCTGCTGATGGTGGCTGTTAGAAAACAGGATGTCACTCAAATCTATCGTCGGCTGCATCACGCCGATGAACCTCGATAATACTACACCTCCATTGCTGTAACAGATCGAAGTCTAACTATGAACTCACCATTAGCCGTCTGTATTCGAGATCTGCGAGTTAGCTACGGAACATTTGAAGCCGTCAAAGGCATCTCGCTGAATATTCCACGTGGAGAAGTCTTCGGATTTATTGGCCCGAACGGCGCCGGCAAATCTTCCACTATTCGCGTACTTGCCACACTACAGCCGAAGTTTCGCGGCATGGCGATGGTTTGCGGAATGGATGTTCTCAGCCAGCCGCAGCAGGTGCGTGAAAAGATCGGCTATATGCCCGACTTCTTCGGTGTCTATGAAGACCTGACCTCGCTGGAATATCTGCACTTTTTCGCAGCCGCGTATAAGATCCCTTCTCATAAACGCCGCGGAGTAATCGACGACGTTCTGTCACTAACCGACCTGACGCATAAAGCAAATTCACCCGTCGATGGTCTTTCACGTGGAATGAAACAGCGGCTGGCACTTGCTCGCGTTCTTCTGCATGACCCCGACCTGCTGCTGCTGGATGAACCCGCCAGTGGCCTTGACCCGCGAGCACGAATCGAAGTTCGAGAACTGCTAAAGGCGCTGAAGGAAATGGGAAAGACTATTCTGATCAGCAGCCATATCCTGCATGAACTCAGTCAGCTGTGCACTCGTATCGGCATCATCGAAACGGGTGAAATGGTAGCTGAGGGATCGTTAAACGATATCTTCAAGCGACTGCAGTTGAAGCGAGTAATTCATCTGCGACTGGAAAATCCACACGAAAGTCTGGAAGCTCGTGTTCGGCAGATCGCAGGCGTGGATTCCGTTGAAACGCAGGTCGACCGATGGGCCGTTAAGTTGCACGAAGATGTGCTTTCCGTGGCTGATTTTCATCAGGCACTGGTGGAAGAAAAAGCTCGTATCACGATGTTCCAACCGGAAGCTATGGACATGGAAACTGCGTTCATGAAGCTGACGGAAGGAAAAACAGCGTGAACCTCATACCCGAGCTGCCACTGCTGCGACGCGAACTAACCGAACTGGCCAATCGCAAACGAACGTACATCATCCGTGTTGTGGGTGCGATTGTGATTTTGTTGTTCCTGTTCTTCGCTTACCAGCAGACAATGCTGATCAGAAAGGCATCAATCAGGAACGGAATGTCTTCGGGTATCGGCCAGTATCTCGGAATCGGCGGAGACATTTTTGAAAAAATCACTCCTATTCTGTTCTACACCATTCAGTTGCTGATGCCGGCCTTGTGTTGCGCGTGTATCACTTCGGAAAAAGAGAACAACACAATCGGCACGTTATTTCTGACCCGGTTAACGCCCGGCACAATCATTATGGAAAAACTGGGCAGTCGTCTGATACCGATGCTCACGCTGCTGCTGTTGACATTTCCTGTGTTGGCCTACGTCTATACGCTGGGCGGCGTCGACACGGACCTCCTGCTCGGTACGTTATGGCTTCTGTTCTGCGAATGCCTGCTGTTCGCCAGCATTGCAATCATGTGTTCGTCCTGGTTCACCACGACGGTCACGTCTTTCATCTGGTCGTATGTATTGATCGGTTTTCTCGCAGCACTGACACTCAGTCTGGGATTTTCAACATTTGTACCTTCCGCTATCTGGCACACCACGTTTTCCGGGGCGCAGAACTCGGGTATGTCACGCGCTCAGTTACAGTTACTTAGCGCGATGGGCATAGGATCGGGGCCGGGAAATTCAGACACATGGCTGATTCTGGTATTCCGAAGTATCCCATCACTTTTAGTCACTGCCTTGTTTCTGTTGGTAGCTCGCCTGGTGCTGGTGCGGCGAGCTTTCGTGTCACAGTCTTCGGTGCTGTTGAAAGTTTTCCGAACCGTCGACACGTTCTTTAAGGATCTGAACGAACGTACAACGGGCGGCATCGAACTGGTGAAAGACAGTAATCCACTTCCCGATGAAGACCCTGTTGCATGGCGAGAACGCAATAAGAAATCACTTGGCAAGGCTCGGTACCTGTTTCGAATTCTGGTGCTGCTGGAATTACCAACCTTTTTCATCTGCATGCTGGCCGCGGTCAGTTCTGCAAGAAACTATTTTGAAGGACTTTACGTTCTGCAGGGACTGATCTGGACATTGGCAGTGCTGGTGCTCGCCGTAAAAGCGGCCACGCTGTTTTCTTCTGAACGATCTAAGCAAACCATCGAACCGCTGCTGGCGACTCCGATGACCGCGGTGGAAATGCTGAACCAGAAGATTGCAGGCATGAGACGTCTGGTGATCGTCATGGCCGTTCCTATTCTCACCGTGAATTTAACTCATGCTCTGCTGCATAGAACCAACGTTCTTCGGCCGCTGTCCTATATGTTGCTCAGCACTTATTCCGCGTTCATGCTGTTGTATCTGGTCGTCTGGATTTCCGCTGGTATCGGCTTAAAAATCCACTCACAAACCAAGTCTGTTCTGGCGGCCGTATCGACGCTGTTCGCCTGGGTTGTCATTCCAGTGGCATTGTGCAACTTGCTGTCTGCATATTCCCGCACAGGACCATCTGCTGGCTACATGGCGGCACAAGTTGACAGAAAAATAGTTTTATTGGCCTCTCCTTTAACGCCAGTGGCGTTTACAGAAGACTTTCTGTTGCAGTGGGAAAGCTATGGATACAACAGAGCCCCGGATGAAACAACAAAGCTGCTATTCAGCCTTGTAGCAATTGCCATTTATTCAGGCGTGCTGTTTTTTGCGTCACGGATTATCCGTCATCTCTGTGCGAGCCTGCTGAATCGACGAGAAAGTGGAAGGCCGACGTCGACGATACAGGACGGACGCGAAGGCGCGCTGCCTGCGTTGGCAGGTTCTCGATCATGAACCGGAAGACGTATCTCACGATCATGCAATCACTCACTGGAAAGCTTGCCGGCATCGCACTGCTGTTGCTGGCATTGTCTCCAATCGCCTTTGCACAGGCCAACAAACCAACCCTGAAAGTTGTCGATCACATTTGGGGCTTTGATGGACGAATTCAGCCCGGACAATTCAACCCGCTATCTATATTAGTAGACAATCAGACAAGCGAACCAATCGAAGCCACCGCTTCTTTGCAACGAGTTCAAGGCATGCTGAACCGCAGCGGCGGTCAATATGTTAAGGACGTCTATATCTCAGCCACGGCCCGTCAATGGATTCAGTTTTACCCATACATTTCAAGTAGCTACCAGGTCGACTGGGAACTCACGTTTAATGATGGTGATAAACTGTTAAACCAGAAAATCGACGAATTCACTCAGCCGCGACCAGCCTATAAGCTCGATACAGACAAAGAGGCACAACCGCCGCAGATAGTAATTCTCGACAGAGCCGAAGTCGTCACGGCGCGGCCAACGTCGGTGAAGCATCTTCCGGAAAACATTTTTCCGCCGTATGCCACTGCCACCATTGGTCTGCATACCGTCTTTCTGGATCATGTTCCAGACTGGGAAGTTCCGCGACAACAGGCATTCCTGTCCTGGCTAAAACAGGGCGGCCGATTGCATGTACTGAAAGATCAACGCAACGAGTTTCCTCAGTTCGGCGGCGAACTCACAGAACTCAACCAACCGCTGAACCAGTTCTCAGTGAACAATGGAACGGTCGTTCGTCATCAGATTCAGCGCGAAGAGGTCACCGACGATCTTGTGCGAAGAGTCGGCAAATCAGCTGTAACACTCGATAAATTGAACGAAACAGAACAATTACAAAAGGTCAAGAATCAGGGGCTGAAGCAATTCATTGAAACCGAACCATCGGCCATCGACGATTCGATGTTTCGGCAGATGAGGGTACTGACTTTCCCCGACCACAATTGGTTTCTGATTTTTGTGCTGGCACTTTGCTACATTGGCCTGCTGTTTCCGGGTTGCTATCAGCTATCCAGAAAAAAACAGTTTCACTTTCTTTCAACCTATGGCGCCATTGTAGGGTTGTCGGTCGTTTTCAGTTTCCTGTTTCTGATCATTGGCCGCCGAGGATACGGTGAATCCACCAACATTCAGACGCTGGCAATCGCGCGAGCCGAAGATGCGACCAACTGGAACGTCTTTCAATGGAACACGTTTTTCGTCACATCCGGAGGTAACTATTCGGCCGGTGCCAACGACCAGCAGTCTGTGTATTCCACAGCAAATACACTTGACCGACAGGACGTTATCATCACGGCGGGAAACAACGGACGTATAGAAATGAAGGTCCCACCGTTTTCTTCACAGACTTTCGTAAGTCGACGAAGACTTGCATCGCGAGACTGGAAGCTAAAGATCAGAACGCACAGTAGTGATGCATCCGGTCTTGTATCTCTTTCCATACAAACGGGCGACGATTTCCCGGCACTCGATGGCAACAAATACCTAGCGCTTTCCGGCAAACGTATTTACACGTTGAAGTACGACAGCGCAACCAAACGGCTTGAACTGTTCGGTTCCAAGAAAACTCTCAACGAATTTTGCCAGCGCGACTTCAATGCCATGTACGGAAACCCATGGATATCAAAACGAAACGGACCGGAAGATATTCGTTCTGAAAAACAACGATTTCTTGATGATTCGCTACCGACGCTGGTCGCCCGCAGCCTGCTGGATGATCTGATACTGAGACCGTTCGAATTCAGACTGGCTCCCGATCGCATCCGGTTGTTTGTCTACACAGACATTCCGAAAGAATTTCAGATCGCCGTCAGTGCTGACGTGCAGGCTTCCGGACGGATCCTGTTTACCAAAGATCTGCAGTTGCAGGATCAGACAACCGCCACCCGATAAATTCGCGACGCCGAATTCAGGTCCAAGTAAATGCCTCCCATATACGACGCCAACACGGTTCCCGCGATTTCTGTCAGCGAACTGTCGCATACATTCAAAAACCATCAGGCACTTAGCCAGGTTTCCTTTGCCGTTATGCCGCAGACACTGCACGGTTTTGTCGGACCAAACGGAGCTGGAAAAACCACCACGCTAAAAGCAATCTGCACTCTGCTAAAACCGACGTGGGGTGAAGTTCAGGTGTTCGGCCACAGCGTGCGCTCAGAAGCAGTTGCCGTTCGAGAACGCATCGGCTTTATGCCGGACCACTTCAGCATGTACAGACAGATGACGGTCTTTGAGTACCTCGATTTCTTTGCGGCGGCATACGGGCTGAACCTGGTTCAGCGAGATCAGGTGATCAACGATGTGCTGACGCTGACTGACATGGACGGACGCCGCAACGACCTGATCAGTGGGCTTTCACGCGGCATGCAGCAGCGAGTCAGCCTGGCACGCGTACTGGTTCACGATCCGGACCTGTTACTGCTGGACGAACCCGCCAGCGGCCTGGATCCTCGAGCCCGCATTGAGCTGATGGAAATTCTGCGCGAACTTCGCCGCATGGGGAAAACCATATTCATCAGTTCACACATTCTAAGTGAACTGGCGGAACTATGTGACAGCGTGACCATTATCGATCGCGGTCAGGTAAAGTTCAGCGGCCCCATGGACGCACTACTAAACGTAGACGAAGAACATCCGCGATTTACGTTAAAGCTTAGCCAGTCTCCCGAAAACACGGTCGATCTATTGCAGGCACTTGAAGGAGTCGTTTCGGCTCAAATCCCCGAATACTGCTCAGCCGGTGAATTCGATCTGGAACTTGCTCCCGACAAAGATTCCAACACGGTACTGATGTCGATCATCGGGCTTGGCTTTCCGATCATATCATTTAGTCGGCACAGAAAGCAGCTGAATCAGGCATTCATGGACCTGACTACCCGAGGCGTCCGAACGTGATCAACGGCACTCAGACGCTTTTCAATTGGTCTTTGCGTTCCGACTCTAAGTCCGTGTACCCACACATTGTTCGAGCCGTATTCGGCGGGTTCATGTTGCTGGCCATTCTTGCCGCATGGGCTGATTCCGTCGGCGGAATGGCTCCGGGACTCTACTTTTTTCAGTGGCTCTGTCGACTCAACGTGCTGCTGATTTCCGTTTCCGGTATCAGCTATTTCGTTTCAGCTGTGACAGAAGAAAAAGACTCAGGAACACTCGCACTGCTGCGACTGGCCGGAGTTTCTACGCTGGCCATCGTGCTCAGCAAGTCCACATCACGGCTGATCGGCGCGTTGATGCTGCTGTTGACTCAAATGCCCTTCACGTTTCTGGCCATCACATTAGGAGGCGTCACGTGGCAGCAAATCATTGCCGCCTATCTTGCGTTAGCAGCCTGGATGTGCCTGGTGGCCAACGTGGCGTTGTTCTGTTCTGTTCGCTGCCAGACATCCGGGCGAGCCGCTTCGCTGGCAACTGCTGTGTTGCTGTTATTCTTCGCATCGGGCCCAATCCTTTTAGAAGTCGCCGGGTTAAAGGGAGTGCCGTGGATTTCACCCCGCTTCGCCAACGCCTGCATAGAACTCCACACAGAACAACAGCTGATATCGATCGTTCCACGACTGAATCAGATCTTTGCCACTAGTGCGAACCTGACACTGCTTACAGAACAATTCTGGCGGGGCATTACCATCGGGTTTGTCATGTTCGGTTTGAGCGTCTTTCTGTTTAACCGCTACAGCGAACCGGCCGAAAGTAATCCACATGGACGCTCCGTTGCTGTTCGTCGGTTTACTGTGGGACGTTGCTGGAAGCTGCCCATCGTTTGGAAAGACTTTCTGTTCTTCACGGGAGGAAAGTCTTTTCTGATCACGAAAACCATCGGATACGCTGTACTGATTAGCGGGTTCATTTGGTTCCACAAACTGGAACAACCCAACAGCCCCGATTGGCTTTCCAACGAGCTGACACGCATCGCATTCCTGACGGTGGCGTTGTTGTTGACCATCGAAATGCTGTTGTATTCATCCAGCAGCCTGTTTCTGGAAGTTCGAGAATCCGCGATCGCGTCTTTACGAATGCTGCCAATACATACGCCGGTAATCCTGCTGCAGAAAATCGCGGCAGGAATCATAGCCACCTCGCCAGCCATCTTAACGCTCGCTGTTTTATGGATTTATAATCCACAGGCGTTTCTGGAATCTCACGACTTGCCCGAGATGGTGGTGACCTGGTTATTTGCGATCTCAATATCGACTCACCTGTGCGTACTGCTATCGATGTATACCAGATGGGCGGCCCTGCCCCTGGCGATTCTGCTGACAGTCGTGTCCTTTCCCTGCATCGGCGGTGCCGCTCTGGGGCTATTCAGTATTACGGAACAGGCGGCCGCCATTAATGGAATCCATATCGGAATCTGGCTTGGCGTGGCTGTCAATTTCGTCTGGATGTGGCTGTTTGTCCTGCTGCCAATCGAGATCGAAATCGTCAACCGCTGGAATCGAATCAGCAAGGAATAGGCTGACAGGGAATCCGATACTTCCATTTCAACGGATGCGGCAATTCAAGGTTGGCGAATTCAAAATGGATGACGCGACGGCTTAGCGGTTCGTCCATCGGAGCGGATGCGTGCAACAGTAACGGACGCATTAACACGGCTCCACCAGCTGACACTTCGCAAGTAAATTCCTGCCGTTGCAATTGTTCAGCCTCAACATCCAGCGTCGCCAGCTTTGATGACCGATGCGTGCCGGGCAGTACTTTTAAGGCCCCATTGCGAGCCGTACAGTCATCCAAATGCAGACGGACCGCCAGTATGTTGCGCATAAGTTCCACCGGCGGCTGCACGCATGGCACGCCCGCCTTTCGAGTCCAAGCAGAAAAGCCATCCACTTCGTGACGTTGCTCAACGGCAATCGAAAGATCCTGATGCCAGAACACGCCCCAGTTTGCTTCGGGAGTCTTGTCAAACAAAGTCGCTCGCACCATAAAGGCACCGCCGCCCAAAACACCCTCCACCAAATCTGACACCACGGGATGGTGTATAAGCTCAGCCGTTTCCGGCACAACATCCGTCAGGTTACGCAGTCCATACGTACCGCTGCTGTTGGCAACGTTTTCTATATTGTCCCGCTCACGCGCTGCGTTAAGCAGATCAATGAGTTTACGGATGGTCGACTGATCCAGCACATTCGGGACGATCGAAAAACCATGTTCCTCAACGTTCAAAACGTGGGACTCCTGTAATTTTGATATCCCAGGACACCAGACAGAAATTGAAGGACTGAAAGATGTCTGTTCTTACTTCGCCTTATCAGCAGGCAATTTTCCCCTGGCGGGTTTCGCCTTTGAAGTCTGCCATGGCGCTGCAAATGGCGGCTTCTCAAACGTTAGACCGTCCCCGATAACCCGCGGATCACCGGATTCCTGCAGGACCTTCATTAGTCGAGCAGCAAGTTCTATTTTGACGTCTTCATATCGATCTTCCTTAGCCACGTTGTAAACCTGATGACTGTCGGACCGAAGATCGTACAGTTCTTCTTCAGGACGTTGAGCAAACGCAAAGTCAAAGTACTTTCGCTGGTGCTCGTCTTTTTCGCAATTCAGTGCCACCCATGCTTTTGTCGGACTCGCATCAAGATCGGCGAACGCTGCAAACGTGTTATCGCATAGCAACTCAAAAGACGGCATATTAGCTGCCGGAGCTCCATAGCCGGGACCAATTCCCATTGGCCAGCGATCGGCCTTGAAGTTTCGGATATACAGAAAATTCTTCGTACGAATGGCTCGATGGGGATAGGGCAGCCAGCCTGTTCTGGCTCCTGCCACGTGCCGTTCTCGTCCGACCACAACAGAATCTCGCAGTGGGTCCACGACACCGGTTTTTGCTGACTTCAGCATCGACAGCAGGCTCTTCCCTGTCATCACCTCAGGAATTTTTTCGCCGCCCGCTTCCACAAATGTCGCTGCCAGGTCCGGAAGACACACAAAGTCATGTACCACGCGATCACCGGGAACACTTTTCGGCCAGCGAATCGCCAGGGGAACCTGAGTTCCAAAGTCGTACAGATTACATTTGCCATTTGGAAAGCCCGGAGCGCCATGGTCTCCACTGACAACGATGATCGTGTTTTCAAGCTCACCCGTGGCTTCCAGTTCCTGCAATAGAATTCCCAGGCCGGCATCAAACGCCATGACTTCACCCAGATAGTCGGCCAGGTCTTCTCGAACAACAGGAACATCTGGCAGGAAAGCAGGCACTTTCCCTTTTAGATCGTCCGGATTCAGGCCCCATAATTTCTTTCCCGAACCCTGAATCCATTTGCGATGACAATTGGTTGGCCCCCACCAATAGCAGAATGGAGCACCATCTTTTCGGTCAGCAAGAAAATCCTGAAAATTGCCACGAACTTCGTCTAACAATGCCTGCTTGCCCGCTTCGACATCGACTTGATTGCTAACAAACTGACTGAAACCATTAAACCGACTACCTCGTTTTACATACGCCGTTCTGGTGGCTCCGTACGGAGCGTTCGCTGGAGTTCCGGGGCTCCAGACTTTGTACGTGTGCCCAATGTGGTAACCGGATTTTTCAAGAATCAACGGATAACTGGGAATCTTTTCGTCCCACACTGCACCCTGCAAAATCGCACCCTGCCCTGTCCGCCAAAAGTATTGGCCGGACAGTAGAGAACTGCGGCACGGAGTACACGACGGCGCATTCACAAAAGCATTCGTGAACAGCACACCTTCTTTGGCGATTCTATCAAAGTTAGGAGTGCTCACGATATCCGACGGACCACCCTTTTCGATCGCGGCATACGCACTGGCATACCGTCCCCAGTCGTCGGCAAATGCGAATACGATATTTGGCCGATCGGCATCTGCTGCAAGCACAGACGAATGGACGAAACCCAAAAGAACAAGAACTGGCAAACACGCAGCAAGCACCACGTGTCGACCTGCAGCTCGACTGACACAACAGTCAGCCAATACTTCTGATTCCAAGCGACGTAAATTTAAGGGCATTTCGTGAATCTCGCGATGTAGGCAATGGAAGCAGTTATCGGCCGCGATTCTAACATCAGCGACTTCACCACCAAGTCACGTCACAAATACGATGCGTAATCGGCGTGTGTTCGTAGAACACATCAAATAGTCGTCCCTGAAAAAATCCGCACAGCGTTGACAGCAGGATTTTCACTGCGAGTGGCGATTCACGATATGGTTCAGGCGGCGGTGATGATGAGTGCTCGTCGGTTCTCTGGGGCTGAAACCGCAGGTTTAAGGCGAGACAACGGCCACCAGAACAGCGACTCCGCAGCAGCAGCAGCATCTGTAAGTTCTAGTCGGCAGCGGCCAGAACGGCGTTGATTGCGTCTCCCGACAGTCCTTTCAGTAAGCTGTGGCCCATGCGATGGACGGTTTTTAAATGTCCGATTTTCGGCTGCACCGC
>JBDNFN010000100.1:0-13377 GCA_041689795.1 Fuerstiella sp. | reverse complement strand
GGGGATTCTGCGCCTATGTCTCGCGCAATTTTCTAGCTCTTGCACGGTCTCACATTGCTTCGAAACGGCTTCCCGCGTTTCACAGTTGCCTGACGGATTCAAATCCGGAATTGCGGCAAATCCCAACCTTAAAACAACCGATTTTTGTCGCTCGTGTCCCATTCGCCAAGTTCGCAGTAAGACTTCTTCCTGCAGCATTTCATGTCAGGAAGAACCGGATAATCTCAGCTCAACAATACGGCGTGCTGTTGACTAGATCCGGTTACGAGACGTGTAGCGATGCCTTCTGTATCTGGCGAGAAGTTGAGCGAAACGCTGGGCCGTCAGGTTAGCGTTGACTAACGAAGTGAAGCAGTTTGGCAAAGTGACTGAGGCGTCTGCCGTGCAGGCTAATTTCAAAAATCATCCTCGGCCTGATTCAATTCTCCCCAAACGTGAAACCGGAGCCACGGCATTCGGCTGTATTCGCCGGTCAGCAGTTCTTAAACCCGCCAGAAGGTAGCGTTATCCCGCATTTATATTCATTACATCAAGGGCTTACCCGCTATAATATTTCCATTGGTAGGGATTATCCCCTGAGTTAATTCCTGCAGCCTAACAAAGAATCCCTCTGCTGAGAGAAGTTCACTTCTAAAGGAGAGTTTCTCACAGTGTGAGCAGGACTTCACTGCACAACGAGGAAAAAGTGTCAGGTGTTTTGTGAGCTCATCCCGCAAAGGGGCGTGTTTCATCAAGCGGGTTCCTGGCAAAGTTTGGTGCAACGCCCCTTCAATTTTATTCATGGAATAATCAACATGGACTTCGCGTCTCAGACCAGAATCCCGGGCGACCAGGAACACAACGAATCTCCAGCCTCTTCAACATCTCCAAGGTTGCTTGTGGCCGAATCATCACGGCTTAACGCAGAAGCAATTGCGTGGTGCCTGTCCGCCTACGGAAGCTTTCGGAATGTGGAAACGGTTGGTTCGGCTGACGAACTGCTGGCAGCAATCAAGTCTCAGCGTCCATCACTGGTGCTGATAGGCGAACGTATTGTCGCTCAGGGGATTTTACAGGTGATGCAGGAAGTTTCCGTCAACATGGGTGAAACACGCGTGGCGATTTTTGCAGACGACCTAGCCGATCGTCAGCTGGATCTGATTGTTGACAAACGAGTAACAGGGTTTGTTTCCCGTCAGGAATCGATGCGAACTCTGAACGAGCAACTGTTGCGAATTGTTGCGGGCACTGCGGTTCTGTCGTCTGTGTTAACGGAGCGGATTGAACTGACTCGAAACGGTCGCTTCCGCTGCAAAGCCAGCAGCCATCTACAGAAACTTTCACCACGACAATGGGATGTTCTGGTCCAGATTGCGAAAGGGCGTCGCGTTTCTGAGGTCGCCAACGACCTTGAGATCAGTGCGAAGGCAGTGGAAAGCCACAAGTATCGCATCATGAAAACAATTGGCGCGGATGATCGAGTCGGTCTTTGCCGCTGGGCCATTCGAGAAGGCCTGATCGATGCCTGAAGCGATCACATACGCAATAGAACGACCACGATCACAATGTCATGGCTCGTACGGGCTGAAATATTCGTACTCAGGATTTCCTGTTTCTGCAGCGCAGCACGATTCTTAATCTATGGCCGGGTTGTTGAACCGGTCAACAGATTTTCCAGGCTGGTTGAAGCCGGCCGGACAACTCGGAACAACTGAGATAATAAGGTTCTGCGTCTGATCACACCGACAATCTTTTCGTCTTCGACCACTACCCCAAATGAGGCATACTGCCGCATTAGTTGAGTCAGCACTTCCAGTCGCGGCGTATCGGCCGGAAAAACGGGCATGGGTTGCATCGACAGTCTGGGTGACAGACCTGACGCCAGCATGTCTGCGACGCGAACAACGGACGTCCATTCTTTTGGTTGTCCATCTTTATGCAGCAGGACATAGGCCGACTCCATGCGGCGAGATATCTTAAGCAGTTGGTCGATTGACGCGGATTCTGTGACTCCCTGCACAATTCCAGCGGGAATCATCGCCATCGAAACGGGTTGCTCGGCGACCTGCATCAGATTTTCGGCAAGGTCGCGCTGCAGTCCGGAAAGCAGGCCTTCGTTTTGCCCGGCCTCAAGCACGCCATAAAGTCGACTTCGCCCGAAGACAACTTCCAAAGGTCGCTTGTCCGAAACACCCAGTCGCGACACAAACCGCGACACTAGAATCAGCGGATAACTGATGGGTAGAAAAGCATAATAGCATACAGAGAACCCGGTGGATCCGTTTCTTAGCAGCATCATTGGCGAACGATAGTAGAGACTCTTGGGGATGAGCTCGCCGAAAATAAAGATGATTGGCGTGCACATTAATGTTGCCGCGATTTCTGCTGTTCCGGACGAGTGTCCCCATACAGCCCCCACCATCATGCCAATGGCCAGTGTGGTGATATAGTTGGCGACATTGTTGCCCACCAGAGTCGTCGCGACAAAACGTTCCGGATGAGCGACAAAGTAAAACAGTCGGGCGGCAATACTGTCTCCTCGCTGTTTCTGCAGAGTAAGTTGCAGCGTACTGACACGGTAAAACCCGGTTTCAGAACCGCTAAAAAATGCTGACAGCTTCAGGCCTAAAAAGAAAATCAGCATCGCCACGAACAATGTTAAGGGGGACGTCACGGCCTGTCCTCCGACGTTCGGGCTGTATATTCTTCCGGCTCAATCAGTGCTCGAAGCTGTCCCTGAGGCGTCACGGCAATGGTGGTGAAAATCCATCCGCCAACGCAGACTCGTTCTCCGACTTCCGGAATTCGTTCCAGTTCGTCATGAAACAGACCGGCTAAAGTGTTCAGGTTGTCGTCGTCGGCATCAAACGGAATTCTTAGCTGACGAAACAGGTAACGCAAAGTTACGAGGCCTTCTGCGTGAAATCGATTCTTCCCGATTTCAATCACCGGTTCGCGGCGTAAAACGCGTCGCGTTCGCGATGGAGAGTCGGTGAATGTGGTTTCCAGCAGGTCCTCGTAGGTTACGGTGCCAAGCATCTCGCCATGTTCGTGAACGACCACGGCAACACTGCGATAATGATTTCGAAACTCTGCCAGAACATAAGCCAGAGTAGCGCACCACGGCACAAACAGAACCTCTTCGGCCAGTTCGCGAAATGGTTTGATGGTGCGGTCTGTAATTCGTGAAAGTGCGACCGCCTGAGTACAGATGTCAGCACCTTCTTCCTTAAGCAGCAGATAGTCTACGTTAGCAATTGACGGGACACTTAGCGTTTGCAGCGTCTCGTCGGGCCCAACGATTACGCTTAGATTTCGCGGTCGCATGACTTCTTCGACTGTCACTTCGTTCAGGTCCAGAATGTTGTGCAGGACCTGTTGTTCGATTTCCAGAAGTTCACTTGCTAGAGCGGCGGATGCATCGATTGCACACTCAAGGTCTTCCGGCTGCAGGTGAGCTTCACGTTTTACATGCGGCCAGAACGATCGTCTTAACACGCGAGCAACCTGGCCCAGCGTTGGAATGACCGGGTCAAGAATTGCAACAGCGGCGGCCAGAGGCCAGCTGGCATTGGTGGCGATTTGCTTTCGAAAAACAACGGCCATGCTTTTGGGAACGACTTCTCCCAACGCAATCATGCCGACCAGATTTAGAATTCCCATTGTTCCAGCGACCAAAGCGTAGCCACCATGATTCAACTTCTGCATCACGACAATGCCGATCGAAAAATAGGCAAGGTTGATCAGCAGGTTCCAAAACAGCACGGCCGTCAGCAGGCGGTCGGGATCGGCCATCAACGCAGCAACCATCCGCTGCCGACTGTTGCCCGCACTGAAGCGACGAATTTGATCTCGCGAAAGAAAAAAGAACGCCGTTTCGCTGGCTGAGAAGAAAGCTGAGCACAACATCATCGCCAGCATCAGCAATGTGCCTGGCAACCAGATGTGAAAAGAATCCGCGAATTCGGACATCAACAGTGACGTTTGGAAGAAGGGCGGGCATTTAGCAAACTATGATCTGCGCCTCATCGACGCCTATAAAGGATAGCACACCAGGCTGGCGTGTGTAGTGCTAAGGCCGCCAGTTGTTTTCGCAGGAATTACTGAATCGTTCATGAAGACGCTATTGATCACGGGAACGGACACAGATGTTGGCAAGACATGGGTCAGCAGTCTGCTGCTTAGAAACCTGACGCAGCTGGAACTGCGTGTGGGAGCCTACAAGCCGGTCTGCAGTGGCGCAACGATTTCTCCAGATGGCAGCAGTTCATGGCATGACGTTGACATGCTGGCAGAATCGTGCGGCTGGCTGGGTGATCGGCAGATGATTTGTCCTCAGACATTTCAAGCCGCCGTCGCCCCCAACATCGCCGCTGAAATGGAAGGCCGCACAGTAGACGACGAACTGTTGATTGGTGGCGCGGAAGCCTGGCAGTCATCCGTCGACTATCTGCTTGTCGAAGGTGCCGGAGGCTTGCTGTGTCCCCTATCAAATTCGTCAACGGTGGCCGACTTCGCCATCAGGCTTGCGGCACCAATTGTGATAGTTGCAGCTAACCGTTTAGGAATGATCAATCACACTCTGCTGACTGTCGCAGTGGCCCGTCAACGCGAACTTCGGATCGCTGCCATAATTGTGAACGACACGTTGGGGACCGCCAAAGACGTGTCTCGGACATCGAATCAACGGCAACTGCAACACTGGCTACCAGACGTCTGTATTTTGAGTTGCCGCCATTCAGCGACGTACATTGAAAACAGCAACGGTGCTAAGATTGCCGTCAGAGAATTGTTTGGCGATGGAAGCGATGCCAACACTGCTCCGGCGAACTTTCCAATATAAGCACCACGCGCGAGTTAGTGAATTTTGCAATGACTTGATCCACAATACTCGCGGCGGGTACCTGTAAATCCGGGATTTCAGGACAGCCTCTAGTTAATAACTTCCTCAAAACCAGACTCGTCGCCGTCAACACGGGGGCTGTTTGAAATCCTTAACTGACACACAGGTGGGGCGAATTGTTCCCAATACTGCATTCGTGGTGCCGATTGATGAATTCACAGTTGCCGCCCCAGATGCGAGGGGCTAGAAACGTCGGCGGCAGATATTATTTTCAGCAGTAAGACATCAATTGTCGGACGCTTCACTGGCGTTCCCTGGCGCAGAACGTTGAGATTGAAATGAGCGTGAATCAAACAACAGAACCATCACAAGAAACCCGGGTGTCGGGGGCGAAAGTCGTGGCCGCCATGTTCTCGCTGGCTATAGTAGCAACCAGCTTACTTTGGTTTTACTGGAACCTCCACTTGATGCCGTTTATGCCGCTTCAGGAAGTTCTGGTGAAGGAATTTCCAAAATCAAGTCCTCGAGTTGATGGTGGACGACGGAAAACTCACAAAGGTACGCCCATGATTCTTAGAGTCGTTATGCGAGTGCCATTTGATCCCACAAGCTCAGACGCTGATGTCCAGACTCAGATTGAACAGCGAATCATTCGTACTCAGGAACTGGCCGTGCAGTATGCAGAACTGGACAAGTATGAGCAGCTGGATATCCACATGTACAACGAGCCCAAAGAAAAACTTCTGCTGCAGAAAACGTTTCACAAAGATCTGAAGATAGCCTCCACGGTAAAACCAGGCGTTACTGCAGACTAAACGGCTGTCAGTGGAGCCATCCACACACCGTCGTGTTTGCGTTATGTCATAACGGCGATGCCTACCGCTGTTGCCGTGGCATATAGCTTGGCATGCGAAATCGTAATCAGCACCGAATTAATTCCCATGCCAGCGGCAATGTCGCCCGCGCCACCGGAAAGCTGAATTCGAGGCTGCCCGGAATCCAGTGGCAGCACCTCGATGTCGTGAAAGGTGATGCCTTTCACAAACCCGGTTCCCAGTACTTTGACGACCGCTTCTTTGGCCGCCCAGCGGCCCGCAAAACGTACAGCGGAATCACGGTGCTTGTCGGCGTAAGCGATTTCGTCCGGTGTGAAACAGCGTTTTAGAAAACTATCGCCGTGGCGTTCAATCATGCTGCGCACGCGTTCGATTTCAA
The DNA here is from genome assembly GCA_041689795.1 of Fuerstiella sp. Classification (GTDB taxonomy): domain Bacteria; phylum Planctomycetota; class Planctomycetia; order Planctomycetales; family Planctomycetaceae; genus Fuerstiella. Next base: position 7,340 of record JBDNFN010000100.1, on the reverse strand, counting down.
CGATATCTGTGCCTAGGCCAAGTATCATAGGAAGTCAACAATTGTATTCAGGTCGGGAAAAAATGCCGGGAACCGCCAGGGACATAAGGTCAGACCGCGACGCCAAGCGATGTCACATAATGTACCAATTGTCTAGGCCGATGGCGAATCCGGCATTGTGAAGGACGTGTACATTTTTAGGTCTGGTCGATAATCACCATTCAATAAACGGGAAAACTACTTCCGACAGGCCGATCCTGTACACTTGGGCTTTTGCTGATTTCCCGCGTGATTTTTTTTTGAGCGTTGCGATGAAGTGTGTAGAACAAATGTCAGTTGGCAAGCCGTCAGAAGTGCTTCGCTGCGTCGAACGCCCTCAGCCAGTACCCGCAGCGGGCGAGGTGCTGGTTCGCATGTTGGCAAGTCCCGTGAATCCGTCAGATCTGATGTTTGTTCAGGGAGTGTATGGGACTCAGCCCCAACTGCCGCAAACGCCCGGATTCGAAGGCGTTGGAATTGTCGAAGCGTCCGGCGGTGGCCTGCGAGGCAAGTTATTTTGTGGGAAACGAGTTGCCGTTTTAAACAAAGCTGGTGGTAATTGGGCACAGTACGCCGTTCTTCCGGCACAGCAGGTCATTCCGCTCAGCAGTCAGTTATCTGTTGAAGAGGCTGCGACGTTCTTTGTCAATCCGGCCACCGCGTGGATTATGACTCAGGAAGTTTTACGCATTCCTCGAGGTGAATTTCTGCTGCAAACGGCCGCAGCATCAAGCCTTGGAAAAATGATTGTGCGACTCAGCGCCGCCATGGGGTTTCAGACAATCAATGTTGTAAGGCACGAAAAATCAGCCAGCGACTTGAAGGCTATCGGAGCAAAGCATGTGATTGTGTTCGATCCGGCGAAGGATTCTGCAGACACTTTGAGAAAACAGGTATCAAGCGTTACCGGGCAGGCCGGCATAAAGTATGCCATCGATCCGGTTGGGGGAGCAACGGCGTCAGCTGTATTGAACGTGCTGGGAATGGGCGGCCGCATGCTGGTTTTCGGGACCCTGTGCGACGAGCCGATGAACATTTCACCGCGCATTTTGATGGTGCAGCAGGTATCACTGGAAGGCTTCTGGCTGGGTAACTTTATGAATCGCAAAAGTCTGTTGTTTAAACTCAGGCTGGTTAAAAAAATTACTCGATTGATCCGCGACAGAGTCTTGTCTACTGATATCGCCTCGACGTTTGGCCTCGATCAAATCGAGGAAGCGGTCACTCAATCTGCTGCACCTGGTCGCCAGGGGAAAACGCTGATTAAAATTTCGGCGGCCTGATTCCCCTGGAGAACTTCCAGGGAAACATTGTGCATTAAAAGCAGTGGGATTGAGATTCTCCGGTTAGAAAAATTCGCCCAAAGGGATTTGACTGGCTGGTTACATGGCCTTGAATCGTCGTTGCGAGTTAGTGGATGCTTCGGTGAACGGAAGGTTACTGTGCCAGCGGCTACTTTAACACCGCATTCTTCGCTACGATTTGGCAGTCAAATTGCAGTTGCTCAGGCGCAGAGCGGTGGTTTCCATAAGCGTCTGGGCTGACAGCTGATGACTTTCAGGTATGACACCGATTTGAACGATGGGGGCTGCTGAATGATGATGCGACGACACAGTATTCTGCTGGTCAGCATTCTTGTCGCGATACACGCGATAGCCGCGAACGCTCAGGAATTTGATCTGCAGCCGCCGGGTGATAGAGAATTCGTCAGCGACAATGCGCGTTTACTGGATCAAGCGTCCGTCACGCAGATCCGCACCGTCTGCGATAAACTATTGACCGACAAAGCCACGCCCATCATTGTGGTCACGATCGATTCGATGGCCCAGCACGGTGGTGGAAATATGCCAATCGAAACATTTGCAGCTTTGTTGTTTAATCAGTGGCAGGTCGGTCAAGCCAAGCTGGAAGGGCAGGATTGGAATACGGGAATTCTGTTGCTGGTTTCAAACAAAGACCGACAGGCTCGCATCGAACTCGGTGCTGGCTGGGGCCGCACAGAAAACCAAACGTGCCAGCAGATCATGAACGAATACATTATTCCGCAATTCAAGCAGGGGAATTTTTCGGCGGGCATTGTCAACGGCGTGAATGCTTTGGACAAGATGGCTCGCAAGCTTGACCTTCCCAGCCGACCACGTTCAGCCGCTGAGTACATCGTGCCGATCGTGTTTTTCGGCCTGGCGATTTTCACGGCGGTGTCTTTGTATCGTCGACGCGCCAGTGGATGGGCCTGGCTGTTTTGGGGCGGAATTTTTACGCTGGTCTGGTTTCTTATGCGGACGATGGCTGAAAACCGAGGCAGCAGTGGTGGCTTCGGCGGCGGTTCTTTTGGTGGCGGGTCGTCCGGCGGCGGTGGTGCTTCAGGTTCGTGGTAAGGAATCAGTACAATGCAAAGAGCTTCTGAAGTCATGAACGCCGAACAGCGTTCCAGAGTTGAATTCGCCGTGACGGCAGCGGAATCGAAAACCTGTTGTGAGATCGTTCCGGTTGTCGCTTCGGCCTCCGGGCGGTACGACCGCGCTGAAGACCTAGTCGGCCTGTGGTTTGCTGTAATTGGAGCCGTGGCAATGTTTCTGACGTTTCCTGGCCATACTGATGATGGCAGATGGGGTGTGTTTCCAATGTGGGGGCAGGTTGTGGCCCTGGTGGTCGGTGTGCTTTTGTGTTTTGTTGTCGGAGCGGCACTGGCCGATCGACTGCATGGCCTGCGTCGCCTGTTCACTCCAAAACAGCAGATGACCGAAGAAGTCAATCTGAAAGCCAGAGAAGTGTTTTTTGATCGTCGCGTGCACCACACGGCGGGAGCGTCTGGAGTATTGATTTTTGTATCGCTGCATGAACGCATGGCTGTCGTGCTGGGCGACCGCAGTGTTGTGGAATTGCTGGGGCAGAAGTTTCCGGAAGATCTATGTCAACAGCTTACTACAGGCCTGCGCAGCAAAGACGTTGCGACCGCTATTTGTGAAACGATTCAACACGCTGCTTTGTCGTTGGAATCAGCGCTGCCTCGCACGGATGGTGACGTCAACGAATTGCCCGATGCGCTGGTTTTGTTGGACTAGTTCGTCCGCTACAGCAAGTTACGAAAAGGTGCGGTCAGTCGTAGCGAAAGTCGTTAAGACTTTCCGACTTGTCCTGTTGGTTTCACCGGACGAAACCCTACACCAGTTGGCTACTTCATTTCGTAAGCCGCTCGAACTCGACAGCACTTTCCCGCAACACATCTGCTGGATGGGCACCGGAGATCACTAACCTGAACGGTCGTTCGATATCACGTGAAATCGAATTGGCAGCGCGACGACAGTTGTATCCGGGGATCGCATTTTATTTTCTTCAGCGATCAACTCGTCAGCATCGATGGTGCACCGGACAGGAATGGGTCGAACCGATGACGAATTAAGAAGGTCAGACTGGCTTCGATGGCCGTGTATTCCAGGTAAAGTCGATCGCCCGGTTCAATCTTGCCTCTCTGATCCGGATTATTCATGGCCTGAAACAGACTCACGCGAAACCGTGCTACGACTTCCGTCGTTCGTTTTGCGTTCGATGATGATTCGACTGGCTCCGACCGCCACATCGCAGTTCAATACTGACACACTGCCGATCGCTGTTGTCGGAGAATTCAACTGCGTCGATCGCGAATATGTATCTGCCAGCAACACATGATCAATTACATCGATGTCCTGATTACAAGGCAACGCGTATTGAGCTCCCCGAGTGATCCCGCCGTATAGAATATTCGTTCTCCCGAGATTCCTCCGGCACGATATCGCCGTCTTCAAGGATGACGTCATTCTGTGAAAACGTTGGATACTCATGTGTTCCAATGTTAATGGAATTCGAATTGCATTCGGGTGGCGAGAATTCGGCAAACACACCTGACCCTGAAATTCCTGCCACGACTGCCCCTGACCGGGCGGTGCTTGCCCCGCAAGGTGCTGTCCAGCCAGTGAAATATCCGCCTGCGGCACTGCCGACATCATTTGCTGCGGAATTCCGGTCGTCGGTATCGATTCGAAATACTGCGACGCGTTGGATGAATACGCCTGTTGTTGGGAGACAGAAGAATCGGTTCGCGGAGCCTGCATCGGCGGATGGTCGCCATATCGCGAAGACTGCCCTCCATTGGAAGTCGATGGCATATTTCCGGCCGCCGAATATCTGCTCACAAAAGCGATTTTGTAAATACGTTGATTTCCGCTCGCGACGCATCATCGGCACGTAGCGGCATGCGTTTATCAGCAATTCCATATTCAATAATTCAAATTCTGAAATCCGTGGCCAGCCTTCTTAAATCGCGATGATGATTTCATGCCCCAGCTTACCATCACCGATGGAATGGCGGCATTTTCAACAAGCGGATCGACCAGCAAAGAAAACGTTAAATGTTCCTTACGTGGTTAATGCGCAGCCCCTATGCAGGTGCCGATCGCGTTCAGGGTCTGTTGGCGATGTCGTTGCCGGAATGCAGCTATGAAGTGACTTTTGCATGCCTGCTGCCGGATGAATCTGCCGTTGAACGACAGTCGGAGAACGTAGAGTCGCACAACTTTCCAATGAAGCATCGGTGGGATTTTGGTCCAGCCAGAAAGGTTGCCCGGCTGGTTCGTTCAGAAGGCTTCAACCTTTTGCTTTCTCATACAATTCGTTCCGCCATGATCGCGGCGAAGGCGGGGAAATTGACAGGCATTCCATATATTCATCTCGTGCACTACCAGATGAATACTGAAGTCGATGTCGGGTTAAGGATGCGCGTCAATACGTCCATTGAACGTTTGGCGTGCCAGTTCGTTGATCGCACAATTGCCGTGTCGCGTAGTATCGAACTGCTTTCTGAACAACGGGTTCAATCGAACTCCGGTAACAGCGGTCCCCAATGGTGTACCTGCTGCGTCTGAACGACGCCCCATTCGAAAACACGGGCAGCCCTGGACGATCGGAAGGTGGCTCTACTGCGCCAACGCAAAGGATTGGAGAAACTGATCAAGGCACTGCCCGCAGTGCGAGAAAATCTTGATGTTTGTCTGCGTACTGTTGCGGCATTTGAATCAGAAGAATATCGCAATCGTATCTACGCCCTGCCGAACAGTCTGCGTATTACGCCGCTGATTGACTAGACCGGATTTAGTCGAAACGTAAACCACGAAATCGCTCAGATGGATATGCTGGTGTTACCAAGCGTGCTGCCGTATCAATTCTGCGTAGCCGTGTTGACGGCATCACAGATGTGATTCGCCAGCAGCAAAACGGATTGTTGTTTGATCGATCCAGCAGATACAGAGAATTCTGACAAATGCAGTCGACTGGAATGCTTTGCGTTAGGGATGTCCAAAGGACTACGCTGAGAAGTTTTCTGACAAAGCAATGGCCTCAGGTGTTGCGAGAGTTTACGACGTGGTTCAGCGAGCCCGATTGAAATAAGACATGAACCCGTAGCGAAAGTCGTCTTTTACGCGTGACATGTGCGCCGGGCTTTTGTGTAGATGAGCTAAGACCAGCGCAAAAAAAGAGGCCGCCTGCCGGGAGGACAGACGGCCTGGGACAGTTGACGATTGAGTTGCCTCAATCGCCAGCAGTGACTCCCGACCTAACCATTCAACACAAAAATTTGCACTCAGCAAATTTGATTCTACACGAGACTGCCCGTGATCTCGAAAACGAAGTCGACCCGGTCTGCGTAGGACCGGGCCGACCGCTGTAGTTATTAGCATGCACTATTGACGGTCTTAACGATCTGTGCTGCCACCTTGTAGGGGTCAGCATTCGATGCGGGACGACGATCTTCCAGCCAGCCTTTCCAGCCCGACGTGACAGTCGCAACTGGAATTCGAATTGACGCACCGCGGTCAGAAACGCCGTAGCTGAACTTGTTGATCGACTGCGTTTCGTGCAGGCCGGTCAAACGCTTGTCATTGTCGTGACCGTAGACGTTGATATGTTCCTTGATACGAGGACCAAAGGCTTCACAGATTTTGTCGTAGACAGCTTTGTCCCCTGCCGCACGCAGAATTGAGTTTGAGAAGTTCGCATGCATTCCGGAACCGTTCCAGTCGGTTGGACCGAGTGGTTTTGGATGCATGTTGATCGCCAAACCGAATTTTTCAGCCGTTCGTTCCAACAGATATCGAGCAAGCCACATTTCGTCGCCAGCTTTAGCAGCCCCCTTGGCAAAGCCCTGGAATTCCCACTGACCAGCTGCAACTTCTGCATTGATGCCTTCGATGTTCAAGCCAGCTTCAAGGCACATATCAAGGTGCTGTTCAATCAGCTCGCGACCATAGGCGTTTTTTGCGCCTACTGAACAATAGTAAGGTCCCTGCGGGGCTGGATAGCCGCCTGGAGGAAAGCCCAGAGGAAGGTTGTGTTCCGGATCCCAAAGAAAGTATTCCTGTTCGAAACCGAACCAGAAATCGTCGTCGTCGTCGTCGATTGTCGCACGTCCGTTGGATTCGTGAGCAGAACCATCGGCGTTCAGCACTTCCGTCATGACCATATAGCTGTTGCCGCTACGGCCTGGATCTGGATAACAGGCGACTGGTTTCAATAGGCAGTCTGATGAACCACCTTCTGCCTGTTGAGTCGAACTTCCGTCGAACGCCCACATTGGACAGTCCTTCAGTTCGCCACTGAAGTTGTCGACAACCTTTGTCTTGCACCGCAGGCTTTGGGTTGGCTTGTAACCGTCCAGCCAGATGTATTCCAATTTCGCTTTCGCCATGCTGTTCAAACTCCTCCAGTTACAACTTTCACTGCCGCATTCTTTCGCGATTACTCGCGGTGTGCTTTTGCCGGATGCGAAGCCGGTGTCCTTCATTTTCGAAGGGTCTTTAGAGCGGCGTCAGACGCTGACGCCCTGCATTTAACAAAATACTCAAAAACCCAACTGCAGAAATCCACAACCTGGGTCGAGTCCCATGATTGTGCCTGCCTAGTAAGCACCTATGCTGAATCGTTCAGCATAATATCTCCAGAAACTCCATTGAAGTCCCTTAAGCTGATATAACGCATACGTTATGCCAATCAAACCAACCGAGCTAATTCGCGCCCAGAATTGCAACTTGTTGAACTTTTGAATGCACATACGCTGAAAAAGATTCCACGTTACGCGCCCCCTTAAAGTTGGGCATCTTGTCGTTTTTTCCCATAACGAACTTTTTTTGAGCCTTAGCGGCAGGCTGGCGTGAATTGCGCACCGCGCCGCAACGGAAAAGCGTCGGCGTGCGTATAAGTGGTTTTAGAATCATCACTTAACACGCACGGGAGGCGGATCGATGCCGAAGACACAGCTGTACTGAACAGCGGGAGCTTTTTGAAGTCGG
>JBDNFN010000099.1:0-20832 GCA_041689795.1 Fuerstiella sp. | reverse complement strand
GTCACGCCATCGACGTCATGTCTGCATGCGTAAAAAAACTTAAAATTTATGAACGCGACGGATCGCGTTCTTCAACGCTGCGCGGTCGCGGCAATTCACGGTCGCAAAAACGCAAAATACCCGTGGACAACGCCATTCGTCTTCGGCACCGGATCAAGTCATTGCCTGCACGCAAATCAGCGTACTGATACGCGTCGATTGCCAGTTCATAGAGCCGATCACCTCATAAAACTCTCACGCCCACTTGTGGCCTAAAGCGACACGTTTTCGTTCCACGACGACAGTTTCCCACAAGCCACGAACGGCCACGTGTTTCGGCAAGCTGCTCACGAGGCGAACCTGAAATCGCAAATTCACCAACACGCGGCGCGAGTAAGTGAATCCAGCTACTGCAAAATCCGCTCGCTCACGCGTCGTGCTTGTCTTGGAATGTTCGCCGGAGCGGTTTTCGGACCGCTGCTGGAAACAGGTGGATTTGCAAGGGAAGAATCAACGTTATTGAGCAGTCACGCCTTCGGCGGCACCGATTGCGTAAAGATGTTTTTCACCGCGAATAAACAACTGGCCGCCAGCAATTGCCGGCGAAGCAAATGTGTATTCTCCCAGAGGATTTTCATTCACGACGTCCAGTGCTGTTCCTGGTCGCACAACTTTTGTAATTCCATCGTCAGCAATGAAGTAGACCAAACCATTGGCCGTCACCAGCGAAGCGCTGAAATGGTTGCCCACGCGGGCCTGCCAAATACGATCTCCAGATTCTGTGTCAAAGCAATTGGCAGTACCGCGATCGTCCGCCACAAACAAATACTGACCAACAACAACGGGCGATGGCACATAGCAGGCGGCCTGTTTACTATGCCAGGAGACGTGCGTTTCAGACACATCACCTGTGCCGTCCGGGCGAATGCCCAGCACGTGGTGAGTTGGAAAGCCGGCGGCCATGTAAAACTTCGATCCGTCGAAAACCATCGACGCGACAAACTGTTCGGTCGGCCCTTCGATTTGCCAGATTCGCCTGCCGGTCGCCGGATCAAAACTGACCACACGTTTGCTACCGGACATCACCATCTGAGTCTTGCCATCGATCGTACGAATCAGCGGCGTACAGTAACTGCGAGTTTTTTCGTCGCGAGGCGTTCGCCAAACGAGTTCACCCGTCTGCCGATTCAACGCAGCAACATAAGAATCGCCGTCATGGTCACCGTTGATAATCAGAAGGTCTTCATAAATAACGGGTGACGAACAAAATCCGTGAACACTTGTGAACGATCCTGTCTTTGCGGTCCACAGTTGTTTTCCATCAAAGTCATAGGCCGCCACAGCGATCTCGCCCGGCGTTACAGGTCGTTCATTGCCAACGTTCGGAGCCGGCACTTCGTGGCCATCGACCACAAGAAAAGTCACGTAAACGGTTTTACCATCGGTTGCAGGAGTTCCCGATGCGTGACTGTTTAAGCGATGCTTCGTTTCCAAAATAGACTTCACGACAGTCTGTTTCCAGATTGTCCGGCCCGAAGATCGATCCAGGCAAAGCAGGACGCGTTCCTGAGAATCTTCAACACAGGTCGCCAGAAAAATCCGATCCTCCCAGACGATGGGCGAAGAATGCCCGACTCCGGGCAATTCCACCTTCCATGCTATGTTGTCACCGGTAATTCCATTCCACGATGTTGGAACATGCTGTTCCAATGAAGTGCCGTCACCACGAAGCCCACGCCAACACGGCCAGTTTTCCGCAGATATTGAAGAAGCAAAACAGCTGCAACATGCAGCAACCAGAACTATAAGAGCAGGACGCATGAAACGAATTCCAACGGAAGGCAGAATAAGGCAGGAACAACCAGCAGCTAGCTATGATGAGACCATAAACGCTCTATCAACACAACACGCTGGAAAGGGATATACCCTGCCGAAATCATCGTCGCATTCGCGACCGACCCACCATAAGAAGAGAGACTCCGCTTTAAGGAATCCAGCAGCTAACAACGTGTACCGCGGCCGAGCTTTAGCTTTCTGTAACTGCGGTTTGGCAAACGCCGTCAATAAAACGGGTAATTCGTATACATTGTGCTTTCCAACCAACGGCAACTCACTTATTCTCAATAAGGCCTCTTTAAAAATACGAGCCAGCACTTCAGTTGCTGCATAAACAGGTGATACGGTAAATCATGACTGCGGCGCCATCTCCGCTGACGCTGGATATCGCCAGGAAGACTTTGCCCAACAACGATTTTTCTGGAACAAACTGCCTCACTTAGACCTACGATTCCGGTCCCGGATTTCGTCCGCCAACGGGCGCGGCCGTTGACCTACTGAAGCAAAGTCGGAGCCTGCATTGCTCAATAACCGAAAGTGGAAACGACGTGCCGCGGCTGTGTGTCTGGGGTTGTCTGTGTTTGTCTTCTTCGAAGCCTTGTGCCGAATCACCGGATGGGGCACTGAATCTTCAGCGGCAGGAAACTTCACCGAATTCAACGACACTCGCCCGCTGTTTCGCCTTTCGGACAATCAGCAAACGTGGCAGGTCGCCGAAAACCATCGACTCTATTTTTCGGAAGAATCGTTTCCGGCAAAGAAACGGCAAAACGAGTTTCGAATCTTTGTGTTTGGCGGATCCACCGTGCAGGGCCGACCGTTTTCCATCCCCACTTCCTTCACGACTTTTCTGGAGATCGGACTTCGACAGGCTAATCCAAATACAACATGGGAAGTGGTCAACTGCGGCGGCATTTCGTACGCCAGCTATCGAGTTCTTCCCATTGTGAAAGAGTGCCTGCAGTACAAACCCGATCTCTATATAGTCTGCACCGGACACAATGAGTTTCTGGAATGCATTACTTACGCGAACGTAAAGTCACCACACAGCCTGCTGGCATCAGGCTATTCGTGGCTTAACAAGCTAAATAGTTTTCACTTGGCAGAACAAACGTGGCAACACCTTTCAACAACGTCGGCAACAGCACAACCGACAGTTTCCATTTCTATGCCGCAAGAAGTCGACGCAATGCTGGACCACAAAGGCGGACTGGATGCGTACCAGCGATCCGCTTTGCATGCAGATCACATCGACGGAGAATTTCGCAACAACCTGCAGAAAATGGTCAACGTGGCACAGGCTGCTAAAGTGCCGCTGATGTTTATTTCTCCCGCGTCTAATCTTCGAGACTGTCCGCCATTCAAGTCTGAATTCCTCGCGACCACCAATGTGCAGACACAGCTGAACATTGTGAAAATGATTCGCGACGCGGTTGAAACACTGCCGTCGAATTCCTCGAAAGCCGTTCAGCTTTTGCAATCGGCTACTGAAAACGATTCAGCCTTTGCACTTTCATGGTACCAACTGGGTCACGCCCTGGTGGCGGCAAATCGCGTTGACGAGGCCGCAATGGCATTTGCTCAAGCACGCGATGAAGACGTGTGTCCTCTGCGGATGACATCGCAACTCAGTGCAACTCTGCGCGCCGTGGCGGATGAGAACCACATTACACGGCTGGACGCAGACACTCTTCTGCAGGGCAAGTCCAGAAACAAGATTGTCGGCAACGCTGTGTTGGTTGATCACGTACACCCATCGTTCGGCAGTCATCGGGATATTGCCGAGGCGTTGGTAGAAACAATGGCCCACCACAATTGGATTAAAGTCGAAAACGCCGGCTGGAAAAGTGCCGCACGCATCGACTTCGAAAACCATCTGCAGTCGTTGGACAACATCTATTTTTTGAGTGGACGTCGCACGTTGGAAACGCTGCGTATCTGGACTCAGGGCCGCGGGGACGGTGCGGCCCTGGAAACTCCAGCGCCGTAACAACAGTTCGCCCCACACCCCTTCGGCAGACGGCAATCAGGACACTCGCTCCAGTTTTGACACTCGACCTGTGCCAACCCATTCCGCCACAAAGATGTCTCCATTTGCGGCAAAGCAGGCATCGTGAGGATGAACAAACTGGCCAGCCAGCCACTGATCCAGCTTAGCGCGAAGGTCTTTCACTTCGCCAAGTCGATCGACAGCCGCACCAAGCTGAGCCACCACTTCGTTCTTTTCGTTCAGCAGAGTAACGCGTGCTTTCAGTTCCGGTACCAACATCAGGTTCTTCCAGGTATCGATGTTGGCGGGTAGACCAAAGCCCGTCAACGTTTCCAGATACGTGCCATCCACATCGAAGATCTGCAGCGTGTTATGAGCTCTGTCGGTCACAACAATAGATGGTTCTCGTCCAGCACGTTTGTCGACCCAAAGGCCATGAGCCGTCGCGAACTTCCCCTCGCCATCTTCGGCACCGCCAAAGCTGCTAATCCAGTTAGCGTCTTTGTCGTAACGGTGAATATGGAATGAGCCATAACCATCGGCAAGCAGAAAACCACCATCATCCAGAAAGGCAAAGTTTGTCGGCAGAAAGCCTTTCCGATTCCATGTGGCTGAAGTACTTGTGTCTTCGCCGGCAGCATACACGCCTGATTCCATCGGAGCTTTACGATACCAAACGGTTTCACCTGTGCGTGTCATTTTGGCGAAACTCTTCACCTGCTGATAGGCGGCTACATCCAGAAACTCTTCGCCCCCTTCATCACGAACTTCAATACCGTGGCCGCCCCGAAACTGGCTGCCGAACGCTCGAACAAACTTTCCTTCCGCATCGAAGACAAAGATTGATGGATGATCCTGCTGTTCTTTGCGACCTTCGTGAATCACATACAGGTTGCCCGATTTATCAACGGCAACATTATGAGTTGTCTGCCAGCTAAATTTGTCGGGCAATGCCGGCCAGTCATGCCGAACTCGGAACTTGTATTCGCCTTCACCGACAATTACTTCATCGCTGGTGCGACTGGCTGTAAAACCCATGGGTGCCCCGGAAAGAATCGCAGCACCGACCGCAGCAGTGGAAATGAATTGGCGACGTGAAGATTGATTCTGCTTTTTTATGTTTAGGAAGCCCCTGTTCGAGTTGGGAATTAAGCTAAGTGTTAGCGTAGACGCCAACGCGGAAAGTCGCCTGGTGCAGAAGGTCTCAACCAAATTCGAACCGACGCTGCAGAACGCTCATTTGTCGCTCCCGAAAGGGCGTTTGAAAAATGGCGGGAAATCCCGTTTCTGAATGTCTCAACGATTATGATGGCACGGCGGGCGAACGAGAAAACAAAGCGATCGCAGCTTCGAAGATCACTTCAAAAAACACGGAATCGCCAGAACGGTGGCGTTCTGCATCGATGCAGCTCACAATAAATTCCCTCCCAACAAACTTCCTTAAAGTGCTGCACATGACGACACCCATTCCCTCCTCAACACAACGCCAGCTTCAGTTCAAAAATGGAATAGCCATCGGAACCAGCCAACGCTGGAACGGTGGTCAATATTGTTCTGTAATTACCGCTGTCGGCATTGTGGGATGCGGCATTTACGATCTAAAAACGCCGGAAGAATTCGGCCAGGCCATCGCGATCGCCAAAGGCACTCCCGCCTGTCCGTTGACTGAGCCCGAAGATCTGTTCCAGGCCAAAATTTTCGGAGTCACCGCCAAGGCAGCCGAATTTGGTATCAAGATCGGAGACACGGGACTAGAGGCGATTGAAATCATGCTAGCGCAAGACACAAAGGCAAACCAGTCGTGAAACGAATTATTTTCACGTGCCTGTTGATGCTGTCCGGGCCTACATGTGGATCAGCGAGTGCGACACTGATCACAACGGATCTTCTAATTGTCGGTGGCACAGAATCCGGTTGGGCAGCCGCGATTCAAGCCGCTCGACTGGGCGTGAAGTCTATTACTATTGTCCATGACGGCGAATGGCTGGGCGGCCAGTTTACTGAACAGGCATTAGCGTGCGTTGATGAAAACAAAGGAGTCGGCAACGTTGGCTGGGGAGTGGACTGGCATCCGATGAAGCGATCGTTTCATCGTTCGGGCCTGTTCAAAGAACTGATGGATCGCATCGAAACATTCAACGCTCAGAAATATGGTTCAGGGATGCCCGGTCGGCCATTCCACGGGCCATCCACATTTCGTCCGATGGAAGCGGAAGCGATATTTCGACAGATGCTGCAACCTTACATCGACTCCGGTCAGGTGCAGCTGATCACAAATCATTACCCAACGAAAGCTAACATTGATTCGTCGGGCAGTCACTCGAGGCTAACCGGTCTGTGGTTTTCACCAACGGACAAAGCCCTCACCACTGCCGAACCAACTTTGCACGTAGCGGCGAAAATCACAATTGACGCCTCAGACTGGGGCGAAGCAATCCGGCTTTCCGGCGCTGCATACGAATGCGGACCGGATCCGCAATCAAGATACGGCGAACCGAGCGCACCGGTAACGCTCGATAACAATCCAGCCAACGAAATGAATCCGATCACCTGGGCGATGATTGTCGTCGAATCAGAAACACCATCGCCAATATCAAAACCTGAGCACTTCGATGATCGCAACTATCCACGAGCAACCCAATTTAGTCTTGCCGAATTTCGCGACCTAACATGGGATCATCCGAATCCAGGACTCGGAGCAATCAAACACTGGCCGGACGCAGGGCAGGAATCGGCTCGCCAGCTTAGTGTCTACACCGTCCGGCGGATCACTGATGGCTACGCCAGTAAAACGGGAAAGACGATCATTCTGCTGAACTACATGAACGGCCAGGACTATCCGCTCGAACGACTGCCCGCTCACGTCGTCACAAAACTGGAAGCGACTGCGTCAGGAGCGTCCGATCTGAACATCGTAAAAATGACGCGAACTCAACGGCAGATCGTCTTCGATGACGCCAAACAACATGCTCTGGGCGTGCTTTATCATCTTCAAACTTTCGTCCATGATCGAGCCACCGATAAAACAAATTCGTTTCGAAGATTCGTGCTGAGCGATGAATTCGGCACAGCCGACCACCTTCCGCCGAAACCCTACATTCGTGAATCTCTGCGACTGAACGCCATGTACATGATGCGCGAACAGGATGCTCGCAATCGAGACGGACTTACAAAAGTTGCGGCAAAAGAACGCTTTGCACAAGTCATGTATCCGGACGGCTTGTTTGCCTGGCAGTTTCACTATGACTTTCATCGCACTGGGCGAACTTATTTAACAGAGCAGGGCAGTTCCGGACCGTGGATCGACTATCACAAGCCCAACCGTCACACCAGTTTTCTGAGCGATCGATCTGTATTCCCGCTGAGAAGCTTTGTCCCGGAGCAAATGGATGGCCTGCTGGGTGCTCAAAAAAATGTCGGCTGCAGCAGTATCGTCAGCGCGGCAATTCGACTTCATGATCAGTGCGTTGCGATTGGTCAGGCGTCCGGCGCAATCGCTGCTGTGTCGCTGAGAAACAACGTGGATGCTCGCGAAATTGCGGACTCGCGAGAACACGTCGAATCAGTTCGCCACGCTCTCTGCGGCGAAGTAAACGACGCGGTCCCGTTGTTGATCTGGCCATTTCGTGATTTGGACATTCAGGATCCGGCCTTCGTAGCCGTCAATCGACTGGCGGCAATCGGTGCTATTCCGCTGGAACCGAAAGAAGTCGAATTCAACAGTGGCGTCACTGCGGAACCTGAGTGGCAACAGCAGGTACTTGAACTTGCCCGGAAGTCACTCGGCAGCAAAGACATTCTTCCGCAACCTGCGGCGGCCAAACTGACTCGAGGTGAATATTGCATTGCGGTCTGGCGAACTCTGCAACACCTACCGTTGCCGCAATACCTTAGACTTCGCGGCAACGATGCAGACCTTGACGGCATCATCGATAGGGACGACCCGTTGGTTTTTGTAGCGGGCGATGCGGTGAAGTTTGAAGTTCTAAAGCGGACGCTCGGTACTGAGGAAGATGGCCTTCCGCCGGACGTAGCCGATCTTCCATGTCGCACGTTTAACTTCTGTGGTCGCGACACGCCGCAGATATTGGGATTCACGAACGACAACGGTAAAAGGTTCGACGCATCCCGCCACTTCGGTTGGTCCCGGGATTTAACCGCAAGTTATCGTCAAAGAAACCTGTTGGGCAATGTCGCAGCCGACACGTTTGTGTTTACTCGAACCAAAGATCAGTGGGAATGCGATCTGAGCAACGGGACGTATCGAGTCATCGTATGCGTTGGCGATTCGTCGCACGGGCAGACAGATCAGAAAGTGGTTATCGAAGGCCAAACAGTTCTGGAAATTTCGACAGGTGCTGGAGACTTTGCCGAGATCACGACGGAATGCACACTCACGGATGGACGACTGACCGTTGAAATTGGTTCCGGTAAAGCCGGTTCAAATACATGTATTAACTGGCTGATTATTGAACCGCGTAGAACAACTTCGCGTTAATTTTTGAATGTCCAGAGATCGGAAATTTGGCCGCAGCGAAAGCCAGAGAGCGCGTCGAGTGTTCAGATGACTAAAACGTTTTTCGGCATTTGCCGGCACTTTTTATTGACACCCGAACGAGCAGCCAATGCAAATCGCCGCAAGGCTGCAGAGCAAGGATTGAAGCATTAGTAAAAAAAACTTTAACACGCCGGGAAGTATCGTGAAACCGCCTGTCCGCTTCGATGCGGACTCGTTACTAATTGAAGCGCTCGCGAATAGAATTCATAAAACAGTTTAAAGGATCTGATGAAATGCACGCTGTCGCTTACTGCGTTCCGGTTCTCGGCGCCGTTGGGCTCGCCTTTAGTGCATATCGATATTGGTGGGTCGTTGGGCAGGATTCCGGCACCGAGCAGATGCAGCGGATTGCCTCCCGCATTCTGCAAGGATCAATGGCATTTCTGAAAGCAGAATATTCAGTCCTGCTTGTGTTCCTGCTGGTTGTCGGCGGACTGCTGTACTCGGCGGGCCATCGCGAAGATTCGCATCCGCTGATTGCTGCCTCGTTTGCTATGGGAGCGATATTCTCGGGACTCGCGGGTTTTCTGGGAATGCGAATCGCCACTCAGGCAAACGTGCGCACTGCTCATGCAGCACGCGAAGGACTTGGGCCGGCATTGAAGATGGCATTCAGCGGCGGCAGCGTCATGGGGCTCACCGTGGTCGGGCTGGGCGTGATCGGACTTGGCGGACTGTTTATTTTCTACGGTAACAAGTTTGGAACTGACGGCGCAAATCTTAACCGCACAATCAACGTGCTGACTGGATTTTCGTTCGGAGCGTCATCCGTGGCTTTGTTCGCTCGACTTGGAGGTGGCATCTACACAAAGGCGGCCGACGTTGGTGCCGACCTGGTGGGAAAAATCGAAGTAGGAATTCCAGAAGATCATCTGCTTAATCCCGCCACGATTGCGGATAACGTGGGCGACAATGTTGGTGACGTCGCTGGTATGGGAGCCGACCTGTTCGAAAGCTACGTTGGGTCCATTATTGGGGCCATGGTTCTGGGAGCCACGTATTCGCAACTTCCCGAATTCAGCGCTTCTTACCTCGGTGGAACTTCGGCCGTCATGTTACCGCTGTTTCTGGCGTCGGCCGGAGTTCTGGCTTCCATCGTCGGTACGTTTTTTGTGCATACTGACGATTCGACCAGTCCACAAAAAGCGCTTAACCGAGGCGAACTGGTCGCGGCAGCTTTTATGCTGATTGCGAGTCTGGCCATCATCATGGGAGTGCTGCCCGAAAGCTGGAAACACAACGGTATTACATACGCACGCAGTGGCGTTTTTCTAGCAACTCTGATCGGACTCAGTTGCGGTCTGGCGATCGGTTTCGTCACCGAATATTACACAGGCTGTGGCAAGAAGCCGGTTCGAGAAATCGTGGAGCAATCTGTAACCGGTGCGGCCACAAACATGATCGCCGGCCTGGGCATTGGTATGCTTTCTACCGCCGCGCCGATCATTCTGATTGCATTTGCGATTATTGGAGCCCACCAATTGGCGGGCCTGTATGGAATTGCAATGGCAGCCGTCGGCATGCTTTCAAACACAGGAATCCAACTGGCCATTGATGCATATGGCCCCATTGCAGACAACGCCGGAGGTATCGCGGAAATGAGCGGCTTGGCTCCGGAAGTTCGACAGCGGACGGACGAACTGGACGCGGTTGGAAACACGACGGCCGCGATTGGCAAAGGATTCGCCATCGGCTCGGCCGCGTTGACGTCTCTAGCGCTGTTTGCGGCGTTTATGGCAACTGTAAAAATCAAATCGGCCGGCGCTGACGTTGCCGGACCAATGACGTCAATCAACATTGCCCAGCCGGTTGTCATGTCAGGGTTGTTGCTGGGAGCCATGGTGCCATTTCTGTTTTCCGGGTTGGCAATGCAGGCCGTCGGTCGTGCTGCCAGAAAAATGATTGAAGAAGTACGACGCCAATTTGCAGACATCCCTGAGTTGAAAATCGCATTAGCCGTCTGCGTTAGCAATGAAGGAACGTTGCAGGAAAACTGGTCCACCGCCGATCGTGACACTTTGGAACATGCGATGGAAAAAGTTGAATACGACAAGTGCATCGCAATCTCGACAAAGGCATCTCTGAAGGAAATGGTTCTGCCGGGATTGCTTGCCCTCGTTGCTCCGATTTTGACCGGCTTTGTCGGCGGCGCGGAAATGTTGGGTGGACTTCTGGCCGGAGTAACTGTTAGCGGTGTACTGCTGGCGATCTTCCAGTCAAACGCTGGCGGAGCCTGGGACAACGCAAAGAAGATGATTGAATCCAATGTCGTTATCAACGGACAAACGTTTGGCAAAGGCAGCGATGCTCATGCGGCATCCGTTGTGGGAGACACTGTCGGCGATCCCTTCAAAGATACGTCCGGCCCAGCACTCAACATACTTCTGAAGCTGGTGTCGGTCACCGCTCTGGTGATTGCTCCATGGCTCACGTTCTAATCCGTTCAGGCGATGAAAGTTTGACATATCGCGTATCATCACATTGCGATATCCCGCCGAAAAATGTCAGTCACCACGGACGTATCTCGCAAACGACTCGCAGTTCTATTGAGTGTCCGCTGACCGCGATTGCCACAGACGAGGATGACGTACCGAAGATGACCGCGGAACCTGTCGAGCAGCATTGGATTCGCTCAACATGATTTCTTTACAGACGACGAGCGCAATTCGGTTCCGACCCAAAGTTGTGGCAAATCGTCGACGCGTTGAATGTCTGTCGAACGCGAAAAAAAAAGACTCCGTCTGTCCGAAGACAAACGGAGCCCTTAGGAAAGTTGACTCGCAGAAAGAAGCTTGAGAAGAACTTACGTCATCTCCATATGTATAAGCGAGTCTTGTCCGGAACTTTCAAAATAGTCTGGGAATGTAAGTCCTGCTTCATAAGAAGCTGGAAATGATTGCGTGATCCAGACGCTGAATTACTTAGCACCCGGTGTGCCATTTCGTGAATAATTGATAAAAACTGAAAATTCTTCAAACGTATTTTCACAGGAGATTAGGAATTTGAGAGAAAAATCGGTTCAGCCATGAATTCGATTCTGAATTTGTCACGGCATTTTTCACCTGAGAAATCAGCTGCTCGTCTCAATTTCCGGCTGTTGTTTCAATTTGCCGCAGATAATTCTCTGGAGTGTTGCGAAATGCACGCCTAAACCAAAACGCTCAAGTCTGAGATTCCCGTTCACCGGGCGATGATCTAGAATCTCTGACTTGGAGTCGGGCCGAAGAAAAAGATTAACTGCTGAAGCCGACTCCTTTGGAATGGGAGAAGGACATCGGTGTGAATTGTTTCTCCGCCACTGGCCAACTCCTCCTTCGCGGATGGAATGGATCGATCGGCAAGGATGCCCGAATGAAAATTCGAAATGGATTAGCAAACTGGCTCGTCGCCAGAATTGGAACATGGCTGCTGCAAGCGCTGTTCTTGACGGTTCGCGTCGACCACCGCAAAGTGGTTGAAGACGGTACGCCTTACCGCGCCGCCGTGGGGAAGACAAGATATTGCTTTTGCATGTGGCACGACGCCATTGTGACAGCCGTGTTTTCCATAAGAACTCACAAGCTGGCTGGGCTGATCAGCCGTCATCAGGACGGATCTTACCTTTCTCACGCAGTCAAACTGGTTGGCATAACTCCAGTGCGGGGTTCTGCCAGTCGCGGTGGCGCCCAGGCAACTCGACAATTGATAGACCAACCGGATCTGCATGTCTGCATCACGCCTGATGGACCTCGCGGGCCTCGGCGAGTCATGAAAGATGGAATCGTTTACCTTGCTTCCAGAACTGGAAGGCCCGTGATTCCCACAACGCTGGTCGCAACAAACTATTGGGCAATTTCCGGTGGATGGTCTGACATGATGATTCCCAAACCATTTTCCAGACTTTTAATGATCGCCGGTGCACCGATTGAAATTCCGGCTCAAATCAGCCGCGAAGAAATTACTCGACTAACGGAAGAGATTCAACTGGAAATGGATCGCCTGGATCTGCTGGGCCATAGACTCATCGCCGGAGATGAATCCGTGGGCGAACTGATTCCGAAAATCGGCGTCTATCCAAATGATCGCGTGAACGCTTCCGAATGTTTACCAGGTCAGCGTACAGCAGCATAAAACAAGGTATCACCTGCACCAACGTCCTTCTGTAATTCGGGCGAACGCCCGACGACGCCAATTGCCGATCTGTTTCACGCGGCTTACGGAAAGTTCCGGGTCTCAAGAGTTTTCAGGTTCTGTCCGGAATTTAAAAGGTTGGCCTTTTCGCGGCATTCCGCATGCAGTTTAATCGGAGCAAGGTGACTATGACGTTACTAAGAATTGCTTATCCATACTCAGGACAACACGCGTGGATTCCTCGCGGCCGCGATTAATAGTGTCCGGAACACCGGACGAAGCCAGGAAACATTTCTGCGAGATCCTGGACGACCGAGTCGAAGTCGTCCTTCCGGGGAGTCCCGGCGCCGAGAACGCTGCTGGAATTCTGCTGGTCGGCAACACCGAAGGCAGAGCGAAGGACGTTCAATTGTGCCTCGATGGATTTCTTGACTCAGTGCCAGACGGCTTGGTGCTGATCGATGCAAATGACTGCGTCGTTTGGCACAACAGGACCTTTCAATCACTGGCGGGCGAAGGCAGGACACTTGTCGGGGAGTCCTTTTTGAAAACTCTGGGCAGCCCCGAATTACTAAGCCCAACGCCTGTTTCCCTTCAGCCGGAAGCTGGGCAGGTTGTGAAGGCAATCTTCAAGACGGGCGAACGAGCGTTTGCGGCAATTCGAGCCTCAAGGTCAGGCGAATGGTCGTCAGCAGACAGTTCACGAAACTTCACGTCGATCGTTCTTCGAGACGTTTCCGAAGAAATCCTGGAAAACCAAAAACGCGAAGCGATCTACAAGGCTGGCATTGAACTGGGCGACTTGTCTCCGGACGAGGTGACTCAAATGTCGCATGCAGATCGTACGGATTTGCTGAAAGAAAAAATCCTTGAGTACTCTCAGGACATCCTGGGATTCGAAACAATTGAGATCCGCGTTCTGAATCCGGAGACCAATGAACTTGTGCCTCTTCTTGAAGAAGGTATGCAGGAAGAAGCCGCTAAGCGAAAGCTATTCGCCGAAATTGAAGGTAACGGCGTTACAGGGCATGTTGCAGCCACACGTCAAAGCCACTTGTGCGAGGACACGAAACAGGATCCGCTGTATCTTAGCGGAGCCGCAGATGCTCGAAGCACGCTGACCGTACCACTGATTATGCACGAAGAGGTTCTGGGAACCTTCAATGTGGAAAGTCCCGGAATCAAAAACTTCGACCGCAAGGACCTTGAATTTCTTCAGGTATTTGGCGGAGTGGTTGCGATGGCCGTCAACCAGCTTCAGTTGCTGGTTGCCGAAAAGGTCGTCACCGCAACAGAGAGCTCTGTGCGATTGCGCAGAGAAGTGGCTTTGCCCACAGACGACATTCTTTCCAGTGCTACGGCAATTCTGGAAAAGTACATCGGACACGATCCCGACGTCTGCGAAAAACTTCAGCGAATCGTGGATAACACTCGTAAAATTCGCGGGCAGATTGAACGAGTTTCAGAAGATGCAGACTCTGCAGACACTGGATTCCGCAGCAGTGCTGTACGCATGCGAGCCGAAAGACCAGCATTGCAGGGAAAGCGAATTCTGGTAGTCGACAGTGATGAGTCCGTATTGGCCTCAGCACACGAGCTGCTCGAACAACATAACTGCACAGTTGAGGCCGTGAGATCAGGTGAAGCAGCATGCCAAATGGCACGCAGCCATCATTACGATGTCGTCCTGACAGACATACATCTTCCGGACATGAATGGTTACGACTGCTTCTGCAAAATTCAGGACATCGATGATCGCTTGCCGATTATTCTAATGACGGGATTTGGCTACGACGGAGCACACTCAATCGTCAAATCCCGACAACGGGGCCTGAAGTCAGTTTTGTACAAACCGTTTCGACGAGAACAACTACTTACAGAAGTCGAGAAAGCCGTCACTCCTCCGCCACCGCATCAATAGCGGGCAGTCTCAAGGACAGCTTTCGGCCGAACAACGTTCGACATCAAATCAGTACTGGGGAAGAGACAACATTCTGATTGTTGGGCCCAAAACGGCGCCATGAACGTCGCGCAATCGCACATAACGTTCTCAGAACACCGTAGCCGGCGGAACAACGATTACTCCGCTTTCGGTTGCTCAGAAGATTCACGTTTGATCGCTTCGTAGATTTCTTCACGGTGGACGGTCACGTCTCGCGGAGCATCGATTCCCAGGCGAACCTTGTCGCCTCGAATTTCAATGACCATCAATGTGATGGAATCGCCGATTACAATTTTCTCATCTTTTTTTCGACTAAGTACAAGCATTTCAAGTCCCCGGTCAAACTTTCTTCTTGAACGATCGCCGCCCATCCCCAGCATCGTTAACTGCTACAGTCGCAGTCAACAGGGCAAGCCGTGCCAAAAACAGAACGCAGTGTCCGTATGTAAATGGACGCCATCCGTCCGTTGCGTTCGAGTCTAAGGCACTAATTCGGCCAAACGCGATGGCTTTCTGCTAAATTTGCCGCATGTTGGTCCCCGTACCTGCAAGCTGTGCCGGCTTGTTCCGACAACAACGTCTTTGAGGAGATCAGCTGGGCCGATCGCAGCAACAGTGCCGATTCTCCCGGAAATTTCGCCGCCAGCGCCAGCCCTTGCCCTCGCCGCTACGACCTGCCGGATTCATGACTGCGTCAGTCAGATCGGCAATTGCCATTTACAGATTGTAAAGTTCGCCCCGAAAATCTAAGGCTGAAATAGGTTAGCCATATCATCGCCATCGTGCACACAGCGGGTGCGCCGCAAGACACTGCTGGGTAGATATTCTGCAGCTTCAGAAACTCCAAATGGTAGCAACTGTTCAGGCCATTCTAGTCACCGGAAGCCAAGTCACGGATCGACAATCAGGGCGAACCACTCCCGATACTGAGTGAGACTGTTCAATGCCAATAGTCTACTGTTGACAACCCGTTGAATTCATTTTTTAGTCGGTGAACAGCAATGCTACGGGTAGTTTTCCACTAGACTATCTGCATCCTGCACACCGAATTGAGCTATGCTACAAACAAAAAACATCGCCGACAGGCTACGAATTTCCGCGCTCACTGCGCCTCATCAGCGAGCCGTTGTGTTTCCTGAAGGACGCGATTCTGGAAAACGAGTTTCCTACACGCATCTCACGTTTGCTCAGCTTGATCGAGAAGCCGATTGTGTGGCTCGAGGGCTTGTCAGCATGGGAATCAAACCCGGTAATCGTCTGGCAATGTTTGTGCCGCCGTCGCTGGAGTCAATCGCGCTAACCTTTGGCATTTTCCGATCCGGAGCCGTCTGTACACTGATCGATCCCGGAATGGGACGTTCCAACGTTTTTCATTGTCTTGATCAGTCGGAGCCACACGGATTTGTTGCCGTCCCGCTGGTGCAATTGATTCGTCAGATCAAATTTCGCCGTTACGCAAAAGCGAGATTGAATATCGTTGTTGGCCCGAAGTCAAAACGTTTCGGTTGCCCTTCTTACAATCAACTTGTCCGAATTGGCCAGAACACTGACGTCAAACTGCCGACGACGCTGGCAACTGATCCTGCCGCCATTATCTTCACCAGCGGAAGTACGGGACCACCCAAAGGTGTACAATACGAACACGGCATGTTCGACGCTCAGGTAGACTTGATTCGCGATCGCTTTGGCATACAACCGGGCGAAGTTGACCTGCCGGGTTTCCCGCTGTTTGCACTGTTCAACGTAGCGATGCAGGTTACAACTGTCATCCCGGATATGAATCCTAGCAAACCCGCTCTGGTGGATCCCGTAAAGATACTGGAAGCGATCAATAATCAGCATGTAACGCAGGCATTCGGTTCGCCCGCTCTTTGGAACACGGTGGGACGATACTGTGAGAAGCATTCAATCAAACTGCCAACGCTGCGACGCATTCTGTCGGCCGGAGCACCCGTTCCGAACCATGTGCTAAAGCGGATGACAGATGCGTTGCCGGACGACGCCGACATTTTCACACCTTACGGCGCAACAGAGTGTCTTCCTGTTGCTTCAATTGGTGGTCGACAGGTTCTCAGAGAAACAGCTCAACAAACGGCCACAGGTGCTGGCACGTGTGTCGGCACGGTATTTGACCAAATGGAGGTCCGCATCATCAAAGTGACGTTTGATCCGATCCGACATATTTCAGATGTCGTCGAGTGCACGAATGGAGAAATCGGTGAGATCATCGTGAAAGGGCCCGTGGCGACACGCGAATACTTTCGGCGGCCGGATGGCACAGAGCTTGCAAAAATTCCAGATAGTGACAGCTTTTGGCATCGCATGGGTGACACCGGATACTTTGATCAACAGAAACGCCTATGGTTTTGCGGTCGCAAAGCTCATATTGTTTTCACACCGGATGGTCCGTTGTATTCTGTCCGCTGCGAAGCAATCTTTAATCAGCACAAGAACATTTATCGCTGTGCTCTGGTTGGCATCGGAAGCCGTGAACAGCAAATCCCCGTGATTGTCGCCGAACCGGAACCAAACTGCTTTCCGGCCGACAAGGCAGCTGAAGAACGGCTAAGAAACGAGCTTCTGCAAATCGCGGCTGCCAATAAACTGACAAACTCGATCTCAACAATTCTGTTTCACCCGTCGTTGCCCGTTGATACTCGACACAATGTAAAAATCAACCGGGAAGCTCTTGGCGAATGGGCGGCCAAACAACTTCGTCGTTAAAGCTCGACCCGCTGACAGCAGTCACTGTCGTTAATTTCTGGTTATCGTTTCATCCAGATTCAGCAGCGCCCGAGCAACCGACATCCATGCAGCCAGTTCGACCTGATCACTGGAAGCGTCGTCAGCAGAAGCTTTGCTGACAAGCCGCTCAACCGCCACGAATATTGCGGCAGCTTCCGGATGCATCTGGTAGTACGTCTTCGAATCGTGCAGCAACGTCCGCAACAACTCAACTTCGCCAGCATCTGGACTTCGATTCAGTACCAGTTGCATTGCAAAGTCAAATCGAAGTTCGTCAGAATTCCCCTGAGATTCGTTTAGAATTCGCGTCGCCAACGCTCTGGCAGCTTCCAGAAACGTTGGGTCATTAAGTAGCGTCAAAGCCGCAAGTGGAGTGTTGCTGTGCGGTCTCTGAGCCGTACATTCTTCGCGCGAAGGAGCATCAAATGCCTTCATCATTGGATGCAGAAACTGTCGCTGCCAGTGGACGTATAATCCCCGACGCCATTGCCGATCATCTGTATGATGCGAGTACTTACGAACAGGAAAATTCAGATGTCGGTAGTAGCCTTCGGGCTGATACGGCTTTACACTGGCCCCACCAACATTGTGAACCAGCAGACCGGAAACCTCAAGTGCCGCATCACGAACAACTTCGGCGGGCAAACGAAATGTCGATTGTCTCGCATACAAAACGTTATTCGGATCACGTATTTTAAGATCGCCAGTCCACTGCGAAGACTGCCGGTAAGTTCGGCTAGTCACAATCAACTTAAGAACATCACGAATGTTCCAGCCGCTGCGGACGAATTCCAGCGCCAGTTGATCCAGCAGTTCAGGGTGCGCGGGTGCCATTCCCTGACCGCCAAGATCGTCCAGAACTGGCGAAATTCCGTTACCGAACAGCAGGTACCAAAACCGATTTACGAAGACTCGAGCCGTGAACCTGCCAGCACCGTCTTCGGCATCAACCAGCCAATTAGCCAGATCAAGCCGCGTCGCTCGAGGGCTGCCGTCTGCAGCAACTGTCGCCATAAATTCCGGAACGGCTGGCTTAACAAGTGGGCCACTGTCATCCATCCAGTTACCTCGAGCAAGCAAACGCATCGGACGGGGCTCTTTGGCGACACTAATCATTGTTAACCGGGCTGCTCGTTCAAGATCTTCAATCGCAAACGACAGTTGCTTCTTCTGATCCAGCAACTGGCTGTTTTCAGGTGCTGATTTCAATTTTCCGTCGAGCGTTGATAGTTGCTCGCGAAGTGTTAGCAGCTCTCCACGTTCTCGCTTCGAGTGAACTTTGATTTCCGGCGGTCGCTTTGTCGGAAGCGCATTGGATCCAACCTTAAAGTGCTGATCTTCGTCAAGGTCCGCAAAAAAAGCGGCCAATGAATAGAAGTCTTTCGCGGTATACGGATCGAATTTGTGATCGTGACACTGAGCACACCCGACGGTGGCTCCCATCCAAACCGCGGAAACGTTGCGTACTCGGTCGGCCGCATAAATTGCGAGATACTCCTTCGGCTGCAACCCGCCTTCATGTGAGGTCTGCAACAGTCGGTTATAACCCGAGGCGACTTTTTGATCGACCGAAGAGTCTGGCAACAAATCACCGGCCAGTTGTTCCCGCGTAAACTGATCAAACGGCATTCCACCGGCGAACGCCTGAATCACCCAGTCGCGGTACGGAGAAATATTGTGATCCTGGTCACCGTGATAGCCCACGGTGTCAGCAAAGCGAACAAGGTCCAGCCAATACATGGTAAGACGTTCGGCAAAAGCATCAGAGTTCAACAACTCGTCCACCAGTTTTTCGTATGCCGCTTCCGATGGATCTGCAACAAATGCAGCAACCGTTTCAGGACTGGGCGGCAGACCGGTCAGATCGAAGTACAGCCTGCGAATGAGAGTCACAGAATCAGCATCCGGCGATGGACTGAGTTTTTCTTTTTCCAGTCTCGCAAGAATAAACTGATCGATCCAATTGCGAGACCAGGCGATTTGACTGACGTTTGGTGCTGGAAAGTTTTGCGGGGCAACATAGGCCCAGTGTTTTTTGAACTCGGCCCCTGATTCAATCCAGCGGCGCAGAATATCGATTTCCTTTTCATTCAATTTCTTGCCCAGATGCGGCGGCGGCATCACAACATCAGGGTCCGTGCTAGTGATACGGGTAATCAGTTCGCTATGTGAGGGTTCGCCGGGCTTAACCACCTGATAGCCGTCTCGATCCATCGTTGCACTAGTGGATTCGTCCAGTCGCAAATCAGATTCACGGTGCTTTGCATCCGGGCCGTGACAGGCAAGGCATCTGTCCGATAGCAGCGGCCGGACTTCACGATTGAAATCCGGAGGGTCAAATGCGACTGCTGCACGGGAAAAAGGAATAAAAAACAGGCAAGGAAGAATTAGTCCGAACAACGAATTCGCAGGGGCGCCTGCCAAAAATGCTGGTTTTTCAGTGTTTTTCAGCAAAATTGCGGGTCGGCGATGCGTGTGAGTCATGAGCGGAGCGATATTGTCTGAGTTCGAGAATTCTGAGACTATTTCCAGTGCCACCCGATGGCGAACCTTCAATTGTCCGAGGATTTCTCGCCAAACGCAACATACCTACACTGTCACCCGTCCTTTTCCCGCAACACGCCGATCTGGCTGTAAAGGGAACCTGGAAATGTCCTTTGTTCAGACCGGATCTCAACACTATTTCGATACAAGTGCCTCGACGAATCTTCGTCCTGGTAGTCGCAATTTGTTTGTCCGGGTGCCACATGGCACAAAAAACATTTACGGCTGAACGACCACGTTCTCACCGCCTGGCGACCGACCATTTTGAAATCCGCAGCGACTTCCCCATCGCACAGGAATCACCTTTGGTACTGGAACTCGAAGAGCTTCAGAAACAAATCACCACGACGCTGCAACTACCCAAACAACGTGATCCGGTTGTGGTCTATCTGTTCTCGGATGAAGAATCCTATAGAAACTACATGCACAATACTTGGCCGGCGCTTCCGGCAAGGCGCGCCTTTTTTGTGGGAACAAGCCGTGAACTGGCCGTCTATTCGTTTCACAGCGAATCAATTCAGGAAGACCTCCGCCACGAATTTACTCACGGGCTTTTGCATGCGTCTTTAAGCACGGTCCCGCTGTGGCTCGACGAAGGATTGGCCGAGTACTTTGAAGTCCGCGGGGCTGAAGTCGGACCACCTCATCCGGGGCACGTCCGGTTTCTGCAGACCACGCGAAAAAACGGCTGGAACCCTTCAATGTATAAGCTGGAGCAGTTGTCGGACTTCCAGACCATGACGCAGCAGGATTACGCCGAATCGTGGGGGTGGGTTCACTATATGCTGCACGAGAACGATGACACTCGACAAACGCTTGTCAATTACATCGCAGAGCTTGAAACGAAAACCGTTCCCGGCAAGTTGATGCCGCTTCTGGAAAAAGCATCTCCGTCATACTACAACGGCATGCTTTCACATGTTGCAAACATGTCGCGAAGTATTGAACTCGTCAGCCATCAAAACCGTTAGTCAGCAGACACTTCATCAACTGTCAGTGCGCGGGTTAAAACCGGCCACTTGTTTGCGGGTCAAAACCGGCCAGGGTTTTGGTGGAAAGTGGTCTAATTTGCTGGTTTTTTCGTCGTGTTTTTCGGTGGACCCGGTGCGCGGGTTTGGCCGGTTTTGG
>JBDNFN010000098.1:0-2384 GCA_041689795.1 Fuerstiella sp. | reverse complement strand
GCGTTGAACCTCGAGAAAACAAGCGGCGTCCCAAGGTTCTCAAACTGATGACGGTGGCTAGGCGGATCTACCACGCGGCGATCGCAGCGCTTGCAAAAATCCCGTAAATCCCCGTAAATCCCCGTGGACAACGCCATTCGTGACTCGGTCCTTTTGCAGATGCTCTGAACTGATGTGTTTTGCTGATGTGCACTGAATCGCCCCTGATTCAACAAACGTCTATTGACGACAATTTGATTAAAGCGGTACTGGAACCATCCCCGGATGTTCTCCCGAGCTTTTTCCGCTGAATTTGTCCTACATCCCGCGTCATTCAATTGCGACGCAAGTTCAGACTCTCAGTCTCGATTTTCGCAGAGGGTCTTAGGTTCATTCCCTGCTTGTGCTCTGCAAGGAATCTCAAAAAGTATGTTTTCTTCGATTGACACCAAGCCGTTACTCAATTGCTCACAACCGTTTGCATGCAGGCGGAGCATGTTCATTTGTTTCTGGGCGGCTGCCGTTGATAAGAGTCGTCTTTAAGAAACACCAACGTCGCTATGGGACTCGAAGGATCATCAAAGAACTCGGGCACGTGTGCAGTCGCAGGAGGGTCACGAGTATCATGAAAACACTGCATTTGAAGGTAATTTAGCCAAAGTCGTTCGTGCCAAAGACGACCAACAGTCGACACCGTTTAGGTTATTCGCCGAACCTGCTGCTTGATGCTGACTCACCAACCTTGATGCTGACTCACCAACACAGCTCAATAAAATCTGGGTCGGCGACATTACCTACATCCCTCTCGAAGACGGCACGTTCTGTTACCTGGCGATCTTGATGGATCTTTCCTCACGACGAATTGTGGGCTGGCATCTGGCCGATGACACGACGGAATCATTTGTGCTGCGAACACTGCGTTCAGCCGTTAAAGAACGACAGCCAACGCCCGGATTGATTCATCACACTGATCGCGGCGGACAGTATGCCGGCAACGAATATCGATCCGTGCTGCGTCGCGCTGAAGCTCTGCAAAGCATGAACCGGGCAGCCGACTGCTACGACAACACATTCATGGAAAGTTGCTTCGGAACGATCAAGACCGAACTCGAATTGACCAATTACGAAAGTAGTCGGCAAGCAAGAAAAGAGATCTCTCGATACATCCTCTACGACAATTCCGATCGCCGACATTCTGGCATCGAATACTGCTCAACAGCTCAGTTCGAACAGATCATTAGTCTCACGGACTAAGAGAATGACCTGTCCCTGATACTGTCACCACCTCAGAATGCCCGATCCCTTTGGAGCAGTTAGCATCAATTCTCGGGTAATTCTCTCCATCTCGTCGCACAGCATGATCCGACGGTTCTTACCTGTCTTCTTCGCGGCTTTGTGACCATGACCTCCATCTGCGGTTCGCGCCTTGAGCAGATAGCACATGCCCTGTGCCGTTTCGACGACATGATCAGCCGTTCCCATCGCCATTTCCGCGTCGGGACGAGCACCAGTCAGAATGCAACACTTCAGGAACTGCGGATGAGTCTGATTGGTGGCCTTGTAAATCTGCTGTTCTTTGTCAGGGCTGAACGAAGTGACGCGTGCGGTCGCCGCCGGCTTCTGGTAACTCCCCAGAGGATTCGTTTCCAGATCATCAAACTTACAGCAGAAGTTGAACGCAGCCTTGATACAGGCGATCACATTTCGCTGTGTATTATTGTTCCAGGTCGTGTGCCTCTGAAGCCATGTCCGCAGATGCTTTTTCTTGAGTTCATGGACCGTGAGTGCTCCACAATATTCGCAGAAGTCATTGAGCCATGATTTGCAACTTGTCACCCACACAGGTGATGCAGTATTCGTGAAGTCAGAGAGATAGATCTCGCATACCTGCACGACGGTCCAGTCTTTCGATTCTGCGAAGTGAGCCGGCGTCAATTCGTCTGACAATTTTATCCGAGCGAGTGCCAGTTGCGCCGCCTTCTTGTTGTCTTTTCCGCGAATCCGCTTGCCATCCTCGTCAAACTGTGCCTGCCGCTTCTTCGTTCCGGATGGAGTGAAGTACCAGCAGTCCGTCTGTTTCCAATGCCATGCAGATCCGTGCTGCTGACGTCGTTCATTTCGTTTCCTTGCCAGTACTAAAATGTTCTTTCTTTGTGCCCCCAATTGCTGTTGGGAATTGACGTTGGATATGAACTGGGGAGAATATGCAAGGAACCGGTTTCGGTTCCTTGCCGCCAAGGGGCCAAAATACGGGTTGCCGCCCGTGGTCCCTTGGTTTTTTCATGCGCACAACGCGACACGGTCGCGGGCGATCAGTGCGCAGCATGCGCACGAAATACGAATACGGATTCAACATGTTTCAATTCCTTACCAAGACTCTGGCCGGTTGCCGCCGGTTATTCCAT
>JBDNFN010000097.1:0-24368 GCA_041689795.1 Fuerstiella sp. | reverse complement strand
TCTCATAACCGTGGTACTGAGAACTGGGGCACGCCAGACCCTTGATCCTGCGGTTTCCCTTTAGCAAAGATTCCTGACCATTCAGCCACCAAAGATATCCATAAGATGGATTCAGTTGCTGCGACGGAGATTTCATGACTTTCAAATAAGTGGCGTCGCCGACGATTGTCTGGTGAGCCCATTTGCCGTTGTTCAGGACCATCAGTCCAAAGCGAGCCAGGTGGCGACCCGATGTGACGAAGCCAAACTAATTTGCAACAACATTCCGTCCACCGATTCGAACTCGCTGAATCCACTTAGAGTCCTGCATTCCCAGTGAGCCAGTGAGCCGTCCCGTGGTTAATTCGTTGGGTGCTTTGTTTGCTGCTGCTGATACAACTTTCAGGCTTTGTGAATACGCAGTGCTGTTGTATTTCCACTGAGTACCTAGTACCTGCTTCTGCCGTAAAAGTCAGCTGCTCAGTCAGCTGCTCAGTCAGCTGCTCAGTCAGAGCCGATGTCATCGCCATGAGGTGTCGTACTGTGATTTTCCGTTCCTGCTGAACGGTTGCCTTTGACCAGCCATCACCCAGATGTTCGCTAACCAGATCGCTTAGTTTTAAGAGGCCTTTTTCCTGAGCAATACTGACCAAAATACTGATCATGCTTTTTTGAACAGACGCGACGTTTTCAATCGCTTTTCCTGCAGCATCTTTTCCGTAAAACATGGCCTAATATCGGCGGTCCGGGCTGTTTACGTGCTGATGCCGTTCGGCGATGATGCGGCCATTCAACAGTATGACGACGCTGCTTGATTGCCGTGATATCGCAAAGTCCAGCGCCGCTGCCAATGCCACAGAATTCAGGCCAACCTGTTGTGGGTCGGTGTGTTCCCATGATTTATTGTCCGTTGAAAAACAGGCTGCTGCCATATTCAGTGTCGCGACTTCCTGGCAAAGTCCCGTGGCACTGAAGGGAAAGCAAACAGCGAATGCAGGCAAATGCAAATTGAACGAATGTGATTTTCACTATCGCACTTTCGATAACAGAGCCTTAGTTGCCAGTTCTCCGGCGAAGGGCTGAAGCAAGTTATGTCAAACAATGTCGATTCGGACAAGGACGCCATCGCTAGCGCTGTTTCCTGCATCACTTGTCCGTTTTGACTGTTGAGAAACAAATTTCATAGTTCAAAAGGTGGTGTTGGCGGTCGCGACTTGGGATGAAGGGCTGAGATCAAACAACACTTCACGGTTCAGTGATTTGTTGTACCGTTGGCATTTGGACACGGAGTGAACTGGTCATGCACTGATTGCATTGCCTGAATTTCCGTTGCCTGAAGCGTGCAAGTCCACGTGGTTGGCGGCGATTTTTGCGTTAGGGCCACTTGGGATTTCGAGGTGGCGAGAATTTTAGATTCATAGGCGGCAATTGCTGCGACCTTGGTTGATCGTTCGGCTCTGATGAACATGATCGGAGCATAGTTAACTCGATTCCCAACGTTCTGATATTCACCGATCTGGACGGCTGCCTGCTTAGCAAGATCGACTATGACTGGTTGCCGGCCGAATCCACGCTGCGCCGCATACTGCGATTGGAAATTCCAGTCATTCTGAGTTCCAGTAAGACAGCTTCGGAAATGAAGCACCTTGCGAGCGAGTTGCCGATTGCCGAAGCGCCATATATTTCAGAGAACGGCGGTTATGTGCATTGGCCGCAATCGGCAGCCAACGATGACGCTCATCCTTCATCGCCCCACGATTCGACACGAGTGAATATTCTAGACCTATTGAATGAACTAAAACCGCAGTTTACGTTTCGTTCTTTCAGGGATCTTGGAATCGAGGGGGTGATGGCGGCCACTGACCTGCCTCGCGATAAAGCAGAACAGGCGATGGAACGGTTCAGCACGGAGCCTTTGTTGTGGGATGATGCAGATGCTGCTTTGGCTGTATTTCGTGAGCGTCTGGCTGTTCACAACTTTTCACTGACGAAAGGCGGTCGATTCTGGCACGTCTCCGGTCAGTCGACAAAGGGGCTTGGAATGCAGCAGGTGATACAGCGTAATCGTCAGCAGCGTTTATTGAATATTGTGACGCTTGGTATCGGTGACAGTCCGATTGACCAGAGCATGTTGGATATCGCCGATTACCCGATTGGTATTCCAACGGTCGACGGCCATTTGAATGTGACGGTAGAACTTAGCACAGGTGTTGTCGCGTCTCAGCCGGGGCCGTTCGGTTGGGCAGAAGCAGTTGGTGGAGTTCTTGATAAGCTGAATTTCGAACCATGAAGCAGCCGGTTTTCAGAAAACGGAAAAACTTAAGAGCCACATTGTTACACGTTAAAAACGATTGAACAAATCAAACATACTCGGCGATTCATCTTGAACTTGTTTGTCTTTTTTAAGTTCGCAGCGGTAGCGAATCAGTCCGGTACGCCGTGGTTTTTCGATCGCTGGCGCTGCCTTCTTGAACGGCTAAGGTCTACCTATACGGCAGAAGTTGGTTTGTGTGATCAAACATGAAGCTGACACTTCCAGAGGCCGCGTCGCAGCGCCTTCAAATGGCGATGAACTCATCGGGTGTTCATACAGACTTTAGGTGTGGTCTCAGAGCGTACTAAACAGAAAGTGACCGTAACAATGGCAGATTTTGCTCAGAACGGAATTATTGGAACGCTGCATAATCTTCGAAATCGTTCCACCGAAGAACTGGAAGCAGAGCTGGCTCAGTACTCGGCTGACACACCCATGTCGTTGGTGCTGCCGTGTCTGTATTCTTAACTGGAGGGGCCAGCCATGGGCCCATTGTTGAGGAACTTGCGAAGATACCGTATCTCAGCGAGATCATTGTCGGGCTCGACCGGGCGAACGAGTCGCAGTTTCATGCAGCTCGCAGATTCTTCAAAAGACTGCCGCAGAATTACGTCGCGCTTTGGAACGACGGTACGAGACTGCGCCATGTCGACGCGGCACTTCAGCAAGAAGGTCTTGGCGCGACAGAACCCGGAAAAGGACGCAACGTCTGGTATTGTTCGGGCTATTTTCTGGCGTCCGGAAAGTCGAAGGCCGTCGCTTTGCATGATTGCGACATTCTGACATACGACCGTTCGCTGCCCGCGAGGTTGCTGTATCCTTTGGCTCATCCGTCGTTTCATTATCAGTTCTGCAAAGGGTACTACTATCGGGCGGCCGGAGGGAAGTTGAACGGTCGTGTTTTTCGGTTGCTGGTGATTCCGCTGAGCAGTGCCCTGAAGCAGAATCTTGGAGGTAACGAGTATCTCGATTACATGGGCCGCTTCCGCTAAGCACTGGCTGGTGAATTTTCGATGCGTTCGGAAATCGTTTCTTCGTTGCGTTTTCCGAGTGACTGGGGGACTGGGGGACTGGAAACCGAGACTCTTTCTGAAATGTTTCGCA
Source organism: Fuerstiella sp. (assembly GCA_041689795.1). Taxonomy (GTDB): domain Bacteria; phylum Planctomycetota; class Planctomycetia; order Planctomycetales; family Planctomycetaceae; genus Fuerstiella. Next base: position 20,971 of record JBDNFN010000097.1, on the reverse strand, counting down.
ACTGCAATCTAAACCGCATCTGCCAGGTTGATGTGCCAGACAGCTACGATCACAAACATCAGTCAGTGTCAGAAGAAATCGTTCAGGAGGCCTGCATCGGATGGCTCTTGATGTCTGCAAAGCCCTGTTCCGTAAGCTGGCGGTTGAAGGCAGTGTGGCTAGTTCTGACATGCTGAGAACTCTGAAAGCTTGTTATTATCGCACGGCACTGGGCCTTGTGGATCATTGCAACAACGACGCCGTTATGAGCGGACTTGTGCTTGACTGACACCAGGCAGAAAATACGGTGGAACTGTTTAGTCGCGTTCTGCTGTCTGCCGGTGCAGAGTTTCTGAGTCGGCCTGATGAAGCTCCGTTTATCCACAACTGGTCACGCGTTGTCAGCGCGGTTCCGGATGTCCTTGAACAGATTCTTGGAGCGGTTGAAGCCGACAATGCGTGATGGGAAATAATGCTTCAGATGCGAAGCTTTGGTGATCGCGAATGTGTGACGGCTTTGGCTTCAGCCTGAAATGTTTCTTAGCTGCATTGATGTAATGTCTTCTCGGAATTCAGTTTCTGACAAAGCGACAAACATCGACCGAAACTGTTTCGGCACATCAAGGTTTTTGACGCCGAGAAACATGTGTTGCGAATTCTGCAGGACATTTCTTCCGCCGCTGACAAACTGGTGGCCGTTTTTTGCCGCAACCTCAGGGAGTCCAGCATTGCAGAATGATCGTTGTTATAGAAACGCTGATTAGGGATTCTGATGGCCGTATCAAAGCCAACCGCAAACTGGCAACGTCGGAATAGTCGCGACTTTTATTGAAGCTGCGGAGCGTTGGTGACGGCCACTCGACTTCCTGCGAATTGATTAAGGCGGCTTCTTTGTTGTTTGTCGGAAAGCAACGTTTTGCCATATTTGCCGCTGAAATCTCAAAACAAGTTCTACGCCCAGCCATTTTTCGGCAGCCTCTTTCAATTTGCGATGCCCGATGTGAAGTCGATTGAATGATCACGGAAATACGGCTACATCGATCAATTCAGATTTTGCCGTGTGGTACCATTTGCTGAAAGTACCAAAAGGGGGAAGTCTTTATCCGGAAGCGTTGGCACAGGTTGAGGTCGATGTGTTTCACGTTGATGTTCAGAAGGTAATCAGATGTTTGATGACAAACTGGCAGAAGCTCTGGCAAACGTACTGCTACAAAACGGACATAGTATCGTGTTTGCAGAAAGCTGCACGGCCGGATTGCTGTCTGCTTCAATGGCTCGAATACCGGGCGTGTCGACCGTGCTGGCTGGATCAGCTGTCGTCTATCAGGCAGAGACAAAATCGGCATGGCTGAATGTCGAACCCGATGCGCTGCAGAAGCATGGCGCTGTTAGTGAACAGGTGAGCCAGGAAATGGCGATGGGAGCTATGCTGAAAACTCCGCAGGCGACGGTTGCCGTCAGTGTGACAGGGCATTTGGGGCCAGACGCCCCGCCAGATCTGGACGGTGTGGCATGGTCGACTGTTGTGGTTGCTGAAGAAGGCGACCCCACAATTTACTCGCGGCAATTGCAACTGCGTCCCACAGTGGAAGAGGCAAATGTGGCCGGACTGGATGATTTGACTGTTAGAAGAAGGCGACAGTTTTCTGCCGTCATCGAAGTGATGGAATTCTGCTTGTGCGTCCTTAACGGTAGTGCTGAAAGCTGAGTGGCAATGCGACACGCATTCAGAAACTCATCCACATTCAGTGTTTCTTCAATCGTGTGACTGTCGTTGACGTGTGCCCGAGGGTAACAGCCCCGATCCTGCGTTGGTCACTGCGAAGATTTCAGTTTGTCCACTCTGGATCACTGTTTTCCCGGCGCCACCTGCAGCACAGTCACAGTCAGAAAGCCGATGTTCTTGCGGCGGAAAATGTCCTGATCTTCTGTGTAACCTTTGATGAGGGTGTGCCGAGCTTCGGACAAGCTGAGCCCTTCGATGTGAACTCTGCCCACCAACGGCAACTGAATATCTCCGTTTTCATCGACCGGACACGGTGTACCGATAGCCGGAGGTAAATCTCGCTCAGTGGGACACGTGACAGATGGCCTTGATGGGAACCTGTCTCGATGATAGATCTTGTTGCCCAGCAGTTGGGCAACCCACAATCCCGCAAATAGCATCGGGTACTTCAATAATTCGAAAACGTTTGTAGCAAGATCGCCGGAAATTACGGGCTTGGACTGCATGGAAAGCGAAAAAAATGAGGTCCAAAGCGGCTGGCGACATCAGCAACGGCGCGGCCGGAATTCGAGCTTCAATTGACCTCGCGATGCCTGATTCAACGTCGATAGTCTAGCTAACTTTGCTCCCGGACAACCGCACTTCGGCATCGCCGGTGGGACTTGGCTGCAGTCCATCTTTGATTAGCAGGTACAGCAACAAAGCAATCGGCCCGAGTCCCATTAACAAGGCAATCGCTACGCTCTTGCATGCGATATCCAGTTTTGGAGCGTTTCACAGAACTTTGGGAAAAATGGTATCAGCTGGCAATAATCATTGCCGGCCCTGCCGACCAATTAGCAATTATCGCGGTTTGAATTCCCGCCGTTGCTTTGAATCTGCTGAAACAGCCACGCCTTGGCGAAGGTCCACCAGCGAGACGCGGTTGCCCGGAAAATGTTTAGGGTGCTGGCAGCTTCTTCTTCTGTAAATCCCGCAAAACATCTCAGCCGGACCAGTTCTGCCTTCAAGGTTTTATCCTGCTGAAGGCGGTCAAGTACATCCTGCAACGCCAGCAGATCGGTGTCGGACGTTTCATTTTCAGCAGCGGTCTCGATGCCAGCAGTTCAACTCGCTGTAAATCTCCTCCTCGCTTCAACTGCAGTCGTCGTCGCGGCTGCTCCACGAGAATTCGTTGCATCGCCAACGCGGCCCCCCAAAGCGGCGTCGGTTCTGCCACGTGGCCCCGGCGGCTCAAACCAGACGAAGAAACGCTTCGTGCACCAGCGCGGTTGCCTGCAGTGTTTGTCCCGCACGCTCGTTTCTCACTTGAGCGGCCGCAAGACGTCGTAGCTGTTGATACACCAACGGCAGCAGATCTTCCGTACGAGCTGTCCTGGATTCGATTGCGTTCAGAATGACGGTCACGTCTGCGATGTTTGGACCTGTATGCCAGCTATGCATTGCCGTCACAGCAAATGTCAGCAGTCACGGCAAATAATGGCTGCAGGAGGTTCGGAAATCATTGCCGCCGCCGATTTGAGTCCGTCACGGAATTTCCTGTGCGATGCTGAAGTGCTTCTGTTGTAGAGCCCCAACTAAGCGTCGCACGGTGCAAACTGTTCGACCATCTTCTTTGCCGCCCGCAGGCCATCAACAGCGGCGGTGACGATTCCTCCGGCATACCCAGCACCTTCGCCGACTGGATACAAGCCGCTGATTCCCGGTATCTGCCACGACTCGCGATCACGATCAATGCGGATTGGCGAGCTGCCGCGCATCTCCGGGCCAACCAGCACCGCATCAGGTAAGTACTTGCCCTGCCATTTCTCATTCATCACCGGCAAACCTTCCTTAAGCGCCTTCAGGATGGGCGGCGGCAATAGTTCTGCCAGACTGCGAGCTTTTGTGCCGCGTTCATAGGACGAAGGTATTTTCTCGTCGGGAGACGGTGTTTTGTCATTAAGGAAGTCCATTGCTCGCTGAATCGGCGCGTGATAATTGCCGCCCGTCAAATGGAATGCAGCGGCTTCATACTTTCGTTGAAGTTCCACGCCCGCTAATGGATGGTTGCTGCCAAACAGTTCAGGTTCCAGGGTAACGACCAGCCCGCTGTTGGCGTAGGGCGAATCGTGCCGGGAATTGCTCATGCCATTGGAACAAAACATGTTTGGTTCGGACACGCTGGGAATCATAATGCCGCCGGCACACATGCAGAACGTGAATAAGTCGCGTTCGCCTTTGGCTACCAGCGAATAGTCCGCTGCTCCGAGTTGCTGCAGATATTCGGGCCGACCGTATTTGTGTTGGTTGATCAGTTCCTGAGGCTGTTCAATTCTCAGTCCCAATTGAAATGCTTTCGGCCGCAGCGGGAGTCCCGCGTTAAGTAGCATTTCGTATGAATCGCGGGCGCTGTGTCCAATGGCCAGAACGCAATGCGAACTTGGGATATATCCAGATGACGTTTCCAGTCCGCATACCTGTTCGTTGACGATACGCAGGCCTTCCAGGCGGCAGTCGAAACGATATTCACCACCCAGTGCTTCAATCTTTCGACGATAATTGCGGCAGATCATCGGCAGTTTATTGCTGCCCAGATGCGGACGATGTTCGTAAACCAATGAAGGTCGGCCGCCGCATTCCACAAAGCTTTCCAGCACCCAATCAACATCCGGACCGGTGATACGGCACGTCAGCTTTCCATCACTGAAACAGCCGGCACCGCCTTCGCCAAACAGATAGTTGTTTTCGTTATCATGGTCACCACCGGAATCGAATTTGCGAATTGCAGGAACTCGTTCCTTCACCGGTTTGCCGCGTTCAATCACGATGGGGCGATAACCTTTCAATGCCAGATAATAGGCTGCCAGCAGGCCGGCAGGTCCGGAACCTACTACCACTGGCCGCTGCGACATCTGGGCGGAGCCAGGTTGCGGATCGACAAAATCCGAATTCTGGAAGGCGTCAACAGACAGGTCAGCAGACTTTCGCGGTGCGACGCTTTCTGACTTTGTGTCCATTACCAGCGAGTAGACAAATTGCAGTTTTGACTTCTGCCGAGCGTCCAGGCTTTTTCGAATGATGCGACATGATCGCAGCTCGTCGGACTGAATGCTCAGCTTTTTGCAGACAAGTTCAGTCAATTCGGACTCCGGTACTTCGACCGGAGTCCTGAGATTTGTCACCCTAAGCAGCATGTCGAAACCGTGAACCCAGATTTGTAAACAGGCAATGATGTGATCAGTTTTGACAGAATCTAACATTCCGCGGCCGAACATTCACGGAAGAACGCGTTCCTTTACATGTCTTAATCCGTTCTGCTCTGCCTTCTTGCCTGATTGTTCTCAGTCCTTGAAAGGCTATGAATTGCTTCTACCGGGAACTGTACATTTGAATATGGCTGTTGTTAAATAATGCGCAGCTAGGTTTATTTCGATTTTGCGTGGGGTGTTGTGTTTTAGCAACATCCGCATTCAGGCATTTTACTCACGTTCGTCAGGGCGGGCAAAACCGCGTGTTAGAGTTCCCATTGCAGACGTCGGTCCAGTGGTCGGCGGTTCGTTTCTCAGGGGTCGTTCCGGGTTTGAAGTTACGCTGATGCAGGCACCAACTGTCGCCAACCAGTTTCTTGAACTGCTGGAGAAAAGCGAACTGCTTTCTGCAGGTCAGGTGCGCAAGGCGGTTGAGCAGTTTGAAATCAGCGATTTAATGACCCCGGAACAGGTCGCCCGAAAACTTGTTAAGGCTCGCGTGCTGACTCCGTTTCAGGCAGAACGACTGCTGGAAGGACGATATCGCGGCTTCGTGATTGACGGATATCGCGTTCGCGAAGTTCTCGGTGTGGGCGGAATGGGTTGCGTCTACATTGCCGAAGACCGCGATCGAACTCGCAAGGTTGCGTTAAAGGTCATGAGCAGCCAGCATGCTCTGGATCCCGGTATGCTGACGCGAATGAAACTGGAAGCGGAAGCCGGTATGCTGATCCAGCATCCGAATGTCATCGAAACCTACGGGATCGACAGCACAGGTGCCGTCCACTATATGGTCATGGAACTTCTGCGAGGCATCAGTCTGCATGAACTGGTGGCGATATACGGGCCTCTAAAATGGGGCATGGCCAGTGACATGTTTCGACAGATCGCCAAAGGGCTCCAGGCGGCTCACAGCAAAGGTATAATTCACCGAGACATCAAGCCCGCCAATATACTGGTTTCGGCAGAAGGCGTGGCCAAACTGCTGGACTTCGGCCTTGCGAAAATTGACAAGAATGCGGGAGCCGAAGGCGACGAATTTTCATTGGCCATGATCTTTGGGCACGATTGCCTGGGTACGCCGGATTACATCGCACCGGAACAGGCCGCTGATAGCAGCAGCGTGGATGTTACGGCTGATATTTATAGCTTGGGTTGCACTTTCTACGTGGCATTGACTGGTCGGGTTCCATTTCCATACAAACGAAATTCGGCGAAGATTGAAGCTCATAAAATTGAAACGGCTCGCCCAATCAGCGAAATTCGACGAGATGTTCCGGACGAACTGATCCAAATCATCGAAAAGATGATGGCCAAGTTGCCTGCCGATCGATTTCAGTCTGCTGCGGAAGTTGTGGATGCTTTAAAGCCCTACGCAAAACGCCGTCCGGTCGTGTTCGACTTTCGGCAGTTAGTTACATTGCGGGCTAAACAGGCACGGGATAAAGACGCTGCGGCAGAAAAAGGACGACGGACGAAGACTTCAAATTCGTCCATCACTTCCGCTGCCGGCTGGTTAAATAATCCCAGCCATCACCTGCGATCTGAAATCGATACCTTTGCCGCCGAAGATACGCCTGCTGTCAGGCAATTCGCACCACCACTGCCAAAGACTGAAAAGAAAACGGCCCCAACGTCGAGCCCCAGAATCGAAGTGCCAGCACGTGCAAACGTACCCCAAGGCTGGGCGCTGCGTGTGCTGAAGTCTAAGCGCCAGGTTTCTGTGACCCGTGTCAAAACTCGCATTGGTGCAGCAACTGAATGTGAACTGCAACTTCCGGGTACCGCCATTGATTCACGCCAGTGCTATGTTGAATACGACGGCGCCGGGTGGCAGCTGCATCAGGAATCTCGCAGACACCCAACGTTTGTAAACGGCAAGCCCGAATCTCACAAAGAACTCAAGCATCGTTTCCAAGTCACTTTCAGCGATGGCAGCGGTTTTGAACTGGTTCAGCTTTCTGAAATTGGTGCCGCAAAAAAACGTCGGCGCAGGATGTTGATTGTGGTGTCGCTTGCGGCAGTCGCTGCCATCACAACGGTGATTGTTATGTCGGTGTTTTGACCAACGACTTCGCCTATCGCGGTCGACTGAGGTTCCGCTAAAGGCGGTCTTGAAATCGCAAAATTACGAGCCCGCGGCGCGCAAGTGAATTCAGTCATTGCAAAATTCATTCAATCATCGTACTCGCATTGAGAAGTTCGGCCGAGCGGTTTTCGGAACGCCTCTGGCAATCTAAGGCAGGTTGCATTCGCAGAACGTCGTGGCTGTGGTATTGCGTCACGGGATCGAATTGTTGTGCGACGACTGACGCAGTCAGTTGAACGATGCGTCCGTCTTTGTATTTGTGGGTCGCAGCGGAATGAGTGGCACCAGCCGAGCGTAGGACCGAAGTCCTTTGTCAATGCCCGCCTTTCGACCCAGCGTTCGATTCTGCCACCAAACTCGAACCCACGTATTCGAGTAGTGCTACGGCGAATCGGGTCGTCGAACTGTTTGACGCGTTGGGCCCTGTTATTGATTTGCTTCGAAACGCACGCACTTTCTAATTCCCGTGTGACCGGTTCCCTCTGGAACCTAAGACTTTCTGTCGATCGGACCCGACACCAGCATCTTCTGGGCACATGCGTTCTGTTGTGCTTTAACAAAACGCAACGAGTTGACTTGTTTTTGTCAAAATGACAATGCGATGAAGTCCGTTCTAACCGTGAGTTGCAAACAATTCCTTACCGGAACCGCCGACATGTGCATCTTTTGCTAACCGGTATTGTCTGCCGAATGGCTTAAGTTGTTTTGCAGTAGGTGGTTGTGACTCAATATTCGTGTTTTGGTGGGGTTGAGTCATTTTTGGCACACCATTGGCAATAGTAATATCACAGTGACAACGAATGATTCTGTTCAACAACAACAGAATTGTATTTCTGGACGAACAACTTTCACAAGGGATTGAGAACCATGTTAGTACTGACACGAAAAGCAGCAGAAACAATCCAGATTGGCGACGACATTGTAATCAAAGTGATTAAGACTGCTCGGGGCACCGTAAAGATCGGAATCGAAGCTCCTGGCGACGTGCGAGTGATCCGCGGTGAGCTTCTGGATGGCCTTATACATCCAGAACCTGCTGTGACAAAGCTGGCAAAACACTTCAGTGTGTTGTCAGAGCAATACCCACGCGTTGCATGAAGCCAGGCACATTTGCGATAGCGGAACAGTCTGCGACGACTCAGAACAAACAATACAGGGCGGCTCTGAGAGTCTGCCTCACAAACCACCCAAGAAGGAGTAATGGACATGACGACCCGAACTAATAATTTGCTGACGATCGTTGCGTTGGTGCTGAGTGCATCTTCTGCGATGGCTCAGTATTCGAATACGCCGTATCAATGCCCGAACGGCGAATGCGGTCTACGATCAACTTCCGGCAATCTGTCGCTCAGTAGCAACTACCCGGCGCCTGGACAGTATCCGGCGAACAATCAATATTCTCAGGATCGCTACAGTTATCCTGCCAGCCGTTACGACCAGCCAGTGTACAACCAGCCGAGCTATGCACAACCGGGATACAACACTGGCGTGAATGACGTCTATCCCGCTTCGCGGAACAATTCGATGGGCTATCCGGCCCTGCGTGACGAATTGCGAAGTCGCTATGATGATGGTGGAGGGTTGATCGGTCAGCGGACTGATGAGTATCGTTCACGACTTGACGACGCCGTTGATAGTTCGTTCCGCACTCCGATTGTTGATGAGTATCGAAATCGTGGGCGAGAATTCGATGGCGGATATGGTGGTAGCTATTCAGAACCTGGCAGCCTGGGCAACAGTCGCCAGCGCGGTTCACGCATGGGCAGCCGGGGGCGATTGGCCGATCCGTTTCGCCTACCTAATTATGACGGTTCACAGAATGACCGTCAGTATCAGAATGCTCCTTTGTCTCGTGAGAATCGTTCGAACGCGGACTTTGAAACTCGATACCGCATTCCGGTTGGACAGGTTGATTACTCTTCACCACGTGACAACTATACTTCTCCATTCCATGATCGATCTCTGCCTCAGCAGCAGCGACCAACCAATTACTCACCAGACGACTATTCACCACTATCGGATTATCGTGCCCCGCTAAATGATCTCGGTGACCGGATGCAACCGGGGTTCGACCCGCTGACTCCACCACTACCTCGTCGAAGCGATGGCAACGAAGCCGAGTCGATTTTTAAGGAGATTTCAGCACGATACGGCAATCCAGTAAACGTCCGATCCGTGCAGGCGATGACCAGCAGTCAGGCATTGCAGTTGTACCGCGAAGTGTCGCAGCAGACCGACCAGCGTCACCTTGAACCAAGTAGTTACGATCTTCGTGTGCGACGTGGTCTTCGCAACATCGGTCTTGCTCTGGAAAATCCAGCATTCATGCAGTCACTGGGGATTACTGCAGATTCTTTTCGAGTGGACGGGTTCCGAACAACGCTGTCTCGTATTGCAGAACAGATGCGAGTGACTGATTACAGCAGTGCTCAGAACGTGGTGCAGGCTGTAATGCAGGAAGCGCAAAACGTTCCCGGGCTGACACCAACAATAGTTGCATTCGAATTCTCAAATGCCACCATTGATACGCTGGACAAGTTTTCCGCTCTGGAACCGAAAGAACCTGGTCGAGGTGCTGCAATGGACCTGCAACAGGCCGAAAAGGTCAGAACGGCTGGTTTGGAAAGCGAAATCGTGGGAGTCGGCGTAGAAGTGAAGCTACATGAAAATGGTTTGCTGATCATGAAGGCTCTGCGAGGCGGGCCGGCAACTGAAGCGGGTTTGCAGTCGGGTGATGTAATCACAGCTATTGATCGGCACAGCATTATTGGAATGCCAATGGCAAACAGCGTGGATCTGATGAAAGGCAACGCTGGAAGTTCGATGACGTTGCAGGTTGCTCGAAACGGCTCACGCCCCAGCGACGTGACACTGGTTCGTCGCCGAGTGCAGATCTTCACCGTTAACGATGCTCGCATTCTTCCAAACACCAACAAAGTGGCTTACATGAGCCTGAGTCAGTTTGGGGCGAAGTCGACCGAGGAAATGGATCAGGCTCTGAACCAGATGTACAACAGCGGCATGCAGTCTCTTATTCTTGACCTGCGAGGTAACCCCGGTGGTTTGCTAAATGTCTGTGTGGACATCACAAATCGGTTTCTTCCATGCGGCACGATTGTCTCAACCAAAGGTCGACTGTCTTCTGATAACATGCTGGAAACAGCGACGTTTGATCGAACATGGAGCACGCCGATTGTGGTTTTGATTGACGGGGATAGTGCCAGTGCGAGCGAAATTTTTGCCGCCGCTATTCAGGACAACAAGCGAGGTGTCGTTGTTGGAGAAAGAAGCTATGGAAAGGGAACTGTTCAGACTCACTTTCCGCTGAACAGCATTAGCGGAAACCTGCGATTGACGACGGCTCGGTTTTACAGCCCCAACGGCAAGGCCATGTCTGGCCAGGGTGTAACTCCGGACGTTCGAATTGAAGACGCAGACGGGCCAGCCAACGGCGATCAGGTTCTTGAGGAAGCTCTGAAGATTGCTCAAAGTCAGCGTTTGCGAGACATCGCTGAGGCTGCGAAGCAGTGTCGGCCATCTGCTTCTGTTCCCGTGCAACGCAACAGTTTCAACCGGGATCTGTTTGACATGGTTTCTCCGAAGACAGTCATGCAATAGTGACTAATGTAAAAGTCGGCCATAAACATGTGGACCACGATGGCTCAAAGGCCACAAACTTCCACCACCTGGTTCTCAAGAGGAGGCCCAACTGTGATCGTGTTACAAACCGCCGAAAAATCTGATAACTCATAACCGGTTGATTTTCGAAAGAAGATCCACCGGTTTTGCGTTAACGGTTCGAACAAAACGCGACGAAAATTTAGTCAATTTGCCATTCAGATATGCGGCGTTCATGCAAATTACGTTTGATTGCATTGAGGCAGGTTCTGCACGCGGGATCTTGAAGCGTTTTACGTTGACTCGTGGCCCCGAACGACACGTTTTGTCGCATAAACTCGGTTTCGCATCAGCCAGCTGTTTCTGCGAGTTGCTCTATGCCGCCAGCGTCCGTTGGTGAGAACGATAATTTCATGGTGCAAATTCCCCGGAAATTTCTCTGCCGAGACGTGATTTGGCTTTCGCACAGCAAAGTTGGTCTCGCGGTTAGGTCGCGCGATTATATAAAATCGCGACAGCGACGAGGCTCGGTTTTGCCGTGATGGATTTAGACGGTCGCACTGAGTGCATCAACAAGACGTAAACAGAGAATGGAATTTAGGCATGTTTGGCACGGAAGCTAGATCAAAACGTCAACTGCAACGCGCGACAGAACTGTTTGAATTTCTGCGAGGTCGCCTGAATTCTCCGATTTCTGTGCGGTTGTGGGACGGAAGTGTTGTCCCGCTTGGCGAAAATGCCAGCCCTGATCTTCAGATTACGATTTCCGGCCCTGGAGTCATCGGTACTCTGCTGCGGCGTCCCAAGGCAGATACATTACTGCGGCTTTATGCTCGAGGGGCAATTGGATATAGCGGTGCCGACCTGGTGAGTCTAATTGAAATCGCTCGCGTTAAGAACAGTCGCCGAAAGTCCAAAGGTCTGCCTCTGGGATTAATCGCTCGATTCGTTTCGACCTTCCTGTTTGCCAAAGGTGAGGCGACTGAAGTTGAGCATTGCTTCAAGGGCGACGAAACCGGACTAAAACGCGAGCAGAAAGACAACAAGGATTTTATCCAGTTTCATTACGACGTCAGCAACGAGTTCTACAAGCTGTTTCTTGATGAGAACATGTTGTACAGCTGCGGCTATTTTCACGATTGGAATGATTCGCTGGAACAGGCACAGGTTAATAAACTGGAGATGATCTGCCGAAAGCTACAGCTCAAAAAGGGCGAGCGGATGCTGGATATCGGTTGTGGCTGGGGAGCTTTGATTTGCCACGCGGCGAAAAACTATGGTGTAATCGCTCATGGAATTACGCTGTCTGAAGAACAGCTGGCTTTGACAAAGCAGAAGATTGCAAAGTTGGGACTGGAAGGTCAGGTGACCGCTGAGCTAAAAGACTATGCGTACGTGGAAGGCCCATTCGACAAGATTTCAAGCATCGGCATGGTGGAACATGTTGGGATCGACAACATGGCCGGATACATGGCCAAAGTCGCGTCACTGCTGACAGATCGAGGCATCTTCCTGAATCATGGTATCACTCGACCGGGCAAGCTGACGGATAAAGCCTTCCGGAAAATGTCTCCCGAACGTCGTTTGCTGGCGACATATATTTTCCCCGGTGGTGAACTGGATCATTTGGGCCACATGGTTCAATGCATGGAGAGCAAAGGGTTTGACGTGCATGATGTCGAAGGCTGGCGTGATCATTATTCGCTGACATGCAGGCACTGGTGCCAACGTCTCGAAGCCAATCGCGAAGAGGCCATTCGTCAGATCGGCGAAGAAAAATATCGTATGTGGACACTGTATCTGGCGGGCTGTGTGTTTGCTCTTGGCGATGGCGGTGCCAGAATTTATCAAACCGTGGCGACCCGGCAGAAAGCCAAGGGGCTTTCTGGAATGCCGTGTACGCGAGAGCACCTGTATCAGGATAGCGTTGAAGACGTCGTGCCTCAGAAATATGGTCGAGCGGCTTAGGTCAGACAATAAGTGTTCACGCTACCGAGTGCTGACGGCGACAGGAAATCTCTGTCTTAGTCTGTCTTAGTCTGTCTTAGTCTGTCTTAGTCTGTCGAACTGAAGCTGGTTGGTTGCGGCCAGAGGATTCAACGTTCTCACGTCGTGGTCGATGATTACGATCTTCTGCCAGATCTTGCGGCTGAGACCGGTGGTCAGGGTTTCAATGTCGTTGACCGCTCCAACAACAACCGGGTCTGGCAGGCTTTGAGCATAGAGTGCGGCCAGTTTGCCAATCAGAGCCAGCATTTCGCTGCAATAGTCTAGGTATCGTGTCAGCTGAAATGGTGTCAGCAGGCGTTTCGGAGACGACTTTGTCGGTGTTGCGTCTGCCGTGAGTATGTGGTTGGGGTCTTTGGTCAGCTGATGCATGTCGATCACGTGAGCTAGCGCCCGCAGATCGTGCAGCACCTGCAGAGACCGAGTTCGCTTGATGCGTGCTTCCAGACTGAACAGAAATAGCAACGCGGCGCCGATGATAATCACTTCGTTTAAAGCAGACTCCAGAATGCCGACTGCTTCCGCCGCTCCCATTTGTTCGTCTTTGCCATGCACCAGTTCACTGATTCCGTATCCAATCAGCAGCACGCTCAGGAAAATCACGAAAGCGACCACTGCACGCAGACCTCGATGAGGGCGTTCGATCCACTCAATTCGCTTTTTCGATTCTCCAGCGATGTCGCATAATTCGGCCGCGACTCCTGCCAGGCTGGACTGGGCAAAGCGTTCCAGTATTCGGTTTCTGAGGACTTGCAGTGTTGAGATTGTTTTTTCCGCGTCGAGCTGTCGGTAGTTCGTTGTTGGCAATTTCTAAATCCGATTGGGTAAAGCTTCAAACATTACGCCCGGCATTTGAGAGCTCAGTTTCGGGCCTTCATAATCCAGTAGTTCAAATTCTGAATAGATGTTTGTTTTCTCGGTCGAATCTGTTGTTCCTCGAAACAATGGTTTCGCAATCAACAATGACTCCACAACAATCTGCGAGTCAGAAAGTTCTACCAACTGATTCAGGGAACGATCAAATGCAACAACCGGATGAACGTCAGGTGGAACAATTGTCGGATTTCCACGTTCCGGCAAAAGGAATTCGACTTTCGCTCGATTCATTGGCCAGTTTTCAGGACCGGCGACTCGGATAATAGCTAATGACGGTGCGATGACGGATTCTCCGCATTGCAGTTGAATACGCAAATTTTCCGGTCGAGCTGTTTCGCTTACGATATCCAGAAACCCAGTGCCGCCAACCTGAGTGACATGGCTGACGGCAAAGTTTAGATTTACGTCGGCCGAGCTTGTCACGTCGCAGCGAATTCCTGCCCCGGTTTTTGTAAACAGGACGTTGTCAAATTCACAGCGTTCCGGAACTTTGCTCAGCCAGAGCCCGTAGCCGGATCCGTTCAGCACGCAGTCTTTTAGGGAAACGACTCGTGCCGTTCCGCTGGAAGGCTGCCACCGGACACTGGTGGCAAGATTGCTGGTTGAAATTGATTCCACAACGCAGTGCCGCATCGACAGCACATCGCATTCGCATTGAATTGTTGGTAGCGGTTCGCTTGTGCGCGTTGTTCTACTGGTTCTCACCTGCACGTTGCTGACAATCACTTGAGTCGCATTGATGATCCACGAATCATCTGCCAGTAAAACAGCGGCAGCGTCACCTGTGGTTTCGATGTGGATTACACCGGCAAACTTGAGGTCACGAGCTTTGTAGGTCGTCCCCGAGATCAGTGAAACGACTCCGGCGGGATCCGGCAAAGGAATGAATTCAGGGCCACTGTCTACCTGTGCGGTATCTGGAACGGGCTGGTCGCTGGCCGCGATATTAGTCCCATCACTATTGGCCAGGGATGGGGTGTTAGTACCGCTTCGCGTAAATTGCAGGGGCAAGGGGACGAGTCCGCGGCTGACACCATACGCCGCAAACGCCGACACCATAATCAGTACGGCGGCGGATGTTGGCAGGCTGCTTCGCCACCAGCTTTTCGCGTAGCCGGATGTTCGCGTAGTTCTTTGAAACGAGCGGTCGGGCATTCGTTTTAGTAGTGATCGCGTGGCGGAAGTGCCCCCTCGACTTTGCAGGTTCCACTCCCGCAATGCTGCTTCACAGGAAGCTGGTCGCAACTGCGGACTGCGCCGAGTAAAACTGTGGATCAATCGCGCCATTCCGTCGGGGCAGTCCGGCACCAGAGTTCTGACATCGGGAATGTCGTGTTCTTTGCCCTTGAGAAGTCGTGTCACCGGGTCGGCGGACAGAAACACGGGGCGTGACGTTAGTAACTGCCACAGCACGCAACCTATAGAATATAGTTCGCTTCTGGAATCGACGTGTGCTCCGGTTCCGACAAGTTCCGGCGCGGTTGTTTCCACATCGCGAAGTCGCTGTGCTGCCGTAAATGACAATGTGGGATTGAACAGTCGGGCGATAAACGGCGAAACCAAAACAGTGCTGCCATCGTGCTGCAGCCGCACGTTTCTAAGTACTATTTCGCCATGCTGCAGCTGATGGGCTTCCAGCCAGCTGGCCGCTTCCAGCAACTGCCGACCGATTTCAGAGACGGCAGCAGATGGAATCCGTCCGCCTCGCACCAAAAGATCATCAGCCGACCACCCAGCGACAAAGCGACTCATCATGAATGCGTCTTCATGGTCTTCAACGTTCACCCGATTTGGAAGGCAGATAGACGCCGGCGCGGAACGCCGAATATCCTCAAGCCGTTGAAGCAACTTAGTCAGCTGCGAGTGAACGCGCTCCGAGAGCTTGCCTGTTTGTGAGTTCAAATGGCGAATTGTAATGGTTTGGTTGTTAGGCCGATTCCAGCCCGCAAACGTACTTTGGCCAATCGCGTTGGTCAGAAGATATTCGCCAACCTTCAATCTGTCCGGCGTGGACGACTGCAGAACATCAGCCTGCCAGGCCGTCAGTACATTGCGTTGAACCAGAGCATCTATCCAGACGGAATCAAAATCAGGCAGATTCTGAGCCAGGTTTCTCACGGCCGGTTCACATTGCTCCAAATCACGACGCGTGCAGAGCCGCAGTCGCGAGAGCAATTGTATCAGGTTTTCGGAGGGTGTTCGCATCCGTGCGTTTCTTCTGGAATATAGCTAAGTCACCCGACCGGTCTCGTGCATTTTCTCAGACGGTCACATCGCTCAACCCGTGTCCAGATTATCAGCAAATTCTCCAACGCCCACAAGCCACTTCCGATTTGATGCACGGAGCCACGTTCCTTGAAAACCGGAAAACGATAGTCATCCACGAACGCTTCGTTAGCAAGTGGATTTCAGAGATTGAGGGACTTACTCGTTTGTCTCGCGTGACTGTAGGCTGTGTAGCGTGAAAACCAAGCGCCGGGGGCTGAACACAGTCAGGTGATTCCGGCGACGAAATCGGAGCGAGCGGGCGGTTGGTCCAGAATTCGCCATTACTATTCTTTGACGGCGGATTTCGCGAATGCCAGAAATTCCTCTTCAACCACTTTTACCTGATCAGCTGGGCCGGTCAGTTTTATGAAATAGCCCTGGTCTGACAAAGGAACAATAAACCCCAGCATCCGCCAGCCGTCCTGAGCTGCCTGACCGAATCCTCCGGCAAAGCGACCTTCCATGTCGATCAGTGAAGAATCAGTATCTGCGATGCGAATTGTTTCCAGAATCTCCGGACGTGATGCTTCGATTTGTCCCCGCCAACGGTCGATGTTAGCTTCGACTCCGCCGCCAGACCGCGATAGTGTCAGAGTGACTTCCGGTGCACTGGCCATTGTGAACCGTGCTGAAATGATACCCATCTGCATTTGCGACAACGCAACCTTCTTCCAGTTAGCTGGCACTAAAAATTCCAGGCCATCAAACGGTTGTCGCTCGCTGGTTGCGACCGAAGGGCTTTCTTGAACAGCGTCTTTTGCTGTGGCTGCCAGAGCGTCGGCGGTCATCGTCGGCGGCGGCGGTGGCCCTGGTTCACCTTTCGAGCAACCGCAAACGGCAGCGCAAAATAATAAAGCAGTTAGGGGGCGGGCTGACGCGTTATCAAAAAGTTTCATCTGATCTGGATTCTCAGTTAGTGATTGACAGGTTGGTGTTTCGGCAACTTACAGAAACACAGGGCAGTTTTGGTCGCGTTTGCAACTAAGTCATCGATTTAGCCACTAGGGGAATTCGTGAATAGTCTGTCCGTTCCCCGAGCCTCAAGGATTTGGCTAAAAAAAGAACGGGAGGTACGAAGAAGCGGAATGTTGAGACACAACTTTAGACCCACGCGTCGTTTGCGGCCACAGACACAGAGTGTAACACTCGAATCCGCGCAATGGCAGCAGATGCCATACATCAACGCTCGATTTGTTGACTCAACAGTATCTGAGCTATGCGATACCGATGCGCGAGCAAACAATCGAAGTCGCCTTCTACATGAGATGGATCATGGCTCTGCGTTATTCAGCGTGACCATCGGCAGCTTGCTTCAGTTATGAAGTTTACCGTTGCGATAACGGACGCTAACGCGATTCAGAAAATGCAGTTCGCCGATGCTAAGTGAATCTCGACCGCCCTGGTGCAACTTCAGCAGGATTTCATCCACCTGCTGTTCTTCGCGTTCGCGTTCTTCCTGCTCTCGAAGTTGACGTTCGACTTCGCGTTGGTCTCGCCAACGACCCAGCACATCAGCATTCGTTTCGTAGTCTGATTCGTGCGTCTCGTTGTACTCAGCCCATGATTCCGAGAAGCTGGCTTCGTCGTCGTCTTCGTCGTCTTCGATAAGGTCGTAACCCGAGTATTCGTCGGCGGGGCTGGTGATTTCGTACCATCGAAGATTTTCGTGAATCTGCAATACCAGCACGAATGCGGCACAGGTTACCAGAGCGCTGGAATCAAAAACAAATCCCGTAAATATTCCCAGCAGGCCAAATACAAGCCCAAGCCTGATCATCAGGTCGCGGCTTTCGGATTCCGAAAATCGAGTTGATAGATAGGTTCTCAGTAGAATGCCGGAATCAAACGGGCTAACGGGAATCAGGTTCGCAAGAAACACAGCCCAGTTGGCAAGAAACGCGACTCGCCATGCCGTAGTCACCAGCGATTCTCCGTTGGGAATTAAGAACTCACCAAATGGATTCAGCAGCAAGGCGACTTGATCGGTGGTCAACGTCAACGTGCAACTGAGTGCCAGCAACAGGTTTACCAGAGGCCCCGCCATCATCGTCTGGATATGAGGCTGAAGATGCCCGCGAACGAAAGGTTCCTTGAGTCCGCCCAACGGCCACAGGCTCATTTCTTCCATGTCCCCGCCAGCCGAACGAGCAACCACAAGGTGCATTAGCTCGTGAATCAACACGCTGAAAAGCAGAATGCCGGTCGCCATCAGGCCGAACAGCAGATTCTGCCGCCACATGCAGGCGAGTGCCAGTACTGGGAAGAACAAGCTGATTTTCAGCCGCGTCCCGGCAAGTCTTCCGGCCGGAAAAGCGAACGTAAGGATTGTATCGGTGGCATACATAAACCGAATTGTAACACTGCCGATGCGCGTTGAAAGAAAGAACACGGTGATTTTTGGCAACTGAATGTTCAGATTTCTGAACATCTAAAAGTACACGATTATCGCTTGACTGGCTGAAAACATTTTGGTCTGAAACCCCAACCGCGTTTGACGACTGTTGCAGGTTGGCTACGATGCTTGCTCAACAAACAATCTAACGTCTGTGGATTTCCTGTGAATTCAGGCTTCACGGCGATCAATTAATTACAAACAGAGAGCTTCGTTATCATGGATCAGGACCAGATTCTTTTAGATGCTGAAGAACGCATGGAAAAAGCCATTGAGCATATGACTTCTTCAATGGGCGGAATTCGCACAGGTCGAGCAAACCCTGGACTCGTGGATTCGGTAAAAATCGATTACTACGGATCGCCCACTCCGCTGAAACAGATAGCCAACGTCAGCGTGCCAGAACCTCAGCAGATTATGATCCGTCCGTTCGATATTTCCACACTCGGTGAAATCGCGAAGTCGATTCAGAACAGCGATCTGGGAATGGCTCCCAACAACGATGGGCGCGTGATTCGTCTGAATGTACCTCCGTTGTCCACTGAGCGTCGTCAGCAAATGGCCAGCCGCGTGAAGGAACTGGCGGAAGAAGCTCGCGTGTCAATTCGCAACATCCGTCGTGATGCCAACAAACAGGCAGATCAGGCAGAAAAGGCCAAGGCCATGACCGAAGATGATCGCGATCAGACAAAAGACAAAGTGCAGGAATTGACGAAAAAGTTCGAGAGCACTGTCAACAAAGTCGCCGAATCGAAAGAAAAGGAAGTCATGGAGAACTGATTGTTTGTTCACCCGCGAACTACACAATTCAGCAATCATCTCGACGTCCCGAATGCTCCCGGCAATCGGGATTTTTCATGGGTCACGCTTTGTTTCGCGGTCACGTTGTTGCTGACCGTATGCATAGAGGCTGTTCAATTCGCGTTCAGTCGTACAGGACAGATTGCTGATGTCCGAGTATCGACGTTTAGACTTCACACCTCATCCGTCGTGTCTCACACGGCGCGTGCAACGAAAGCGACCGTAATGAAAATGAAATCGATCTCTGGGTTTCTCGTCACGGTTTGTCTGTTGTCTCCCATGAGTTCCGCGAAGGAATTCAAATTGTACTATCTCGGCGGCCAGTCCAATATGGATGGATATGGCTACGTCAAAGATCTGTCGGGTTCAGACGCGGAGCCAGTGAATGGCGTAATGCTCTTTCATGGTAACCAAGGCCCGGATGCTCACGCGGTGGATGGTCGAGGTCTATGGACCGAATTGAAGCCGGGTAATGGAACGGGTTTCCGCTCCGACGGCATCGAAAATACATTTTCGAATCGTTTCGGAATCGAACTTTCGTTTGCACGTCGATTGCGTGAACTGGATCCGACTTCGAATATCGCCATTGTTAAGTACTCTCGAGGCGGCACATCGATTTCAGCAAACGCCCCGGCTGCGATTACATTTGGTTGCTGGGAACCCGATTTTCATCACGATAAGCCATTCGGCAACATTAACCAGTATGACCATTTTCTGGCCACGCTTAACAATGCATTTGCCGTTCAGGACATTGATGGAGACGGAGAAGCGGATAAGCTTGTTCCTCAGGGAATTGTCTGGATGCAGGGGGAAAGCGACGCAAGCAGTCAGCAGGTTGCCGAACAGTATGAGGCCAATCTGAAGCGGCTGATGGACATGGTTCGTGCGGCTTTGCGAAAAGACGATTTGCGTGTGGTCATCGGTCGGATTTCAGATTCCGGCAAAGATGGCTACATGAACGACAAGGCAGATGGCAAGGTCTGGGAGTTTGGTGATATTGTTCGGGCAGCTCAGGCTAATTTTGCAAAGACCGACGAGAATGCTGCAATGGTCGACAGTACCGACAGCTATGGCTACTCAGACCCGTGGCATTACGATTCGGCCGGATATCTGGATCTTGGACGAAACTTCGCCGATGCCATTTTTATATCAGGCAGTAATCCGGAATAGTCACTTGCCTTGTTCTATCTGTCTCATGCTGTTGCCTAACTGGTTTTTCCGGCGACATGACGCGAACCGAACGATTCTGCTTATTCGTTCTTGGCCGGAAATCGTGCAGACGCACATAAGCCTTGAGCGATTTCGGGCATCTTTATCGGTGATTGCGCAGAATCAAGCCTGAATTAATTCGGGGCAGTCCTGCGAATTATGTCGTGCGCCGCCGCCGCCGGGCGGACGGCTATTCACAGGAACTCTTAGCAGACCTTGTTCGTGTTCGTGTTCGTGTTCGTGGGATTGGCCGCACATTTGACTCAGTGTTGTGTAGACCTGGTGCCTCCCCAATTTTTCTACAGTCGTTCAGCGTCCACAGACAGACGAAGACTGCGGAATTAAAATATCTTTGAAGAAACTTTAGCTCTGTTTGTTTCCGTTTACGCCTTGCAGGTTGGAGTGCAATCTGACACAAACTCGGGAGTGAACTAATGCCACAGAGGCCCTTGAATAAAGACGCCCATGGGATTTTTTCAGCTGGTATACTTGCGGTTGGAACATGCTGTTTTGTTCTGTTCTATGGGGGAATGGCCGAGCATCTCGCAGCTACGGTCAATGGTGGCTTCCACGAATGGCACTGCCGCGAAATTTGTTTGGAATCTGCGCAGCGTGATGACTCGCGTTGACCGCGGCAAGAATTTTTTCGTTATCGCACCGCGTTGAAGGAAATCGGAATGTTGGCTGAACGTCCTGATCGCTAAACTTCTCGGCGGCTGGACCTTTCCTGAATCTGTCTGCGTAGAAACAATTGACCAGGGAAGGTCCCTGTCTTT
>JBDNFN010000096.1:0-9651 GCA_041689795.1 Fuerstiella sp. | reverse complement strand
TCCGCAAATTCAGCACAGCTTGTTCTGCAATCAGCCGTTCGGCGCGACTCAATTCTTCAAAATTCATCGGGAGGACTCCATGGAAAAAAATACGAAGACACCACAGTAACCCATCTTCTCTATTCGCGCAATCGTCTATGAGCGCACCCGCCCATTCCAAACAGAATCCGAGCCGCAAATCTCAACTCCCAACTTACCCACCAATCTGCTGCCTGCGGTACCGCGTGGGACTCATGCCGAATGTGTTTTTGAACCGTTTCGAAAACTGGTAGATATTCGAAAAACCAACGGCCACCGCAATTTCTCCTGGCCGAAGATTCACATCAAACAGCAGGCGTTGAGCAACCGACATGCGTCGTCGCAGCACGTAGTTTCCAATCGTGATACCGAAGTGCCGTCGGAACTGATTGCACAAGTGGCTGCGGGATAGAAACACTGCTGATGTCAGGTCTTCCAGCACAATCGTCTAAGTAAACTTCTGATCCAGGTAACGCCGTGCGCGCAGTCTATTTTTGAGAATTGCCGTCGGTGCGGATGACGTACCCACATGACGAGCAATATTCCGCGTCCAGTTTTGAAATACGTTGTGCATGATCACGGAATCGGGGCCACTGCCATGTGTCAGGTCTCATCTGCCATCTCACGCCACAGCATTGTCAGCGTATCGACGACCATCTCTTCGTCCTCCACAACAAACGGTGTACCGACGGGAATCTGATTATCATGAACCTGCTGCTGAACCCCTGAACCTTCACAATGAATCCAGGAATGCGGTTCGACGTTTGCCTTCCGGCCCCAACTGTAAAACTGAGAAGCTCCCGGAGGCCACACGATCACCGTCTTCGCCGACTGCAGATCTGACCGAACACTGGAACTCAAACGCGCCGCTGCGTGAAAGTACATCAACAGCCAGTCGCCCGTGCCAATCGGGCGCAGAACATTTGCATTAAACACGGGTTCACGAAAGCCGATTACGCGAGCGATAAACGTCACTTTCGGATTGAGTTCGCTGCCGAATCAATGCCGCGTCCAGCCGACTCTGTCATTCGGCGGATCGCTGTTCTACATCACAAAATCCGGTGCAACAGTCTCAACCAGAATTTTCTTTATGTTCGGCACCATGCCGTCTCCACAGATGGCTCCTTCATAGACCACCGCAATATTTAATAAAACAATAATCTAACAGTCGTCGTAACAGCAAACCCCAACAGTAACATACTCAACCATAAACAAATCATCTTCTGATCGTCCCACGAGCCGGTTTCTCAGACGACCGGAACGCAGGCTCGGAAACCTTCCGTTTTCACTCGAAGCAACTGTCGCTTTGAAAACCTGACTCAACGCAAACATGTTTCCGGTCATAAGAAGACTGAGTGTAGTTCGCCCATGAAGAGCCGCCTGTTTTGCGGTCGTTAACCGCCGCGCTGGCTGGATTTCTGTTTGGGTTTGACACCGTGGTAATTTCCGGTGCCGAAAAAACCATTCAGAAAGTCTCGAATCTGAATAACGGACGACATGGTCTGGCCATCGGCATGGCGTTGTGGGATACAGTTTTGGGATATTCAGTCGGAGCGTGGCCTTCGAACAGGTACGGTCGCAAAAAGGCACTGATTGCAATTGAAGGATTGTATTTTGTGTCGGCAATCTGGTCCGGCATGGCCAACGACGTCTATTCGTTTATGGTGGCCCGTTTTCTGGGCGGGCTGGGTGTCGGAATTTCGACCATCGCCGCACCGCTGTACATTTCTTAAATCGCTCACGCCGACAGACGCGGACGACTGGCGGGCATATTTCAGTTCAACATCGTGTTTGGAATTCTGGTGGCGTTTCTGTCGAACTACATTATTGGAAGACTGATGGGCGACAATGCGTGGCGATGGATGCTGGGCGGCGAAGCCGTGCCAGCACTGGTCGACACCGTGATGTGTTTTTCAATCCCACAAAGTCCCCGCTGGCTGATCGGACAACAGGGTAACCGAGAAGCAGGTGTCATGGTCCTGAAACAGCTAAATCCTGCGGCCACAGACGCTGAAACCACTGCACTGGTAAATGCGATTATTAAAGCGTCTCAGGCGGACTACGGCAGTTCAAACACAGCTGCCCGGTTTTTGACATTGCGTTTACGAGTTCCCATGCTGGTCGCGTTTCTGGTGGCTTTCTTTAATCAGCTGTCCGGCATCAACGCGATTCTGTATTTTGCTCCTCGAATTTTTGAACTGGCCGGTCTGGGAAAGAACGCAGCATTACTGAATTCCATCAGCGTCGGCGTGACCAACCTCGTGTCCACATTTGCCGGCCTGTATCTGATCGATCGCATCCGTTGCCGCACGCTGCTGCACATCGGTTCGTTTGGCTACATCGCCTCGCTGGACGCGTGTGCCGGGGCCTTTCTGACATTCGCGACACCGTTTCAGGTGGCGAACACTGCGATCTCGGTCAGTTCGTTGGCCGCCAGCCTTGAAAAGGCGGAATCACTGAAAGTCGGAAACGAAACCGACATTCAACAACTGACGGCTCAGGTTGATCAGGCCAAACAATCGCTTGTGTCGGCTAGCATTCTACCTGCCTACGCAGGTGAGCCGGTGAAGTTTGCAGAAGCCGGCAGTATCGAACACACAATCGCAGCCGCAGACACGACCATGCAGCAGGCCAGCGAAAAATCCGGTTTCGGCGGCACTCTGGTGATGCAGTGCATCTTCGCTTTTATTGCTGCCCATGCCGTGGGGCAGGGCGCTGTCATCTGGGTGTTGATCTCAGAAGTTTTCCCGAATCAGCATCGAGCGACCGGGCAATCGTTGGGAAGTTTCACTCACTGGATCTTTGCCGCGTTGCTGACAACACTGTCTACGTGGATGATCAGTACGTTCGCTCCGGCCAGCGTCTTTGGCTTTTTCTGCGGCATGATGGTTCTGCAACTGGTGTGGGTGGCCATTAGGGTGCCGGAAACCACAGGTGTACCGCCGAAAAAAATGGAAAAGAAGCTGCTCGCATCCTCAACGTCATGACAGATTTGCGGGTGCAACCGGCCGTGCTGTTCCATCGGTGTTCTTCTGACGTGCCACCCTCTCCCCTAGCCATTCGAATTTAAGTTAACAGTACAGTTCTCACAAAGGATTTTCGCACGTGGAACAGCTTCCAACCATTGTCGGCCTCGGTGAAACCCTCTGGGACGTGTTTCCAGATGGTGCTCGCCTGGGCGGCGCACCGCTGAACTTCTGCTGTAGTGCGGCCGAACTGGCTGGTGCAGCGGCCCGTGTGGTGATGGTCAGCGCCGTGGGCAACGACGAATTCGGCCAACCCGCCATCGACGCTTTGGCGGTCCATCAGGTCGATACGTCGTGTGTGCAAAGAAACGACCAGCCAACTGGCCAGGTCCTGGTGGAACTGGATGATGCCGGAGTCGCCAGCTACCGCTTTGCCGACGATGGAGCATGGGATCAACTGCTGTGGAACGAAGATCTGCGACAGCTCGCGGCGTCGTGCCAGGCAGTGTGTTTCGGAACATTGGGCCAGCGCAGTGAACACTCGCGACGCACGATCCAAAGGTTTGTCGGGGCAACCGCAGACTTCGCGCTGCGTATTCTGGACGTCAATCTGCGAGCCCCGTTTTTCAGCGATGACGTGATTCGCGAATCACTGGCTCTCGCGAATGTCCTGAAACTCAATGACGACGAATTGCCGCATCTTGCCAGCCTGTTTGGCATCAGCGGAACTCACGTCGAAGTCATGCGACAACTGGCCCAACAGTTTCAGCTGCGCAGTGTGGCGCTGACTCGCGGAGCAAACGGAGCAATTCTGCTTAGCGACGATGTTGAGAGTGACTTACCCGGCATTGAAGTAAAAGTGGCTGATACCGTTGGAGCAGGCGATGCCTTCACCGCCGCCATGACGCTGGGACTGCTGGCTGAACGCAGCGTGGACCGGATCAATCAGCACGCCATCGCTACGGCAGCATTTGTCTGCTCAAGCTCCGGAGCAACCATGAAGTTTCCTGAAAACCTGCTGGCTGGCGACTGACGACTGACGACTGACGACTGACGATCTTTCATCCTTCATCTTTCAAGTTCCGGATCTAACCCCATGAAGTATCTGAATTTTTGCAGCATCACGATTTTTTCAGTGCTGAGTTTTCTAATCAGCGGCGGCCCCGTATCCGCGGAAGACCTGCTGATTGAAGACTTTGAATCCGGCACCTACGCGGGCTGGAAAATCACCGGAGATGCCTTCGGCGACTCGCCCGCAGTCGGTAACTTACCCGGCCAGATGGCGGTGTCCGGTTTTCGAGGCCAGCGTCTGGTGAACACGTTCCGAAACGGCGATGCGTCCATCGGAACGGCCACGAGCGGGGAAATCGCGATCGAACGTTCTCATATCGCCTTTCTAATTGGCGGCGGCCCACACAAAGAGTCTCTGGGGATCGAACTGCTGATTGACGGTCAGCGCGTTCGATCGTCAACCGGGCCGGAATCTGAAGAACTGGAATGGGCATCGTGGGACGTTGGTGAATTCTCCGGTCTAAAAGCCAGGTTGCGAATCTTCGATCAGGCGACCGGCGGCTGGGGACACATCAACGTTGACCAGATCATCCAAACCAATGTGCCACCCCAACGCTTTGACCTTGATCACAAACTGGACGAGTACAGAAAATCTACCAATTACCTTAACGAACCGCTACGCCCTCAGGCTCACTTCACTCCGGAAATCAACTGGATGAACGACCCTAACGGACTGGTCTTTCACAACGGCGAATACCATCTGTTCTATCAGTACAACCCGGCCGGAAATTCGTGGGGCCACATGAGCTGGGGGCATGCAGTCAGTCGCGACCTGACTCACTGGAAACACCTGCCGCTGGCGATTTCGGAAGAAGACGGCATCATGGCGTTTAGTGGCTGCTGCGTCGTTGATCACAATAAGACGTCTGGCTTCGGCACTGGCAGTTCGCCGCCCATGGTGGCCGTGTATACCGGACACGGACATGGCAGGCAGGTTCAGAATCTGGCGTACAGCAACGACGACGGACGCACGTGGACAAAGTACGCAGGCAATCCGGTACTGGATGTGAACAATCCGAATTTCCGTGACCCGAAAGTTTTCTGGCACGCGGCCACAAAGCGCTGGGTAATGGTTGTTTCTCTGGCCAATGAAAAAGTTCTGGTGTTCTATGCGTCTAAAGATCTGAAGGACTGGAAGGAACTCAGCCGCTTCGGCCCGGCCGGCGTCGTCGGCAAACCCAACTGGGAATGTCCCGACCTGTTCGAACTGCCCGTCGAAAACGAAGACGGAAAGAAACTATGGGTACTGGAAGTCGACATGGGCAGCGGCTCGGTGGCGGGCGGCAGCGGAGGCGAATACTTTGTCGGTCACTTTGACGGCACAGAATTCACCGCCGTTCAGAATGCTCAGTGGGTTGACTTTGGTCGCGACTTTTATGCTCCGGTCAGCTTTTCAGACATTCCTGAAGCCGACGGACGTCGAATCTGGATTGGCTGGTTCAATAACTGGGAAACCTGTCTGGTACCAACATTCCCCTGGCGCAGCAGCATGTCCGTGCCACGCTCACTGACTCTGCGGAAAGTCACGGACGCTGCCGACTTAGCGACTACACGCTACACATTAATCCAGCGGCCTGTTCAGGAATTCAGCGGCCTCGCTGAAAACACAAGAGTTCTTGAAACCGGTGTCGCCACCTGGCCGCCCGTTGCCGTGACAAAACCGGGCGACCTGACCGACATGAACTTTATTCTGAATACAACGCTACAGCCGGGGATGGCTCGGTCGTGTGGAATTCGTATTCGAACGGGCGAACAGGAATTCACAGAAATCGGCTACGATCGCGAAACAGGCGGAGTGTATGTGGATCGGCGAAAATCCGGTAACGTCGATTTCCACGCGGCATTCGCTGGTCGACACGACGCTCCTGCGGCACTGCCTGACGGAGCCATTAAGCTACAGATCATTGTCGACCGATCGTCGATTGAAGTCTTCATCAATGACGGAGCAGCTGTAATCAGTGATCGCATTTTCCCGAACAGCCAAACGCCCACCATCGAAGTCTTTGCAGGGGACGAAACAGCGAAAGTCAGCAACACCACAGTGCAGCCGCTGAAGTCCATCTGGCGAAAGTAACACACGAACCGACCTTTCAGCCGTCGCGTCAGCGAGCAACGCCAGTATTGCGAGACCGTGTGACTCTCACAACCGTGACTCTCACAACGGCGTGGCCCGGTATTGTGAGTTGCTGACGGCAAGAACGGTTTACCAACAGGTAATGCCGTCCTCGCAGTTCTGCAACTCGCGGCTAAGGCTTAGTCATAACCTGATGACGCAGTACTTTTCCGCTGAAGCGATTCGGAGCGTCATAGTTACCGGCCGCAGAGTGATCATCAAAGCCGATGCTTAGCTCATCCTGCGGCTGAACGGGAATCAGGCCGGGCGACGACCGTGAAATCGGCGGGCCATCATTTACAGACAACTGCATCGCGTCGGCTGTCAGAATGGCGTTGAGTTTGGCAACGCCGGCCAAAGGCTGTTTCAACATCAGCCGCTGCACCTGACCTTTAACGCGAACATCAAACGTCGGGCGGCCGTCGATAAAGTGCAGAGCATAGCCGTACTGATTTCCACCCTGAGCCATCACTACACCCTGAGCCATGGCCACTCCGGGCGACTCGGCCGTGTCCACAACCACTTCTATCTGCAGTGCTAGATTCGCAATCCGTGGTGATGCAGCGTCGCCGCCTGCAGGCACTTGAGGATCGAGCTTTGCGCTGGGTTCCCAAATCACGCCGATTCGACGAGCCCACTGTTCCCATTCTGCAGCCATCGCCTGTACTCGCTCTGGCTGAGTGTCGGCCAGATCATGCATTTCACAACGGTCGTCCGCAAGGTTGTACAGCTCCCACTGCAGTTCGTGCGGCATGCGTTTTGAATAGACGGCCTTCCAATCACCTTTACGCAACGCATGAGCCGCCTGGTGGTCGAACCCCAGCACTCGCTCGGCCATAGCGGCACCGCGCATCGCAGGCAGCAGGCTGGTGCCTTCCAGCGGCGTCACCTGATGACCGTTTAGATTCACTGGATACTTCGCGCCAGCCACTTCCAGCAATGTGGGCAATACGTCCAGCATATGCGCCGGATCGCGGATCCACTGTTCCTGCCGTGCCACACCGTTCGGCCAGTGAGCAATGAACGGAGTGCTGATACCACCTTCGTGAGTAAAGTGTTTGTACAGCCTAAACGGCGTGTTGCCAAGATTCGCCCACGCGCTGCCATAGGACTGATGCGTACCGTGGCCGCCGATGTCTCGCAGGTCATCGCCTGTTCGCAGAATCGTTATTCCCTTTCGAGAAGTGCCATCAAAGCCAAACGGCCCCCATTCGTAACAGGCTCCGTTGTCGCTTAAGAACAGAATCAACGTGTTGTCGAAGTCGTCCGTCTTTTTCAGATGATCAACAATCTGACCGACGCCATGGTCCACGCCTTCCACCATCGCGGCAAACACCGCCATGCGGCGAGCCAGATCTTTGCGGCGATCTTCGTCCAGTGAATCCCACGCTGGATTTTCCTGACCGGAATATCCGTTGGTAATGTCGTCGCGATCCACTGGCACAACCGAACGCGGCGATAACTTCCAATGGTCGCCATTGATCAGCCCCAGTTGCTGCATGCGTTCATAGCGTTCTTCACGCAGCACGTCCCAGCCGCGCTGATAAATTTCGTCGTACCGGTTCGCTCGTTCCGCCGGAGCCTGCACGGGAAAATGAGGCGACGAATGCCCCAGAAACAGAAACCACGGCTGATCGATTTTCTGGCCCTGCTTAATAAAGTTCAACGCGTATTCGTTAAAAACATCAGTTGCGTAGAACTCAGCCGCCGGCGGATCAATTTCCTTCGCACGGCCTTCCGGCAGACGAATGTAATAGTCGGCGTCGTACTGATCATGTGAATGATCGTTGGTGTAGCCATAGAATTCGTCGAAGCCGCGTTTGATCGGCCCGGTCTCGGGATGCATGTGCCACTTGCCAACATAGTAACAGCCGTAGCCAGCTGGCTTCAGCACTTCGGCGATCGTCGCACACTGATCGTTCAGGCGGCCAAGGTATCCGGGGCCACGGGTTTTACTGGGACGGTCGCTTGTGAAGTCGCCGATACCCGCCTGAGACGGATACAGGCCCGTCATCAGCGATGCGCGGCTCGGGCAACACCGAGCTGAATTATAGACCTGCGTGAAACGTACACCTCCGGCTGCCAGCGCATCGATATGCGGCGTGCTGATCTCGCCGCCGTAACAGCCCAGATCCGAATAACCCAGGTCATCCGCCAGAATCAGAATAATATTGGGACGCTCGGCCGCCTGCGCAAAACAACCGGGCAGAAAACCTGACAGCGGCAGTACGGCCAGACACACCGTCAGACAACCTGCCAGCCGGTGAATTAAAAAGTCACGAGTCATGAGATTACACCAGAAAGCAAAATAAGTTGTCATGTGTGAAGGTGCTGTGAATATCGCAACCAACAGGTGGCTGGCACGCTAATTGGGTTAATTAATCGTCGGCCGCCGTTATTTCGGCGGCACCAATTTGTGCGGCAGGAGTTTCACCGCATCGACGTGGAAGGTACCGGCTGCGGCGAAAATGTGGGTCCCCAGACCTCAATAACATCGGGGCCAGTTTCCTGAGCGACAAAACGAATGCGGCCAATCGCCATCTGCCGTGGTTCGGTTTCCGTGAGTGTGTGGTCACGATGATACACGATAATCATCTCAGAATCATCCGGCGATATTGTCAGACAATGATGTGCCGTACCATGTGTATAGGCGGTTGATTTCATAATCGGATTCAGCTCATATTTCTTCCACGGCCCCAGCGGACTGCCTGACGTAGCATAGCCCACCGCATAATCGGGGCTTTCAAAATGGCTGCCCGAATAGGTCAGGCAATACGTGTCGCCTCGCCGAACCACAACTGCAACTTCTGTGACGTTGCCCATTTATCGTTCCCACGGCTGATCCGGCTTCACCATCAATCGCAATGAAGTTTCGTCAACTGACAGCATATCGTCGTTCAGTTTACCGCCCCAGATCTGGTTGCCTTTATTGAAGTGCACGTAATAGAAATACACCTGTCCGTCGTCGTCTTTGAACACGTGAGCATCAATCCGGATCGAATCGGGCAGCATGGGCTTTTGCGGCACCTGCCTGAATGGCCCCAGCGGCGCTTTGGCGGTTGCCACGCAAATACGAGTATCCGCAGCATAGTACAGGTAAAACGTGCCATCCTTTTCGATAATACCCGGAGCCCAGAAACGCGAGTCCCCCCAGCTGTCTGCTTTTTTTAGCGTGTAACCATGATCCTGCCAATGCACCAGATCGTCGGAAACATATAGCCGAATTCCATACGGCATTGTTGGAAAGTCGGGCGAATAAGAGTAATACGCATAGTACCTGCCATCGTACTGGGATGTTGGAAATTTGGAATAGCCGTTCTTTGTAGTTCACATGGGAAATGCTGCGCTAGTTCTGTAGAGCGAGTCGGCGTTTCGAGAGGAAGGTTTGCCCGAGGTGCTGCTTGACCCAGTGCTTTACGTTTTTGCCGGGGACGGAGACCAACGCATCGTAGATTGTATCGGGAGTCAGTTTCTCCACGAGCG
>JBDNFN010000095.1:0-17636 GCA_041689795.1 Fuerstiella sp. | reverse complement strand
GGTTCAACAGTCGCATCCAGTCGATCAAATCAGCCGCCCGAGGCTTTCGCAACTTCAACAACTATCGCACACGCATCCTCTTCTATTGCGGCAAGCTCAATCTCATGCCTGACAACTGCCACTAAAGTAACTGAAGAACCTTTCTTATAAACGATGTCTGCACAACCATAGCAGTTGCGAGCGCGTCTGTAATATGGACAAAGTGCGCTGAGCGATTTTATAAGTGGTTTAAACAGATTGTGCGAATATAGGTCATTGAACTTTCCGAGTAGAAGGCAAAGGTCGTACCGAATGAGGGATGTTGCCTTAGCGGCTGAACCCATTCACTAAAACGCTATGCATTTATTTCACCACAAGATCGGCCCGCTTTTTTAATGAGCCAGACAACCAGAAACACACGAATCCTGTCCTTGATTACGTGTCCACACTGTTGGCATAAGTCCCGTCCTCATGAAATTAAGTGGATTTCGGCACATCCTGAATTATCTGATGACCCGAAGGTTCCAGAGGGGCAGCGGCGTTTTATTCCGACCCATTTTGAACTGTCCGGTCAGGCCATTGACGCGTTAGGCGAAAAGTGTTCTGAGATTGCATGCCCGCGCTGCCACCTGGCGATACCACGAGACCTTGTAGAACTTCCACCCACGTTCTTTTCAATTTTGGGTTCGCCCAGTTCCGGGAAATCATATTTTCTGTCCTCTTCCCTCTGGTCACTCAGGACGACGCTTTCCCGGCAGTTCGCCATCAGCTTTGAAGACTCTGACCCTGCTGCCAATGCGAAACTGCATGAATACGAAGAGACGCTGTTTTTTAACTCGCGAGAGGACCAGTTGGTGGCTCTTCCGAAAACAGAACTGGATGGAGACCTGTACGAACAGGTAGAAATCGAACACGGTCGCACCATGTTGCTGCCGCGACCGTTTATGTTCCGCATGCGTTTGATGCCACAGCATCCCAAGGCGGACCGTGTTGAGAAAAACGGAAGAGCCATCTGCCTGTACGACAATGCCGGAGAACATTTTCTGCCGGGAGCTCACACGGCAAATGCGCCAGGCACTCGTCATCTGGCGATATCCAAGGCCCTGATGTTTATCTTTGATCCAACGCAGCATCCTCAGTTTCGTAAGGCCTGTCGCGGCCAGACAGACGATCCGCAGGTCAGCAAAGATCTTGTCAGCTTTCGACAGGACCATATTCTTGCCGAAGCAACACGACGTATACGCAGCGAGATGGGTCTGGGACAGGAAGAACGCGACAAACGGCCGCTAATTGTGGTGCTGTCCAAATACGATGTCTGGGCTCCACTAATCGGAACCGGCAACTTAAATCGCGACTGGATCTTTCGCGAACTTCAGCAGGGACTGCATCTGTTGAATGTGGTTCAGTTGAAGATCATTTCCAATAAATTCAGAACATTACTGCAACAACTGGCTCCGGAAATTGTGTCGACGTCGGAAGCATTTTCTGAAGATGTCATCTACATCCCGGTGAGTGCATTGGGCTGCTCGCCACGTGAACTGCCCGGAGCGGAACCTGTGGGCGATCCTCCTCGTTTGCCTTTGGGCGTGATACCCAGCGAAATCTCGCCCATCTGGTCGGAAGTGCCGTTGCTGTATGCGATGCATAGAACCATGCCTGGAATGATTGGGCGAACATCTGATCAGAATTCCGTCCAGAAAAAGCAGCGTTAGAATGTCTCAGACTTTTCCGGGAGATGCCTGATGATTCAGGAAATTATCTATACGTCGGCCGTGAAGGGGCTTAAAAGCGGAAGCCGTGGATTTTGCACGGTTGTCAGCACCGCTGGTATGGCGGCCAACATGGCGGAGCGGCTGGAATCCATGAGCGGATATCGGCAGGCGTTTCCGCTTAACGACCCCAACGTTGCGTTAAACCCGATCAACTACGCTCACGTCACCACCCGCATGGCTGGGCAGACGCTAAACGTGATTTCTCGAGTTGCAGATGCCGGGCAGGACTATTCGGGGCGAACAAATAAGCTGGCCCACCATATTGTTATCGACGACGTCAATTTACTGGCGGCTGGTCCGGCTCGCGTGCTGGCGGATCCATCGATTGTTGTGTCTGCCTGGGACGGCACGGTCACAACCAGACCGCCGCGAATTCTGGCAGGTCCCCCCATTCCTCAATCGGTGCAACTGACGGCGTGGAAGTCCGTTTGCGGAGATGGCGGCTGGGCCGGATATGTCAGCGAAAAGTTACTGGCTGGCCGAGCTCCCGTGTCTGTTATTTTTGCTGCAGGTACAGATACGCTGGCTCTTGTAATAGAAGTTCTGGATCTGATTCCAATACCACAGCGCTGGGGTATTACGTTCAGCACTTACTTTACTCGTATGCAGGCTGGCACCGAATGTCAGCTGCGTTTTGTTTTGGACAGCACCAACGAAGCCACGAGTCTTAGAAACGATGCCCGAGCGACCAAGATTGATCTAACGGCGCGCCTGACAGATGCCAGCGGTGGAACGTTGGTGGATCAGGCTCGAGCTGGTTTGCTGTTGTTTCCGCAGACAACAATCAAAGCCAAATCACAGCCTGCCGCAGTTCGAACAGAACAGTCCGCCGTATCGGATAACGAACTGGATAAACTGCTGGATTCCGAGACACCGATCAGTATTGCGAAACACCCAGAAGATCAGAAGTCGCATTTTTCGGTGACGGCTCCACCACCGCCGCGGCGATCGCGGGTGGGTGATGCTCTGGTGAGGAAACAGAGTAGAGGTAGCCAATGGATCATTGGTTTCCTGGCCGTTGTTATGTTGGCCGGTGTCTGCATCGGAGGGTACACGGCCTTTCCGCTGGTGAAACAGTATTTGGCTGACCAGAAGAAAAATAATCTTGAACCTGACGCAGCAAAGGTTGCCCAAACCAAACCAGATTTGCAGGAAGTGGTGAAGGGCGCCGGTACTGATAATGCATCGCAGAAAATGAACGATGAACCACACAAGTCGCTACCATTTGACGGCCAAAGCCCGTTTAGCAAACTGGTGAAAACAGCAAGTAAGAATAGCGATTTCGCGTGGACGCTTTCTTCCGTAGATTCGGAAAAAGAGCAGACGTTGGGGACGTTACTGACGCTGAAACCAGCTCAATTGGAGATCAAATGTGAGCCACCCAGTGCCAATGTGAAACTTAAGGAGGTAGATTCGTCCGACCAAACCTTACAGCGATCGTGGGAATGCCACATTGATGGCCATTTGGTCGGTGTCATCGTTGTGAAGCAGAACGGACAGGGCTCCTGCGATCTTGTTTGGGAAATTAAAAAGGGTGGTCTTGCCGATCACACGTTTAGACGGGCCATCTATCAGCTGGGGCGGGCGAAGTTCCAATTGACGGCGCCCGCCAACGACGGAACGAATTCGGAAGAAAATGTCACGTGGGCAGTTACCGCTCCATCCATGGGAGATAGTCCATTAGCCAGCGTTCTTCCAAGGGATGCGGGCAACGGGTACGAGTGGCACGAATCCGAAGAAATCGTCGTGCATACGTATGGCCTGGATAACTTAAAACTGGGCTTCTTGCTTCCTAAGGAAAACTGGAAGATTTCGAAGTCTCCAGATTCTGCTGTCTGGGCGATCAGCCTAAATGAAAAAGAGGTTTGCGGGATTGTCGCCAACGAAAAATCTCTAGGGCAAATTCAGCTGCTTTGGAAACTAAGCACCAATCCTAGCGGTGAACGCGACCTGAGCCGCGCACAGTATTTGTTAAGAAAGTTGCCAATCAGTGTAGTTGCCTCGCGTGAGGATCTGGACAAGCCAGACACGCTTACCTGTCGTTTGTCTTTCCCAGAGCCGTCCGCGTTTCTTGGTTTGGCTGCCGCAGACACAACTCCGCTACGGTTACTGCTACCGAATCCACGGGACGGCGTTGCATTGACCGATTCAGATAGAATAGGACTACGTCTGCCAAATCTCGATGCGTTTTCTCTAGAGCTGCACACGGGGTTTCAGTCGTTAATCAAGAATCCAGATCTGCGGCTGAAGCTACAAGAACTGAAGAAAGAAAAACACGACGAAAACAGGAACGACAAGAAGGTCATTGCCAAGCAGTGGGTTGCGAAAATTGTCCCAGTCGTCGCCGGCATTGACGACGTTCCGCTCGGGTACTACTCGCTGTTAACGACTGATCAAGATGCGGCTGAATATGACTTGACGTTTCATTGGACGGGCAACGAAGCAGAGAAGAGCGGTGAGTTATTACGATGGTGCCCGTTGATTGTCAATGTGCCTCAGGAAACACGCGTGTATCTGCAACGAATGCCTGATTTGTGGGTGATTCCGCGTTTGGACAAAGCAGATAATGTCATAATGGAGTCACACAATGATGTGCTGTCCGACGTATACCATACGGGTACCGAGTTCGAAGAACTTTTTATTCCAATTCCAACTTCCGTCCCCGAGGCCCCGAACGCTGCCAAGGCCAATCTGGTCCTTGAGTTCAATCACGATGGGCCTGACCGTAATCTGGAAATCAACAAATCTCAACTATTCGACTTTCCACTCTTTACTGAACAGGCACAGCTGCCACTACAGCTATTTTTTGACCTGCCAAAGGCAGAAGGTGATCCGCTGCAGCTTGTTAAAGACAAATCGGAAATCAGCATGGACGGGCCGTACGGAGTCTTGGATTTCAAGTTCACATTCCCGCAACACAAAGATGGCAATACAAGCTGCACTTTCACAGCATCTTCGCTTGTTGCGACGCGATTGCCGCAGACTTTCCATACGCGAAATGAAAATCGTACGTTGTTTGAGAAGACATTTCCTGTTTCAACGGACCTATATCGATTCGAGGCTGGCGGTGAAGTTCCGTCACCGTCCAATGACGACTTCTTCGCAGAGACAAATGCAGGCAGCGTAAACAGTTGGTTCGAAGATCAAACCAGTCTACTCCAGCTGACAGAGCCAAAAACAGAAGTAGTTGGCGATCTTCCAGTTCGTTCTGCGATCAGGCTCATTGAGAAGCACGAGAAATCCTTCAGAAATCGATTAACCCCATTCATTCAACTATCGGAAACGTGGCTTCTGCAGCTGAAGCTGCAGCTGCAGCAAGACCTCGCCGCAAAAAAATTGCCAACGGAGATCGCTATGGTCGAAGAAAAAATTGAAAAGGCTGGACGCCCCAAGAAGCTGCGCGATAAATATCTTGGCCCTGACTCCCCTGGCGGATTTCCTCGAACGATCCTTGCTGCTACGGAAATTGCAAAAGCTATCAAAAAACTCAAGCTGTCAGTGAGGATGACCTACACATTGTCGGGCGAGCCCAAAACCACAATCACCTTCATCGAGGCCATAACAGTTGATGACCGCGAACTTCCGGAGCAACCGCAATGACGGCCGATGAAATTAAACAGTTGGTCGGTGAGATTCAGCAGGTGCTTTCGCGGGATATTCTCACGTTCGAAGACGACCTGATTGATCTGGCGGCACGTCATGATGATGTTGTTAAACAGGTGGCTGCAAGGCTGTTCAGCGTTGAAAAACTGCTCGACAAAGGACGTCGGGAAGAAGCGATCGCGCTGGCAGAACATGAACCCAATCTAAACGACATTGTGACGGCACTCGATTTTCCTGAAGCCGAAGCATGGAACGACTATCTGATTGAATTCAGCATTCAGCCGGTTCGTGAACTGCCCGTGAGTATTGCATCAGATCTGAACGATGCCTATTCCGTATCTGCGCCGCTGGAACGTCTGCTGCAACTGTACCGCACGCAATCGTTGTCTCGAGCTCCGCTGTCGGAACGCATCGACACTCTGCGGCAACTGACCGTGGAAGATTCTGCCAGTGCTGATTGGCACAAAGACGTCATCAAGTTTGAATCACATCGCGTTGGGCAACTCAAGCAGGAACTGCAGTCTGCCTATAAACAACAGGACCTTGAACAGGTCGCAGTACTTGATCAGGAGATCTCAGGAAAATGGGCGGTAAAAATACCGGGTGGCCTGAAGCAGGCAGCCCGAGAAGCCCACACTGATCTTCGGAAACGTCAGGCGAAAGCCGAACTGGAACCTCTGTGCCTGAAGTTGTCTGACGCTTACGCGGATTTTGACAAAGCGACTGCAACCACGCTGCAGACACGTTTTTTTGCTCTGGCGGAAATTCTGGATCTGTCTGAAACAGACCCGCTGTACGACATTGCCGGTCCCGCACTGGACTGGCTGAATGAAGAAGCCAGCAAGGCGGCGGCCAACGCGGATTTCGAACACGGAAGATCGCAGATTGAAGCGGCACTGGATCATCAAACGACAATCGAAGAACTGGAGCGGCTGTATAGTCAAACGGTCCGTCATGGAGCAGTACTGCCGGAATTGCTGGAACACAGGCTGGCTGACCGGATTGAAGCTATCAAAGCGTCGGCCTCACGCAAACGAATCGCGGTGATGTCTTCAATTGTCGCCGGGTGTCTGGTCGCGATTATTGCCGTGGTGTTAATTATCCAGCAGGTAACTTTCAGAAGCGCCGTCGCCGGCCATATCGTGCAGCTGGATCAGCTGACAAAGTCTGCGGAAAAATCTGGTGATCTGAAACCGGTGGATGACTACTACGCCAAAATTACGACTGAGAACATCGCCTTTATGCAGCAGCCCGAGATTTTGGGCAGGGTAAAGCTGCTGGAATTGCTGCGAACTCAGGAAGACGGCCGCCTTGAACAACTGAATGGCCTGATTAGCAGTGCACTGCAGCTTGGTACTGAGACAGCTCGGTGGGAAGATTTTCCGCGGGCTGAGGCGGCATTGAAAGAAGCAGAACTGATCACTCTTAATCCGGCAGAGAAAGCTCGTGTCGTCAACACGGGAACACAAATTCAGCAGGTGAGATCACAGATGCAGACCAAACTGGATTCGATCTTCGAAACCGATCAAGAGCAACTTGTTGAGCAGGTCGCGTTGCTTCCGAAGGACTCCGTCGCGTTGTATGCGGACGTCGAAAACCGAATTGCCGAACTGAACATCAGACCTCACGTATCGTCAGAACTTAAGGCCGCGCTAAACGCTCTGAAGACTAAAGTTGAACAACAGAAGTCTACTGTCCAGGTAAATCTGGAAGTCTCTCGCAGTCTGCAAAGCGTGACTGGTGCCGCCGGACGTCCGATCGAGTTTCGTAAAGCGCTGATGGAATTTGCTCGCAAACATCCGGGCACAGAGCGGGCGGAAGACCTGTTGGAGATTGTTCGAACGGACCTGCCATTATGGGAGGGCGTGGACAGTTGGAATTCGCTTAGAAACATGATCAAACTGACTTCTCTGTCGACAGTGGCACCGGCTGAGGCTAAACGACTTGTCGACCAGTTTGCAGAGTTCCAGAAATCGTCTGGCCCTTATCCCGGAACAATGGGTGTCGAACGCCGCGTTGATGGTCTGAAGGCGATCGCTTCGCGAGAAGGCGGAGCTTCGGGGTCCAGTCTGGAACAGCTTGACCGCATGCTGTCGCCCAAATCGATATCCGAAGCCTACCTTGTGGAAACCACAGACGGACTGCGATATTTCGCCACCACCGCTCCGGAAATCACCGGGTCAGTCATTCGCTTTCAGTTCTACACCACAACGACAGGTACGCAACGTGAAGCAAAGGCACTTTTAGTCGCCAGGATTTTGAATGTCAGAACCAGAACGGGAGATCTGTGGTTGGCGCCGCAGTCTGTGCTTGCTCGGCAACTGCAGACCGTATTTGCGGAAGAAGCCGGAATCGACTTAGTTAACGCCATCACACTTGCGGTGGAGCGTGTATTGAAACAACCAGGCATGGACGAAATTCTGCGTCTGCTGCTGATAGAACGCATACTGGGTATTGGTTCCGAGGGCGATCTGTTCATTCGTGAACGCATGCAGACTCATCTAAGCAAAATCAATAAGTCTGATGTGTCGCGGCTAACAAACTGGGCAGCACCGGAAGATGTTCGAGCCAGCAGCGAGCGTCAGAAGGCTGCAGCTTTTCTGACCTCATCTTCAGACGCGATTCTGGAAGATCTGCACGCTGTCAAAGACGACACTGCCACTGCGATGAAACAGAATCCCGGTCCGGCGATGGAATGTGTCGGGTGGCTGCATCGAAACGCAGAAGCCGATTGGGTTGTCGCATTGAAGGGCGAAGTTTTCGTAACAGATCGCGTTACGCTTCAGGCCCTTGGGCGTGAAGGGGAACTGAAGGCTGCTGTTTTCTATAAGGTAGCCGACATCGAAAAAACTTCCATTGGATCTATTGCGGCATCACCAGCTGTTCCGTGGGCCAAAGAAGGACATCCCGTGTATCGCGAAGTGCCGACGAATTAACTGTGTTCCTTAGTGTGCGATGTTCACATTTTATTCAAAAATAATTTACATTCAGGATTCAAATGGCCGGCCAATACTACATCCGAATTCGCGGCGAGGTAAAAGGCCCGCTGTCTCAGGATCAGATTGTGACTCAGATTCGTCGCAAACGACTGGGGCGACATCACGAACTTTCAGTCGACGCTGTCAACTGGCAGAAAGCCGGTGATATGGCCGAACTGTTTGAGCCAGTTGTCGCTCAACGCGAACAAGTCGCGGTTGAGTCTGAAACTGTCTTGGCAGATGTTAGGGAACAGCACCAGCATGTAGACGCTGTCGAAGGTGGCAGTGCAACCGGTTCAGCATCGACGGAATGGTATTACACCAAAGGCGGCAACAAGCTGGGGCCCGTGCGGGCATCAGATATTCAAATGTGGCTGTCGACGGGAAGTCTCAGTTCGTCAGATCTTGTATGGAATGAAGCCTTCGAAAACTGGATTCCTGCCGGCGACCTGCCTCAGTTTTCCGGAGTCGGCGGCACGCGAAGGAAGTCGAATGACGGCTTGGACAAACTTGGACAGGCGGGGTTCCTTGAAATATTGATGGGGACGTCTCAAGCCGCCCGGATGCCTTCAAACGCCATTCATAAATTTCCAAACCTGACGCGTTACCTGCGGATTGCCGAAGCAAGTTTGCGAATCATCTTTGTGCTGGCAATGTTTCTGAGTCTCGCAGGCAGCTTTTATAAGATTGGCCTGTGGGTGCAATTGGAAATCTGGGAACTTGTTGCCGGGGGCCTGATGCTGGTGCCAATACAGCTGATATTCCTGTGGCTTCTATTCATCACGGGCATGGCGGTACTCGAACTTATACGCGTCATAATATGCATCGAAGACAATACGGCTGCCGCCGTTTAATTAACATCATCGTCAGAACGTAAGACCCGTTATGTCAACCAAAGTGTTTAGTCAACTAAGCAACAGCAGCGATGTTTTGTCGTGGGCTCGACTGGACATTGAGCAGCGGCTGATGTTTTCCGGCAATCGCTTTACGCGCGTCAACACGGCTCTGTCTTTTCTACTGGCCGTGCTGCTGACGCTGGGTTTTCATGGGCTGTTGCTGTTGATGCCCGGCAGTCTTTTACATGGCAAGTTTATTGGTAAGGGGCCGATTCCCACGTCGATCGTGTTTTTATCAGCCTGGTGCCTGGCGATCCTGTTTCTGAAATGGCGTAAGCTGGCGTTGCAGATGCGATGCCTGAAGTTGAAAGTGATTCCAGAAGACGTTGACTTTGTGCTATCACCGACAACCGTGGATCGTGTGTACGACAGGATGCTGGAACTGGTGGATGACCCGAAACAGTTTATGCTGTTCAATCGGATATCAATTGCGCTATCGAACCTGCGAAACATAGGACGTGTATCAGATGTTGATGAAATTCTGCGTTCTCAGGCTGAGTCTGACGAAGCCGTTTCAGAATCTTCCTACGTGCTGTTGAACGGATTTCTTTGGGCCGTGCCGATTCTCGGTTTTATCGGCACGGTCTTGGGGCTTTCGATTGCGATTGGAGAGTTCGGTTCGGTGATGAGTGCTTCTGGAGATTCCGCCGCTCTGCTGCCAGCCCTGAAGAATGTGACGGGCGGTCTGGGAGTTGCGTTCGACACAACACTGGAAGCCCTTGTGGCTGCACTTGCAATTCAGATGATGGTGACCTTCTTAAGAAAGTCCGAACAGGAATTTCTTGATAGCTGCACGGAATACTGCACTCGAAATGTGGTCACAAAGCTGAAACTTCTGCCCTTTCAGGAGTCTGCTCAGATGCAGTAGATGCCATGAATGACTGGTACTACAAAAATGGCCATAAAGTGGTCGGCCCCGTGAGTCGTCAGGAGTTGGAGTACCTGGCGATGATCAAGAAGGTGCGTCCTTCCACGCATGTGCGCAACGGATCTGCTGGCGACTGGCGAACATATAAACAGCTCAGGACGGCAGCAACGTCCTCACAGAAAGTAGTGCCTAAATCGGCTTCGAAAGCATTTAGTGTCGAGGCCGTTAATACTGAAACCGTTGCTGCCGCTGTTTCAGCAGATCAGCCGGATATTGTGTCCGCTGTAAAACCGGACCAGGCAGGACAGCGACGGCAGGTATCGATTGGGGTGCTGCTGGGGCTGGTCGTGTTGATTGCGATCTGGTTGTTCTACGATCAGTTACCGGCGAGTTCTGTTCAGAGCCAGGCAGGCAATCAGCCGACAGGCAGCGACGGCGATAATTCAGACACTACACCGGTATCGGGCTCGGCCCCAAGTCAGGCTGAGTCTGGGCCGTCGCCGGATATGCAGTCGACTGATATGCCGTCGCCGGGCAGCAACTCACAGCAGCAGCCCTTATCTGAATCTGAGACACAGGATGCTGTTACTGATAACGGAATTGCCCCGATCGGCACAGCATCAGGTGATGGTGAACAACAACCGGCAGAAATGGCATCGAATGACTCTGGCGATCTAAACGACAGATCTGCAGAAACCACCAGTGGCGGGAAGTCTAC
This sequence comes from Fuerstiella sp., assembly GCA_041689795.1. GTDB lineage: Bacteria > Planctomycetota > Planctomycetia > Planctomycetales > Planctomycetaceae > Fuerstiella. Next base: position 6,822 of record JBDNFN010000095.1, on the reverse strand, counting down.
GAAGCCGGGTGATTCAACTTCAAGGTTTACAATATCTGCACCGGGAGAAGCAACTTTTTTTGGGCTGACGGCATCCGGACGGCGCTTTGTCTTTGTTGTGGATCGATCGGGCAGCATGGAAGGTGCGCCGCTTACCCGTGCGAAAACCGAACTTCTGAAGTGTCTACAGAGCCTGCCGGATCATGTGGAAGTACTGATTGTGTTTTTCGATGATGGCGTGCTGGCAGATCCCGCTGGCTACAGAAAGCTCGGACGAAGAAGTGTTGCCAAAATTGAGCAATGGGTGGCATCTGTAGAAACCGCTGGCGGAACAAATCCAAACGCAGGTATGCAGCACGCATTTGGTCAAAGCAAAATACCGGACGCTGTCTTCCTGCTGACGGATGGTGAAATTCCTTACGATGCGCCGCAATATATTCGGTTATTAAATTCGGATGGAGCTGTTCGGATTCACACCATCGCACTGGTTTCCAATGCCGGTGAAGCGGCACTCAAACAGATTGCCAGCGAAAACAAGGGCGACTACCGCTTTGTTCCGTAATTTTACTTTTTCATTCTCAACATCCGCTAGCCATTATGTCACGTCGAAAACGAAAGAATCACAGCCAGTTTTCTCTGTTTGTGTTTCAGGACATCATCACCTGCGTGATGGGCATCATGCTGTTGTTAACGCTGATGATGTGCCTGCAGATTACGTCTGTCATTGCAGCGACGGAACATTCTGCGGCAAGCCAGATGGTGGACGAACTTCGCAGCCAGGCAGCGGCCTTATCGGCTGAAGTGGGCGAACTTCAGGCAGCCACTGACAAGCAGGCAACGCTTCTGAATTCCGGAGCCATCGATAATCCAGAACTGCTACGTGACCGATCATTGACGCTAAAAAACGACAACCAGCAGGCAAAGACGGACATCAATGGCCTCTGGAAACAGGTGGTGCTGGACGATGCAACGCTGAACAGAATCAAGGATGCAAAAGTCCAGCAGAGCAGCCAGATCCAGGAAACACAGGCACTGATTCACGACAACGAACGCCTTAAGGAAAAAGTCAGCCAATTGCAAAGCGGGGATCGAATTGTGTACAACGGCCATGACGGTCGCTCACAGACATGCTGGCTTGTTGAACTTACGGACGGACACACATTTCAGGCCGCGGAACTCGGAAAGCTGCAACCTCCGACAGGGTTTAAGTCACGACAGACAGTCACAAACTGGATAGAACAGCAACATCGGACGGGGGCCGTTTTTCTACTGCTGGTGAAACCCCTGGCGGCGGATATTCTTGATCCACTGACTGAGGATTTACGAAAGAGCCACGTTGTCTTCGGCTTTGATTTGCTTCCGCAGGACAGATCGGCCATCGACCCGTTAACTGGAGCCGGTGTTCAATGAACAAAAGATCGACTCAGAGTTCAACCGACAGTCTTGAGTTACTTCTGGATACAATCTGTAACACTTTTGGAGCCGTGTTATTCATTTCGATGCTGGTCGCCGTACTTGTTAGTAGAAGTGCCCAAAAACCGATAACGCCTGAGCCTGAACACCAGACCGCGGCCGATATCGCAGACATTCAGGCAGAACTGCTGCAGTCTAAAGAACGACTCCGAATTCTGTCGGGAAAACTGCGGCAGCAAAAGCAGGTTACATCACGTTTCGCCAGTGAAGAATCAATGTCGCTTGCTGGTAAGATTAAGCAGCAGACGCAGGACCGCGTCGCGTTGATGCAGCAAAAATCTGAGGCTGTTAAGACGATCACGGATACACGGGGAACTGCTGCGGTGCTGCAGGATGAACTGGTTCGGCAGCAATCCAGCCTCGATTCACACGCTGCCACGAATCGGCAGCTAAAAGCCGAGTTAGTGACGCAGGTCCAGCAGTCGGGACGTACAGCTCGAATACCACAGGTCCGTCGCACAAGTAAATCCGCCATCGTTTACGCAATTGATAATGATCGACTGCATCAGGTCGTTACAACAGCAGGAACGATTAACACAAACGATTGCCAGCAAAGCAATGAGCTTGGCGGAATCGTTATTCGGCCCCGATCAGGCGGTGGAATCGCCCTTAGCAGTAACAGTCCGGACGAATCCATAAAACAACATTTTCACGATGCCACACCAAATCAACAGTTCATACAGCTATTCGTTTCACGGGACTCATTCCGTTCCTTTCTGCACGTGAAAGATGCGATGGTTGAACTTGGTTTGGAGTACGAAGTGATTATCACGGAAGACAATGATGTGCGGTTGATGCTGGGAAACAGCCAACGTGAATCCTATGTACAGTAAAGCTGCGGAGCAGCCATCGCTGGACTTCACGAATGCGAACGGCGCGTAAAGACGAGATCGTGCAGTCCAGGTTTTGTTGTGTCTAATCGCGACGAGCAAACCGTTATGAGCTCGGCGACTGTCGGGGTCCATTCACGCAATATATAATTGACAATGATCTATGTGTCTCGCAGGTGGTTACGGATGATCGGCCGATCGGGGTCTGCCGGCTGATCAGTCGCATTTGGACTGTCTGTTACGTCGGTCAGGTAATGCGTTCGGCGCATGCAAAGTCCCTGCTGTTTAAGCACAGCAGGGACTTGTGTATTTGGTTGCCGTCACCCGATGTTTTAACTTCGGGTGTGTTCCGCGGAGTCATCCGATGACGTGCGCCTACCTGGCAATTTCGGGTACTGACTGATCGAGTCAGATCAGTTTTGGGAGTAGCGGCGGTCAAGTAGATCGATCGCTCGGGCAACGTCCGGGTCGATTCTGATTTCGTCGCTTGTTCGACCTCGGAAGGCTGTTGTTCGGACATTTTCCGGCAGTGGAACCGCGATATGAGGATTGATGCCGATGCCAGCGTAGTTCTGGTGGTTCGGTGAGAAGAACTTAGCCGTGGTCAGCTTTAGACCAGTGCCACCCGGTAGATGGATGATACTTTGCACAGACCATTTGCCGTAGGTCTTTCGGCCCACAATCTGACCTCGCTTATGATCGTGGATGGCACCAGCCACAATTTCGCTGGCACTGGCACTGTTTTCATCGACCAGCAACACCAAGGGCATGGTCAGTGTGTTGTACGTTTTGGCTCGGAATGTCTGGTTTTGATCGTACGAACGGCCTTCAGTGGAAACCAGAACTCCATTGTCAATGAAGCGGTCAATGACGGCGGCGGCTGTATCCAACAATCCACCAGGATTACCTCGCAGGTCCCAGATCAGCGATCGCATGCCCTGCTGTTCGAGATCTCGCAGAGCAGCATCCAGTTCTGATTCTGTTGAGTTCTGGAAGCCCGTCATTTTGATGTAGCCGATGCCTTCTTCAGCATCCAGAATCAGTGCTCGGGTGATACTGCGTACCTGAACCGGACGGCGAGTTAATCTTGCCGTGCTTGTTTTGCCTACGGGTGATTCGAAGATCAGGTTGACTTCGCTGCCTCGAGTTCCGCGTAGCAGTCGAGCCGCTTCATCGGTTGTCTGATTTCGACAGTCTCGGCCATCGATTTCGACGATGAAGTCACCAGGCAACAGTCCGCCTGCTTCAGCCGGGCTGTCCAGCAGTACATTCACAAGATGCATGCCGCGTCCTTTTTCGGCTTCCATTTCGATGCCGATGCCCACAAATTCTCCCTGGATACTTCCAAACAGGTCGTTGTAGCGGTCAGGAGTCAGAAAGTTGCTGTAGTCATCCAATGCATTGCAGCCTCCGAATAGATATTCCATAACAACGGCACCGGCCGGAATACCCGCTTCACGGGCGGCAGTTTCACAGACTTCAGTGACAACCATGCGAGCTTCCAGACGGCTCGCAATTCGCTTGTTCCAATATCTTTCGATTAGCATCTTACGCAGCTTCTCTGGGGCTGCGTTCTGTTCGCCCTTTACGTTAGCCTTCAGAAAGCGATCGTTTCCAAGGGCCATGTACAGGCTTTCGGTACCATGAGCGATGAATTTTGTCGCAGCGACATTGTCAACGTATTCCAGCTGAACTCGTGTCATCACGTCTTCGAGAAGGTCCAACGCTTCTGACCGAGACTGCAGCAGCATTTGTTCTTCAAAGCTGCGATCGGAATATCGACGATCGATTCCAAAGTGAACTCGCGTTCGGCGAAGGGCGTAAGTAAGTCCCTCGTCTTGGGGATATAGTTTTGTTGCGGCTTCGTACAGGCGAATCGCGTTGACCCACTGCCGGGTTTGTTCGTAGGCTTCGCCGACTTCCAGCGTCTCCTTTTCGGACCAGTTTTTCGATTTAACGTTCTCAACGATTGTCGAGATTTCGGGTGTATCGCCCGAATTCAAAATCGAGAAAATAATCTTCTGAGGCATCACAGCCGGGTCTGCGAATGCCGAAGCAGCAGACGCCAGCATAAACGCACCGGTTAACAGAAACCGTGCGACAATTTTGTGGAGAGAAGTATGACTGAAATTGCGAAAACAATGCATGACGTTTTTCCCCTCAGATCCATTCCAGTGCGGTAAAGACCGATTGAAACAAGACCTGCTTTGGCGGCAGTCCCGCGAGGTTGCATCATGCAATCCGATGTTCGTCCGTAACCGACCTCAGCGAACCGACAAAGCGTTCCGTTGGTTGTCCTTTTGAAGTGATGTCTAATTCACGACAAAGGGCGAAAATATGGTTGCTTCAAATACGTGGTGGGATGACATCATCTGATTTTCACCTCACCAGTCCACGTGCGGAAGACGCCTTTCTTCCATACAAACAGTTTGCCAAGGGGCAGCAGTTCTGCTTGATACCTGAACCCTTATCCGAAACACGTCCCGTCAGCCTACAGATGCGATCTTCAACTTAACGAGAACACTTCGACTATATGGCGGGTTTTGGCGATGGTCAAACAGTTGTTTCCGTTAGAGTTTCACGGAAACACGAATCTGCCATAACATGTATATCTGTAATACTTTACCGATCTTACCAATGTTGCCTTTTTCAAGGCTTTTCGGCCCTTTGCCTCGCGAGCGAGGCCCTTACCCTTAGGTCAGGCGTGTATGCTGACGCGGACAGACAGATGATTCCGCTTGGCGCAGTTCCGACCATTACAGCGCCTGACGCAAATGCAACATCCGTCAGGCGACAATGGCAGCGATTGCAACATCTGTTGTTTTTATGCAACGTGGCACGTTGCATAAACGTGCCTTCATATTCAAACCCTGAATGCCAGCCGGGTACTGAACACATCCGATCTGTGCCGCTTTCAGGCGAAACCGCGTGGGATCAGCAATCAGGCCAGCGCAGAGCCACTAACGGAAACAAATTTCGTTATGATGACGCGTGAGATTCTTACAGGACCAACACGCTGAGCAAGGCGATTTAATTAGTTTCTTAGTGACGAAAGTGAATCACACTTGTCCGAAGGCAAATCAGTATCTGAGCTTTATCAGGAAGTCACCAGAGCCGCGTTGATTGGGCTTGTAGCAAATCTTTTGCTGGGTGTTGCAAAGCTTATTGGTGGCATTATTGGCAATTCCTTCGCTCTGATTGCAGATGCCTTGAATTCGCTGGGTGACGTGGTCACGACGGTTGTGGTTCTGTTTGCGTTTCGAGTTGCTCAGCGGCCTCCTGACGAAGAACATCCTTACGGTCATACTCGGGCCGAAGCTATTGCCGCATCAAACGTGGCTCTGCTGGTAATTATTTCAGCCCTGTTTGTGGGATGGGAAGCCGTGCGGCGCATGAATTTTCAGCACAACGTACCGCCCATCTGGACACTCTGGATTGCCGGCGCAAATATTTTCATCAAGGAAGGGCTGTATCGCTACAAGGTCCGGATTGGCAAACGCACCGGTTCCGCCGCAATCATTGCCAACGCCTGGGATCACCGTAGCGACGCTTTATGTGCACTTGCCGTGCTGATTGGTTTGAGCGTCATACGATTTGGCGGAGACCAATATGTCTGGGCAGACGAGGTTGCTTCGTTAGTGGTTGTCGGAGTGATTGTCTGGTCAGGAATTCAGCTGTTTCGTTCCAGTGCCAGCGAACTGATGGACGTCCAGGCAGCTCCGGAATTTGTCGATCGTATTCGAGCGGCCGCATTGGATGTGGCGGGTGTCGAAGAGGTCGAAACTCTGTGGGTTCGAAAATCCGGATTGGAATTCTTCGCCGACATGCATATCGAAGTCGACCAGCATCTGTCGGTGGCGGAGGGCCATCGGATTGGACATCAGGTGAAGGATCAACTGCTAAACCAGTTTTCCAGTCTGCGTGATGTTCTCGTGCATCTGGAGCCGTTTCCCCACACGCACGATGTACCCATCAATTAGCAATCGCGGAGTATCTGATGTCGTGTCTCAGCTACTTGATGAATTGAGCGGCGAGAAAAACTTCGCTTTGATAATCAGGCGAAATTCGAAGACGCCTCATTAAAGACACGAGCGACAAAAGTTTGGGGCGAAGTGCGAAGTGGGGAGTATGGTTTGAGTTGACCTGGTTTGAGTTGACCTGGTTTTGTTGCGAGGTGGGCGCTACGGTTCGTTGAAGTTTTCTCAGGGAGCGGTGTGGTGCGAAGGTTGACAGATCCTCGACAAACAGGCCTGTTTGACGAGTTCGAAGGCCTTCTTTCGTCGGTTGCCTATCGACGACTTACGAGCGGGTGGCAGCATCTGTTTCGGCACGCCATTTTGAAGCTGATGCCCGCACAAAAACTGGCCGCGCACTTTGATCCCACCCTGGGACGGCCCATCAAAGAGCTGTATTCGGTGGCCGGTATGCTGTTCATCATGGAGTTCCGCAACTGGACGCACGACGCAGCCGCCGATGCGTACATGTTCAACCTCGACGTGCAGTACGCGTTGCATCTGAAGCCGGAAAATCAAAGCCTCTG
>JBDNFN010000094.1:0-16295 GCA_041689795.1 Fuerstiella sp. | reverse complement strand
CCCTTCGACTTCGATAACGTCCCAGCCGATCAGCCTGCCCATTCCTCGCAACAGGTCGACTGCTGTAATTACTGCTCCACGCACCCCGAATCGTTTCAAGAACGGCTCCAGCGCGGGGCGCTGTCCGAGTCCCCAAAGCCACGTTTGAGTCGCTGGATGATCGCTAGCAGCGATTCGGGCTAAATTTGGGGCCGCGTTGGCAAAAAGTTCTCGGCTGCGGCTCATGAGTGTTCGCAGTTCGTCCGAACCGGGGCCGGACGGCAGGTACTCGGCGATCGGCTGGTTTGTTATATCGTGCGGCGGTGTACTGGTGGTGAGCTTAGTGAAAGGCGGCGTTTCTCCGCGAGCTCGATAAATCAGCAGATTGCGGTAGCTGACGCCGTTGTGATATTTCCAGTGGCTATCGCCGCACTGATCCTTCTGCAGAAGTTCGATTAGCTGCTTTGCCGAATCGCGGGGATACTGTTCGGCTGTAAAGCTGCTCATGACTTCGTCAACGACAGTGACCAAGTTACAACGAACCGCCCAATCTCCGACATTCAGCTGGATTCCCTGAGCTGCCGCTTCAATAGGAGCACGTCCGGTGTGGAACTCCAGCGTGTCGTAACCAAACAGTGTCATCGTTCCAACATCGCTTCCAGATGGCATGCTGGCCGGCACATTATCGGTGCGTCCGACTATTCCCATCCGTGCGACTTCGTCCATGGCAGGCAGTCTGGCTGCCTGAAGCGGAGTTTTTCCACCAAGCGACAATTGTGGTTCGTCGGCCACACCATCAGGGATAACAAGGACGTACTTCATTGCGAAAGGTCGTAATTCTGGGGATAGTGGGCAGTGAAATTACAAGTTTCAGGGGGCAGGATAATCGAAACCGGAGCAATTCCCTATTGTGTGATTTCGGAATTGCATAACTACCGGGCTTCATCGGGTTTACACAAAATCTTAAACCCGATATATCTCCCTCACATCTCGGCCCTGCAGCCTATTCCCGATCAGCAAACCTAAAGAGAAGTTTAACATTCCATCGCGGTTTTGGTGCCTATTTATCGGGCAGCGCGGTAGGACGTTCACATAGGAGGAAGTTAAGTGTCCGTTGAAGAAAAAGTAGTTGGCATTGTCAGCGATCAGCTGGATACGCCTAAGGAAGACATCACACGCGCAAGTTCGTTTGTTGATGATCTGAAGGCGGATTCTTTGGATATTGTGGAATTGGTGATGGCTCTGGAAGATGAGTTCGACATCAAAATCCCTGATGAAGATTACGACAAGATTAAATCTGTTGGCGATGTAATTACCTACATCGAGGAGAAGTCCTGATAGATGTCACGGCGCAGAGTTGCTGTGACTGGGACATCGGTGGTTACGTCGCTGGGAAGTGATGTGGACGATGTCTGGAACGCAATCTGTAATGGGAAAAGTGGCGTAAGTCTTATTGAACGATTCGACTGCAGCGAATTTCGCGTGCGGTTTGGTGGTGAAATTAAGAATTTTGATCCACGATCTCATATGCAGATTGACGGGAAAGCACTGCGCCGGATGGACCGCTTTGTTCAGTTTGCCATGGTGGCAAGTGACAAGGCGATTCATCAGTCGGATGTGCTGTCTGCTTCATTTGATCCTTATCGATGTGGCGTTGTTATCGGCAGCGGCATTGGCGGTCTGGATGAAATTGAAGACCAGCATTCTCGACTGTTCGACCGTGGGCCGGAACGAATATCGGCGTTCATGATCCCCAAATTGATCGTGAACGCCGCTGCCGGTAACGTAGCCGTTCACTGGGGGCTGAAAGGTCCAAGTTCCGCCATTGCGACTGCATGTGCGTCGGCGATTCACTCGATCGGAAATGCGTTCCGATTAATTCAGGGTGGTTACGCTGATGTCATGGTTGCTGGAGGCACAGAAGCTGGCATTACCCCGATGGGAATTGCCGGGTTTGCCCGAATGAACGCGCTTTCCGTTCGAAATGCGGCTCCGTGCAGCGCCAGTCGTCCTTTCGATAGGGATCGCGATGGCTTTGTCATGGCAGAAGGATCGGGAATTCTGGTTCTGGAAGATATGGAACGCGCACAGAAACGGGGTGCAAATATTCTGGCCGAGATCACAGGCTTTGGCCTGTCATCGGACGGGTTGCACATGACACAGCCTGACGAAAACGGCGAAGGTGCGGCTCGAGCAATGATTGCTGCCCTTGAAGACGCCACGCTACCGGCTGACAAAATTGATTACATTAACGCTCATGGGACAAGCACGCCGCTGGGTGACCGAGCAGAGTCGATCGCCATTCGGACTGTGTTTGGATCGCACGCAGATTCCGTAGCCGTTTCCAGTACGAAGGGACATCTTGGTCACCTTTTAGGAGCGTCTGGTGGAGTGGAAACGGTGTTCTGCATCAAAGCCATCGAGACCAACACCGCGCCGCCGACAATAAACTTTGAAACTGCGGGCGAAGGCTGTGATCTTGATTACGTCCCCAATGAAGCTCGGGATCTAAAGATATCGCATACCCTAAAGAACAGCTTCGGATTCGGCGGACACAACGCCTGCCTGATTGTGTCTTCTGTCTGATCACCTGCGTCAACCACGCAGGTGCAAACCACGCAGCAAACCTGGTGCGAGACTCGTCGCGAAGTCAGAAACTCTTCATTTGTTGCGGAAAACCTAAGGCAGATGGCGAGTTGTGTCGTCGGAATCCTGAATTTACACGAAGTGGTATCGAGAACCGAATGGTCGGGCTGACGTTTTAAGGGCGACTGTACTGGCGGTTCAATGCATTTGTTTGGGGTGCAAAAGCAACTTCAAAACGGGGAATTAAGGTTAGACGACGAAAAAAATGAAGGCGGTGCGAGATCAACGCTTGTTCAGAATTTGACAGCTTGTGACTCCGGATTTTTCGTTTACTCTGGAATTCACCCCGATATCGTTGCCCAAAAGTCCCAATAGTCGTCACTTTGGGACATGATGACGGAAAAACGTCAACTGTAGACCACTTTCCTTCGTCGTATGACTAGAATTTCCAGCTTCGAATTCGTCGCATTGGATGGAGAGCCACGGCGAATTGAACAGAAACGAAGAAACTGATTTCTTTACGGCCCCGGACGAGTCCTAAATATTATGTCTGACACAGGAACCGGCGACATCGTAATCACCGGCATTGGTTTGATGTCGCCTATAGGCATCGGCGCGGATGCCTTTTGGCAGAGTCTCGAAGCCGGACAATGTGGTTTTCGCACCACAGAACATCTTAGTTTTGTGGCAACGCCGGATTGTATTGGTGGCGAAGTACCGGGCTTTAACGAAAAGTCAGCTCGCAACGAGCACCTGAAAGCTGTTCGCAAGCAGATCAAAGTGATGTGCCGCGAAATCCAGTTGGGAGTAGCATCTGCACTGCAGGCTATGACTCATGCCGGACTCGAAGCTGGTTCAGTTGCTCCGGAACGGATCGGCGTGGACTTCGGTGCAAACCTGATGTCCAGTCCTCCTGACGTTCTGGTGGATGCGGCAGTTGCCACAATCGGTACAGGCGCTGAATTCGACTACAGTAAGTGGGGGTTTAACGGAGGCGATCGGTTCAAAGGTATGGAGCCGCTATGGCTGCTGCGGTACCTTCCGAATATGCCCGGATGCCATATCGGAATCGCCGTCGACGCTCGTGGTCCCAATAACTCACTCACACAGGACGAATCGTCCGGCGGATTGGTTCTCGCAGAGGCTGCGAATATCATCCGACGCGGGCGTGCCGACGTGATGATCACTGGTACCACGGGAACCAAGCTGCATTCAGTCAAAGCCTGCCAGCATACACATTGGGACAAACTGGCCGAAGGGCCAGCTGGCGAACGATGTCGACCATTGGACCGCAATCGTCGTGGAGAAGTCGTTTCAGAAGCAGCCTGCACCCTGATTTTGGAATCACGAAGTCACGCAGAAGCTCGCGGAGCCACGATTTACGGAACACTGCTTGGGACTGGTTCAAGCTGTGTGTTGGGTATCGATGGCGGAGCTGGAGAACAACAGGCCATCGAACAGGCGGCTGCAATGGCAATGCGGCAGGCTGGTATTTCCGCAGCCGATCTTGGTCACGTCAACACCGGTGCGTCCGGCCACTTAACTCGCGATGCGTTTGAAGCCAGGGCCATCCGATCAATTTTGGGCAGCCACGCGGATTCAACCTTCGTGACGGCCCCTAAAAGCTATCTTGGCAGTGCGGGAAGCGGTTCGCAGTTAACAGAAATTGCAGCATCATTGCTGGCCTTGAACCATGGTGTCATACCTAAGACCCTGAACTTTGAGTCGTCAGACGAAGAGACGCCGCTTAACGTAGTTTCCGGTGAACACGCCAAGACCAGTAATGGCATCTTCCTGAAAACAAGTGTCACTCGCATGGGACAAAGCAGCGCTGTGGTGATTGGCGTTTGAACCCACACGCAAACTTTGTGCAGCCGAGTCTACGGCGACTCAAATTCTTAATACAGTTAATACAGTTAATACAGTTAATACAGTTAATACAGTTAATACAGTTAATACATCGCGCTAAAAGGAAGCTGGCTTAACCGTGAATGCACAGCGATCGCGGAAGTTGCTCATTTCAGCCGCGTGCGTCTGAGTTAAGCTGTTCAAGTAGCTCAGTTGCCGCAGCTTAGTTCGCAGGAACATTAGGTCGTGCTCTACGGGCGAAGCCGCTGGGCTATTTTGTGAGCTGATGTGTCCGGTGACAACACTGCAATTTGTCCCAGCCAGAGCAAGTTACAAGAAATTGCGGTTACTGGTAGCGAAAGTCCTGAGGACTTTCAGCCGTGTCCTGTGGTTTCATTGGCCGAGACTCTACACGAGTTTTGCTACTTCATTTCGTAAAACGCTTTAATTGGGCGGAGTCACCAGACGGCCGTCGTTGCGTTCCAGAAGTTTCGTCCAGCGACGAACGGCTGATTCACGGCGGCTGGCGTCATCGTCCGGAAAGAAGTTGTTGCGTTCGCCGGTGAGCTGTTCCAGATTGAAGATAGCAAGCTCACGAATCGCCGCCCGGTTGTTACTGAGCATACCAACAAGCCAAGCGCTGACGGAACGTTCTTCGGCAGCAGTTGGCGTAATGCCATCAAGCAACATCATCACATTTTCAAGTTCCGCTTCCGGCAGACGTGTTTGTAGTGATTCGGCGATCCGAGTCCGTCCTCCGACGTTTTGTTGTGCTATCCCATGCAAACCGCGAATCGCTTCAGTGCGGACTCCTGTTACGTTTGACTGCATCAGCGCAGCGGTCAGGTCGGCCACATTTCGCAACAAAGCTGGCAACTTCACCGCATAGGCGGCAATCTGCGGATTCAGATTCTCCATGACTTCTGTGGCGGCATCTGCAACAGTAAGTGATTTTCTGAATTCCGCAGCAGTTTGGGCGATCAGTTCGGAAGTTGATTCCGGCTTTGGCTGAGCTGCTTCAAAGATCCACGTTGGAATCGGAGGCATTGATGAAACAAATGGGGGCTCACCAGAATTTGATCGAAAAACAAGATGGCTTCCTTTTCCGACAGTTATTGGTTCTTTGGCCGGATCGATCACGACTGAAAAATCCGCCTCAGATGCAAAAATGCCAAGAGTCCCGAATCCAACATCGGGCAGGATTCTGTATTCCGCCGCATCAGCCGCACCACGATCAATAGCCCCGGAAGCAAGCCCGATCGCTACCTGACTTCCGTCGGCTGGTAGCGAGATCACCAACGATTCTTCGTCCAGATACAGTCTGAACAAAACAGGCTGCGGCAGCGGAGCTGTTTGTCTGACGATCAGTCGACCTTCAAGTAAAGAAATTCCAGGTTGTTCGCCATTGATTGTCTCGAACAGCGATGAGCCTAAAACCTGCGCCGACCAGCCTAATTCGGGCGAAGAAATGCGAGACTCAAAAGGCTCGGCGATTCCAGCCGCAACACCCGCCAATCGATGTGTCCAGCTTTGTGAATCAGGCGTTCCGGCCGATGTACCCCACGCCCAGCTGTTCTTCTTCAGGTCTCCCAGAACAACCATTGAACTGGGGTCGTCGACATGAAACGTTACAGTCTTTGTGATTTTTTCGCCGGCTCCATCATTGGTCGGGCTGGCCGCTGGAGTCGGCAACTTATCATTTGTGGCGATCGATGTTGCAGCATTGGGCGAGGTTTTCGACATGTTCGGGCCCAGAGCATTTGATGCGACAATCGAGTTTTTAGCAGCTGTTGGTGGAACGCTCGCATTGTTCTCGGGCACAGCGACTGAAGGCGAATTGGCGGCTGTTTCGAGTCCAGCAAAAGAAGTGTCAGCAGCCACAATGTCCGGGGTGGCTGCCGGTGCGATTTCGGCGTTGGCTGCGACGATGTTATCTGCCTGTTGAGGCTTCGCGTCAGCTGCGGCGATGGCCACCATTTCGTCCGCTGCGGCGACTTTCTTTGAGGCGGTCGCATCCGACGATTGAAACAGATGAGCATCCGTGGCAAGCAATCCAAGCCATCCAAGAACCATGACTGCCAGCAGCAGCATTGGCGAACGCTTCTGTGATGTTCCCTGAGGTGTCAGTGGCTTCCAATCGGTTTCAGTACTTCCCGGAAGTAACGCAACGGTATGCCCTTGTCCGGGTTCACTGCTGGGGCCCGGAGCCAACTTGTACAAACGGTCTTTCAGGGACTGGCTGAGTTCCACGGGATCGCTCAACAGCCCCAGAATCTGATGCGTCGCAGCAACTTCTGCCAGCGATGCGTCCGACGACAGGATCTCTTTTTCGATGAGAGCCACAAGTTCAGGCGTCAGCTGATCGTCCAGGTATTCAGCAATTAGGTTTGCATCAATCGTCTTTTGATCGACTGATTCCTTTGCTAAACGTCGACGCCGCACCACACTCTTGATGCGTTCTTCCAACTCAGTGGCGAACGGGCTTTTTGCGATCTTCTGACCAATTTCCCGAGCATTCGCCGGAGAAAGTCGATCGTCCAGATAGGCCAACAGTGTTCGAAGTGTGAGTCTCATAGTCTTTACCTGTGCACATATACGTTGATGGCGGTTAACGTAAATCTCTGTTGGTTTATTAGTGACACGGGCCCACGCGTTTCGTACACGTTTCTCGGAATTCCGGTGATTTTTTCGAAATCCGCAACGTGATTAGGACCATGTGCACACCATTTACCCTGAGTGTTCTGAACGCAAAAGGAAGTCAGCACTGATCGGTGGACGTACTGCGGAGACTTACATCAGTGGCAGAGTAAGCCCTTTTCTTACGAGCAAGCGGCATATTTGAGCAAGTTTCCAGCGATTGCAGGGCACAGTCACTGGCGCTACGTCTCTGTAAACTAAGCCGTTCGGAAATCTGTGTCGCTGAGGGGTATGTGTCCCGTGTCGTGCGATTTCAAAGTTCATTTTGCTACACTTGCTCAAACGAATGCAACTGATCAATGCCTATGCTGTTGGTCTCGCAGCACCGGAGTCGCGTGCGGAAAGAAGAGTCAACTGGTGGTGAAATTTTCTAACGGGTTGTTCTGATGTATCTCTCGGAAAGCAAATTCCTGCGGATGCTGACTCTGTGCGGTTTGTATGTCGCTCAGGGAGTGCCGTGGGGGTTTGTCACTGTCACATTCGCTGCATGGCTGGCAACTCCCGAGCATGGCCTGACGACTGAGCAGCTCGGGCCGATTTTGGCCGTTGCCTCTTTGCCGTGGTCATTTAAATTTGTATGGGGTCCGCTGATGGACCGCTTCACAATTCCTTCGATGGGGCGCCGGCGGCCGTGGATCCTATTTGCTCAGGGCATGGCGATTGTTGTTCTCGGAAGCATGCTGCTGATTGATGATCTGCCTGGAATGGTCTGGACGAAGTCACCTGCAGATGGCGTCTTTTTTTCGACGTTTTACAAATTGGTACCAGGCCCATTGGCGGGCATGATTCTTCTGGCAAACATATTTATTTCAATGCAGGACGTTGCGGTCGATGCGTTGGCCGTCGATCTACTGGACGAAAAAGAACGCGGAATCGCCAACGGACTCATGTATGGATGTAGTTACCTGGGCACGGCCATCGGCGGAGCTGGCCTGGGATATCTGGTCGCTCGTTATGGAATCAGAGCTGGGCTGTTAGGCCAGGCGGTTCTGCTGTTTGTCATCATGCTGCTGCCACTGTTTCTTCGCGAACGTCGAAGATCAGCCGACTCCGGTAACTTAACTTCGGAAAATACCGAACAACAGTCTATTGACTTTGGCGAAAACCCATTTCGGCCGCCAGCCAATATCGACGGTCATGATGAAGGATCGTACGACTCAATTCACGTCGACTCAACAGCCTCGGTTACGGGAAATCTTCTGCGAGCATTCAGTCTTCGCGCTACATTGCTGGGGGCGTTTGTCGCGATCGGCGTGAAGGTCGGTATCGGTGTCCTGACGGTCGTGTTTGTCGATTATCTGTTAAAGGGCGGAGGCTGGAGCCAGGAAGACTACACGTCGGTCACGGGTGGATACGCTGTATTTTTGGGACTTGGCGGGTCTGTCCTGGGAGGCTTTCTGGCGGACCGTCTGGGCTCCAAACGTGTGATCGTGACAACGTCGGTATTGCTCGGCGCCCTCTGGATATGCTTCGGACTGTTTCCGTCGTTGCTGGAATCGAAGTCGCTGGTGAAGGGATTACTGATGGGGCAGGAGTTTTTACTGTCGGTGCTGTCAGTGTCTCTGTTCTCTTTGTTTATGACGATTTCGTGGCCTCGAGTCGCGGCAACTCAGTTTACGTCGTACATGGCATTGATGAATCTATCAACAACCATTGGAAGTTATACGGCGGGGCGGCTCAGCCTGAGTTACAGTATTTCCCAGCTATTGATCATCGCAGGCATCCTGCAGGTGGTGATGGTGGCCCCGGTACTGCTGATCGATCCGCAGCAGACTCGGCGAGTACTTGGCGATAGCTGAGGACGCTTGGTATCCATCACTTAGCGATATCAATCGACGCAGGATCAAAATCCGCGTGGCGCGGTTCAACCATCGAAAGTGATAACAGCCACGAGCCACCGACGATTGCCGCGATACTGCAAAACGGAACGACGTAGCCTACTCTCGCTACAAATTCTCCAATGACTGGCGACAGCACAATGGGGCCAGCCATACACAGAACAACGGTGCTGACATAAATTGGATGTCGCGACCTTTCTGTTAGCTCCAGTGCATAATTTAACTGCATCCTATACGTAACCGGCACAACTCCGAGCCATGCGAAGGTCAGCCAATACCATTCGGCCGTTGCGAATTTTTGCAGCAGTAAAGCCAGCAGAGGAGTAAACATGGCAAGAAACGTCAACCATCGCAAGGCACTACGAGTTCCACGCTGGTCGGCCAGTCGGCCGCTTATCCAGCTGAAAACAGCGGCAGCCAGATTTTGCGCAACCACCCACACCATCAGCAACTGTCCAGAATACCCGTCCATATTGCGGCCGATTCGCTGATAGTGCGGAAACAGCATCTGCGAACATACCAATAGTGATGACAGCAGACAAAGTCTTCGTAAATGCGGATCCACGTTCACGCTTCGCCATGCTTCGGCGAAGCGTTTTTTAATGTTGATTGACTGTCTGCTCTCCACCGGATCCGGCGATTCAATTAGTCGCCGCACCGTGAGGCTTGCAATAAAAAACATACTGCCCGTAAACAGAAAGATATAGGCAAATTTTGGCGGCACTGCCTGTGTCCACGGTCGCAGTAAGAGCCACGCGGTTAACACCGCGATTGGTGCTCCGATGTAGCCAACAATTGTCACCAGACGGCCCCGCCGATTGGGCCGAATCAGCTTTCCCTGAATTGTGTTAAATGACGCTTGATTGACGCCATGAATGCAAAAGAATATTCCATAAGACACCAGAAAGAACAGGACGAACCACGGAGGTGATTTTGCACCGAACAGACACAGCATCAGCCCGATAGAAAAAAATGGGAGGCTCATGAAAAACGTAGAACGTGCCAGCCAGCGAGACTTCATGCTGGCCCGACTCAGGCGATCAGAAAGCAGCAGCGGCGCGACCGATTGACCAAAACGGTTGAGTGGCGGCAACATGCCTCGCACCCAGCCAGCATCGCTGATACTGTCCAGAAACGCCGGAATAATCACGCTTTCGGTTTTGAAGATCCAAGCTGTTCGAAACAGAATCTGGTGGATCACCAGACTAACGATGTTGCGTTTCTCGACGTCTACTGCGTCATCGGGCATCTCATCGACACGCCGCGCAGGATTCTGAGCGCCCGTTGCTGGCTGTTGTTCCTGAAGACGGGGCGGCATTGTATACGCTCAATTAACTGATTAGTTTTTCAGCGAGTGAAACCAGCGGATACTGGAATGTTGGTTTTGCCGGAACAGGCTTTCTTGCCGGTGTTGACTGTCGTCAACACCAGCAACGCTCTTGAAGTCTAGCCGAGGTGATAATTCTTCAGTAGGGCTAAGTTTAATGTCAAATACAGTTCCTGGCGAACAACAAAATTCAGACTGGCCTATCGCTTAAAAGTCTGCCTTTAGCCGCTCAAGTCCTTCTGCCATCGTCACGATGGGGGAAAACCCAAAGTCACGTCTGGCCGCTTCAATGCTGTAGCTGTGCGAGCCTGCCAACTGAGCAGCTACAAATCGTGTCATCGGCGGTTCGCCAGAAAGTCGCAGCCAGTGCCATGCTGTTTCCATGGCAGCCCCGATTCGCCTTGCCGAAGTATACGAAATGGACTTCTGCACGGCGGGAAGACCGGCCAGATGAAGCAGCTGATCGATCCAGTCCCACAGATTGACTGCTTCCGGCTCGTTGATGAAGTAAGCTTTTCCAGCTGCTGTAACGGAGTCACGAAGTGAAGCTTCCGCCTGAATGTGAGCTGCGGCCGCGTTTTCGACGTTCACGACGGACACTTCATTGGTGCCATCTCCTACTCGCCGTAAACGCCCGGACCTTGCCTTTGCAATTAGCCGAGGAATCAGATGGTTGTCACGCTGTCCCCAGATCAAATGCGGTCTAAGGCAAACAGTTCTTAACGAGCTAATATCGTTCGCTGCCAGCACAGCCTGTTCGGCCAACGCTTTTGAATGAGGATAATGGCAAAGCCAGTCGGTTGAATACGGCAGAGATTCGTCGCCGTTTATGTGATCGTGGCCATCGAACACCACGCTGGGCGAACTGGTGTAGATCAATCGTTGCACACTGTGCTTTTTACACGCGGTCAATATGTTGTTTGTGCCAACTGTGTTGGTGGAATAATAGCGTTCCCACGGCCCCCATATTCCAGGTACAGCGGCAACGTGGAACACCGCTTCCATTTGATCGCAGGCAGACGCGACTGCAACCGGATCACACAGGTCGCCGTTCACTACATCTACATTAAGCTGCTGCAGAGCCGGATAATGCCCACGGCAAAACACTCGCACATCGTGCCCGTTGTCGAGCAACTGTTCCACAATGTAAAGTCCTAGGAAACCGCCGCCCCCGGTAACGAGCATTCGCATTATCGTGCTTCTTTGAGCCGTCCAGGTTTCGTGTTTTGTCGACCACTTCGTTCAGCGTTTGAACATGAAACAGCTGCTAAACAGGAAAGCATAACCGACGGACCTGCCGAATGCCCTGGCACGCCGAATCGGTCTTTGAATAGTGCTAAACGAATTCTGAATGTCGAACTGAACTGAGCGACGCAACTGCGATTTTCAATCACCGAACTCGCACATGATGAAGTTGATCGATTTAGTTCGTTTGGAGACTGCTTTGCGAAACGGCAGCTGTTGTGTCTTCAGCCCCGCCACGACCTTGCTCCCATTTCGCAACGCCGGCCTCGATGAATTTGGCGAATTTTTCGGTACTCTGTAAGCCGTCGACCATCGCCAGAATCTGCTTGCCATCCGGCGAAACGATTGCATACGAAGGAAGTGCCACGCTTTTCAGCCAGTTCAGTTGCAGATCTTTGTTTCTCTGCAACAAACGTTCGCGCTCCTCCGGTTCGTCAACTGGAACTTTATCCGTGTAAACCTGAACTCGTTCCAAATCCTTAATCAATGACTGAATACGATCGGTGGCGAGCACCGTCTGTTCCATCACGCGGCAGTTGTGGCAGTAGACGCCTGTCACGTCCACAAACAAAGGCCGATCCGCCTGCGACGCCACAATAACGGCTTTATCGAAGTCCAGCGAAAACGGCAAACCCTTGTGAACACCGCCGGAGCCACCTTCGGCAACGTTAGGCGATTCAAAACGCTGCGGAGCAAAGGCTGCAATCTGTTGCCAAATTACTCCTTCAGGCGCTTGAGCACCAAGTAGTCCGATTCCCATGTAGGCGGAAAGTCCGAAGCAACCAACGGCAACCAAACAACGAACAGGTCCAATTGGACCTTCCGGTGAATCATGCGGCAGGCGAAACAGACCTAACAGGTAGACTCCGATGACAGCCGAAACAGCAATCCATGATCCGATGACCAGTGAGAAATCGAGAAACTGAGGCTTGCCAGTGGGGCTGAATCCAATGTCGGCGATACTGAGAAACTTCGCGACAATCGCGAGTTCCAGCAGCCCCAGCGTGACCTTGACTGAGTTCATCCAGCCACCGCTTTTTGGAAGCTTCTTCAACATCGCCGGGAACAGCGCGAGAAAAAAGAATGGCGATGCGAACGCCGTCGAAAACGCGACCATGCCAATGATTGGCTTTAGAAACGATCCATTGGCGGCCACCACCAGTAGCGATCCGACGAAAGCAAATGTACAGGTGAACGAAACCAAGGTGAACGTTAGCGCCATAAACAGCACACCGACAATCCCGCCGGAATCCTGTTTTTTAGAGGACCATGTCAGCAACCATGATGGAATATTGACTTCAAACATGCCCATAAGCATCAAGGCGAAGAGAATAAATATGGCAGCAAACAGAAGGTTGAGCCATCGATTGCCAGCCAGTGTTGGTAGAGCGGTCGGTCCCACAACCACGGCAACTGTAAGTCCAAGAATCGTGAACGCCCCGATGATGCCGAGGCAATAAATAACGGCCAGCTTAAGAGTAGAGCCCGGACGCTGCTCGCCCTGCTTAAGAAAGTAGCTGACGGTCACAGGAATCATAGGGAACACACAAGGAGTCAACAGGGACAAAAACCCCGCACTAATAGCTGACAGGATAAACGGCATCAGTCCGGCTATCGACAACGGACCGGCGGCCGACGCTGTGTCCTCAATGTTTTCCGTTGAGGATTCAGTCTCTACATCGCTGGAATCACCGGCGATCGCAACCAGCGGCTGACTTCCCGGCAGACCACTGAGGCTGACGGAAAAAACTGCGTTCGCTGGATTAAGGCATGATCCGTGATTGCAGATTTGAAAATCGATTGAACCGGCAACAGATCCAGCTTCCTCCGTCAACACAAAGCTGCGACTCCAGACAACCGAATCATAATGAACCTCAAGTACGATGTTCTCTAAAGGCTTTTCAATGTCCGGCTTCGGTGAAGCAACAAAATTCTTCCCCGCCTCCTGAAGACCAGTTACATTCGTGAGATTGATTTTGGTTGGTACACCTCCGATTGAATCCGGATCCATCGTGATCGAATATGTGTGCCAGGGACGAGCGATTTCGGCAGTAATGGAGAGCGTTACAAAGTCACCAATTCCAGCCGTCGCTGGCGTCAGCGAAACCTTGAACCGAATTGGCGATTCCGTCACACCAACAGGCAGTGGAAGTTTCGGAACGATGATCTGTGTTGCCGCAGAACTTGCAACCTGAGCAACAGCGGGAGATGCCGTTGATGCATTGCCCGGTTTGTATCCAGCCGGCATGGCTGCAGTAAATTTTTCAGCAGGTTCGATCGGGTGACATGAACCACCTTCGCCGGCGGAGCAATACATGCCGGTTAGTGAACCAGAGATTTGCAGGTTAGGAACTAGCGGCCCTTTTGTACTTTTGAGTCGTTGAGTCCACGTTGCCTTGCCGAAGAATTTTTCCACCGGGCCAAGATACTGATCAGTGATCTTCTTAGGAGCTCGATCTGCTTTTATTGCTCCAACTGCTTCAAACCCTTCCGGTGCGGATAATGCAATCTTTGTCGCGGCACCGAATGATGGGTTGGTCGAATAGATGTAGTGATTGGCTGGTAATTCAACCGATACCTGCACGTCAACAGAATTGTCATCAACGGGAACCAGCACCGCTGTCACTGTGATTCCAGCGGCTTCTGTTGGTTGACTTCCAAACCCACCTCCCAGGAAATCGTCGATCCGATCCTGAGCTGAAGTTGAGCTCGAAAAGCAGAGGCAGCTAAGCACCACGGCTGTAGATATTCGAAACATGGCAATATTCCGCGAACATGGTCGCATGAAGAAAAGCTCTGGACGATTCAACTGAAGGCGCCTCAATGACAATAAGTTAAGTGTTCATTCGGCTTTATGACATTATTGCCTTTTCGAACCTTACATGGAAACCCAACAGCTTGAGAACCCCGCTTTCATTTCTGCCACAGCATCGTGCTGAAGTGGAATTTTTGGCGTGAACAGAGCAAATCCAGAGTTTTAAGGTGCCAAACGTGCCGATTGCGGAATATAGACGAATATCACTAAACACCGATTGAGTCTGCCGATTGCTCCGATTTGGTATTTTGGCCAGCAACAGCCACCACCTGTCCAGAACGCCTGGTTGTTCTGAACGCCATGATTTAAGCTTACTTTTCAGCCTTACCGCCTTGAACATCTGCCACCGATTATGACCAAACGTTCGTCGTTGGAAGACGACTTACCATGAGCGTTGTGCGGGCTTCCCCGTGTGGTCGCTGACTGTAGTTCAGAAAAGGATAAGTGTTCGACAAAGAAAAAAGCGACCGTGTCTGAAACACGGTCGCTCCTGAATTCAGCACTTCAATTCACCCAAAGTGGTCGAAGACTAGCCCTGATAGAATGGGTGTTCAGCGGTGTCACGCTGGCCAAGCATTTCGTCAACAGATGGCTCGTTCTTCATCGCTCGTTCGATAGACTCTTTGGTCGCAGCGTAGTTGTATTCGTAGATTTTCTTGTCGTCTTCGGCCTGCCAGTGAATGAACACACCGCAAACGATAACAAGATTCTCAGCCTGATCTTTAGGAATTACGCCAGACTTAACGCAGTCTGAAACAGCGTCAGCAACGGCCTTCTGAGCCGGACCGAACATCTGGACAGCCTGTTTTGCACCTTTGATGGTAACTTTTGTAACCATCACAGTTGATGGCTTAACGGCTACGTTGGGAGCCATTACAGCAAGCAAATTGCTATGTCCCATTTTCTGGCTGGACAAAGCATTGGCAAACGCCATGCCCACAGGACCGTTCTTGTCACCGATCAGAAGATCGATATGAGCAACTTCGTTACCTTCACCAACCAGCGATTCACCAACATACATTGACATTCCGGATCCTTTTCAAAATCAGAACCGTCTGTTGAAGACGTGCGTTCTGATAACCACGCACGCGTGGCTGTGGAAATTGTGTAAACGGGGAAACATGTTCTTCGGCAGGTCGTCCGTCCAAAATGAGCCCAGAACCCCTCGTCAAGGCGAAGCATCGCGACTTTTCAATCGTTCTTCAAGCGTCGGCACGGTTTCAAACGCATCGGAACGTCTTTTTTTAAGACGGATCGACTTTTTGCTGGATAATCTCGCCCATCTGACCAGGTTCGGACACACCGGACCCACAGCCCTGGAGATTCCACAGGCATGGAAAACCCAAAATCGCTGGTGGCCAGACATCAGGATTGCGGGAACGTAGAATTGCAGAATTTACGTATCATGCCAGTCGGGGTTGTGTATTCAGCGGTTGGCTTCGGTTGTCATTTTCTGGCTGGATTTGCAATTCTTCTTATCGTTGATGTCACTCATTGAAACGCATTGGAAAGTTCCGAGTTGTTGGAAACCGAGATTCCTGTTGCTTGCGCACTCATCGCCGCAGGCTTTGCTAGCGCCGCTGTGAGCTTTGGTGACGCTTTGCTGTCCATGCCACTGCTAGCGCTACTTATTCTAACTGGTGCCACAGTGCCCTTGGTTGCACTCACGGCGTTGCTGATTGCTCTCGTGATTCTAATTCGCGAATGGAAGCACGTTAAGCTCCGCACAACATTTGTCCTGTCGTGATGCGGCCTAGCAGCCTGTCGGGTGCGCTCATAGACGATTGCGCGAATAGAGAAGATGGGTTACTGTGGTGTCGTCGTATTTTTTTGCCATGGAGTCCTCCCGATGAATTTTGAAGAATTGAGTCGCGCCGAACGGCTGATTGCAGAACAAGCTGTGCTGAATTTGCGGACACTGAACAACGCCTGCGACATGGCGATGGACGGCACCGTGTTG
>JBDNFN010000093.1:0-55394 GCA_041689795.1 Fuerstiella sp. | reverse complement strand
GTGGGAACCGCATCCTCCGGAAGGCGTGGAATCGCTCGAATGGATTCTGCTGACGAATCATCCGTGCGAGACATCTGAAGCCGCTCATCAGGTGCAGCAGTGGTATGAATGCCGCTGGATTATTGAAGAATATCATAAAGGGCAGAAGACGCGTTGTGGTATCGAAGACCCTCGGATCAACTCGTCCGCTCGCCTGCAGCCGATGATCGCGATTCTGAGCGTGGTCGCTTTATCGCTACTGAACCTTCGCTACTGAGTCATCGTGAGCTGAGTCATCGCGAGGATGCGAAGTCGCGTCCTGCGACAGACCTGTTCTGTGCCGCGTACGTGGATTTGCTGAGCGGCTGGCGACACGGCGAGGCGCGTCCGGACTGGACGATCTACGACTTTTGCCTCGCCCTCGCCCGCCTTGGTGGCCATCGCAACCGAAAACGAGATAGTCACCCTGGATGGATCACTCTCTGGAAAGGATGGACTAAACTTCACATCATGCTCAACGCCGCTCGGATACAAAACTCGATCCCCCCAATGTGCCTAAACCTAAGGCGTCGCTCCCTGAGTTGCCGTCAGCGTTTCAGCGGCAGCGGTTCCAGCCAGTGTTTCTGCACCGCCGGTGAAGTTGCCGCCGAACACCAGGTAGTTCTCACCGCTTTCAGTTGCACCCGCATCGGCATTCTCCGCTCCGATGATGAGATCGTCGAATCCGTCGCCGTTGACGTCGCCCGCACTGCTCACGGAACGGCCGGAATAGTCATTGGCATCAACGCCGATCTAAATCGCGTAGTTTGCCGCATTCTTGGCGAGTGCTGGGTCCATCTCTGATGTGCTCATATGGCCCCACCTCGTGATTGTCCAAGACTTGATAACACTTCTGCACTGATCACAAACGTGAATTCCTGAAATCGACCCGTCGCACATGATTGTAACCGCGCCGCGAATAATTGTCCCGATCGAGTCAGGGTCGAAAGGCAGCCGGGCGGTTCTCGAACAGTGACCGAAGAATCAATGGCCGCCTTCAAGCCATTGGTTTATTCGCTCAGCAATTTGGCTGATTCTGAGCGGTCCTTCTCGTGCGGCCAGTTGCCGTCCGATTCGCAGAAAGCGTATGGGCCAGATGACACGGAATTTGTGCGTTGAAAAAGGTATGAGTTTCCAGGAGCAGAACTATCAAACGGTCTTTTGATGGGAGCACGATAATACGGTTGAGTTTGTCGCACACAACAATCCGCCAATCCCACTACCACGGCATCACAACAGCCATGCCCCTGAACGCAGAGAGTATGTGCCCCGAAGGCACCACGACCTACGAATTCTGCCATCTGCTATCTGCCCCCCGAACAAGGTTTAAAACCTTCCTGACTTCAATAATCTCTGCATCGCCTTTAGCGTTTCAGGGCTGACATGATGCTCGATGCCTTCGCTGTCGGCAGTGGCGGTGGCTTCGCTGACGCCCAAGGCCAGCAGAAATGCCTTAACGACTTCGTGGCGTTCACGGCATTTGCGGGCGAGCGTCCTGCCGTTACTGGTCAAGTCAAGCGGCTGGTATGGTTCGGTCGTGACGTAACCGTCCCGAACAAGTCGCGCTACGGTGTTGTTGACCGTTGCATGCGTCACGTTGAACAGCTGCACCAGGTCGTTTGACCGGCAAACCGAGTTGCGTTCAATAATTTCCGCGATGGCTTCCACGTAGTCTTCTGCCATTTCCGTCGCGTGGTCGGATCGAATTCGTTGGTGAACATTGGCCATATTGAAATCTTCGAGTAAGTGAGTTGCTTTGTTTTTATTGTAGTGTGTCTCCGGAGTTTGAGAAACTCTCCGAATGCAGGCTTGTCCCAAAGTTAGCCTTTACTAAACTACGGGGAGTTAGCCTCGGCTACATTGTGTCCAGCCCAGCCGCATTCAGATCCCGTTTTGTAATTGAGGACTCCAGGTATGAACGTCATTCGACATCGCCGTCCAGGCTTCACGCTCATCGAGCTATTGGTGGTGATTTCAATCATCGCCATTCTGATTTCGCTGTTGCTACCTGCCGTTCAGCAGGCCCGCGAGGCTGCTCGCAGAGTGCAGTGCAAGAACAACCTAAAGCAACTGGGGTTAGCGCTCCACAATTACCACGACGTTCATCTGCGGTTTCCAGCTGGATATTTCAGCTACCCGACCTCCACAGGAGCCGCCCCGGCGTGGGCTCAGCTTGATCCCGGCACGTGGGATGGAGCTCCCGGCTGGAGCTGGGCGGCGATGCTGCTGCCGTATCTTGATCAAAGCAACGTGACCAATACGGTGAACTTCGACAGGCCAATTTGGGACGCGGGGCATCGTGATGTCATCGCCACCAAGCTGCCCGTGTTTCTGTGTCCCAGCAGCAGCGGAGGTGATGAACCATTCACCGTTCAGGCGCCGGACGGATCGGATCGACTGATCAATGGTCAGCCGGTCAGGATTGGTCGTTCTCACTACGTAGCCAGTCATGGCCAAGAATCCTGCTGGGGCGAATGCGGTTCGGCGAGAACCGGAACGGTTTTTACCGATATCTACACGTTCACCACGCAGACGATTTCGATAAACGGAGACGCCTCTCGCGTCGCCGATGGTCCGTTTTATCGAAATTCGGGGACACGTTTTCGCGACGTCACGGATGGACTGACCAACACTATTTTTCTGGGAGAACATTCTTCAAAGCTGAGCGACAAGACGTGGGTCGGTGTCGTGCCAGGAGCCTCAACGCCGCCTCGATTCTTGAGTCCTGAAAACGGTCCCGATGCCGCGGCAACCATGGTGTTAGTCCACGCCGGTCCGTCCGGTGGCGAACTGGATATCACCGGGTTTCCGATCATTCATCCGATTAACTTTCCGACTTTTCATGTGGGACAAATGTACTCAGAACACGCGGGCGGCGGGCAAGTTGTATTGGGTGATGGTTCCGTCCGTTTTGTTTCAGAAAACATCGATCTTATTCTGTGGGCCGAGCTGTCCAGCATGAATGAAGGCGAAGTCATAGGAGAATACTAAACATGTCACCTCAAACAAAATTTCTTGGAGCAGGTGCCGCACTTCTGGTGTCCTTCGTGTTTTTCGTCCGGGGCTGTGGACAGTACGCAGAAGTCAATGAAATGGCCTATGAACACGCCAAGGCGCTGTATTCTGTGTGCAATCGCCGTGACAGCGAACGTCTTGAAGTGTGTGAGACGATGATTGTCGAAGCAGCGGCCAACCAGCAGTTATCTCGCACGGAGACAGCCTATCTGACCGACATCATCGACGCGGCGCGCAACGAAGAATGGGCGGAAGCGATGGCGATGTCGCGGCAGTTGATGGTGGATCAAGTGGAACACTGAAACCTCTGCCGCGGGTGAATATTGGGTGCTTGTGCGCGCGTTGCCCACCATGGCGCAACGCCGGCCTTAGGAAAGCTCATCCTGCAAAAGCTCGGCTGTCGCTCCCATGCGGAAGATGCGGACAGGCGGATATCCGATCGGGGAGGTTCGCTATTTCGTGGGATAGCGATCCGGACTTCATGCGGTATCCGGGTGGTGAGATCGTGGAATGCAAGTGCGGAGACGAGTCAGACGACCGCCCGGGGAATTTTAGCGCAGACGGTAACAGGGTCAGGGGGCTCAGGCGTTTGAGCGTCCGACAGTCGATACCGGCCGCGTGCGAGTCCCTCGATCTGGCCAGAGTCGCGCATGGCATACAGGGTGCGGCGATGGACGCCAGCGCGTAGCGCGTTGGACATCCTCAGCACCCCGCCGTGCTGCTCGCTGACTGCCGCAGCGACTTATTTTCTGGGCCACACGCCGTCGTCGTTCCGGACAACGCTGATGCCATAGTTGGGCAATGTGAATTCGGTGACCTGCAGGTCGGCGTCTGGCTTGACCTGCACGCGAAACAGGACTTTGCCCGCGTACAGATTCGGCGCCTGAAACTTAAAATTTCCCGACAGCGTCGCGTGTTCCAGTTGGCCGGCCTGGATGTCGTTAGTCAGCTGACTGATGTAGCACGGCTGAATCATGGAATAGTGGCCGTCGACATGACTGGTAAACATCGCGTCGGACAGGTCGTTCGGTTTGGGGAAACCGTTGATGAACTGGAAGTCATCCAGTACCTGCCTGTTCTTTGTAGATTATTCCAGAGGATTCAGTTTCCACAACACCAGTGAAAGCGGTTCGCCCTGAATGGCAGTCGGCTGGCGGGACGGATCTTCTGCGAATTTCCGCCATTGCTCATTGGGAACACCGGCCGCTTCACTGAACGGCTTCTGAAGTGCCGGTACCAGGTACCCATGCTTTTCTGAGATCCTGGTCACCAGTTCACCCGCGGTCAGCACCCGGACCATCATCCTCGCATCGTGCGGACTTTCAATCTACAGCCGCGAATACAGATTGCCGTCGTCGTCGGCAGGTTCGCCGGACGTTTCCGTGGCCGTGGGATCGCGTCCCGGAGCGTACGTTTCCGCAAACCCGTTGCTGTACGGAATGCCGTTCTCCGTCATCAGGCAGGGATCAGCCGGCGCAGGAAATCTCAGGGATGTCGGCCGGCGATCGAAATGAACGTCGACAACACTTTGCTGATGTGGCGGCAATCTGCCAGCTGGCGTCGGTCCGCTGGCGTGAAAGCTGTCTTCAGCAGCGGACGTCAGGCGGCCAACGCTGCAGTGACGTATTGCCAGAAAGACTTTCGTTTACTGAGTCACGGGATTGTCTGTGAGCGGTCGATGGCTGTGATGTTTGGTCGGCCGAATTTGCTGCCAGCCGTTGTCGCGGAAGTCCCCCTGACGTTCGGCTGACCAGAAAAACGAAACCCTCGACGTGTTCCGCTATTTGTTGACTTCAGAAACAGAGCCCAGCAATTCCGCCATGGCCCAGCCGAGTGCGGTTCCCACTTCCATATACGTTTCGGCGTTGTGGTTGTAATGGTAACCCTGACTGTTTGGCGACACACTGCTGTCTCGCCAGAACGGCCGCGCGTCGATGGCTTTGACGTTGCCCTGGAATTCCGGGTACCTGCCGGTTTCTCCACTGACGGCCAGTTGAGCGTTGGCCACTGTGAGGCCGTGCCCTGTGAGCTGATCGCCTTCAAACGCGATCGTGGCCAGCACGAACTTCGCTTCCGGTGCATCAAAGTCCTTTCGCAAAGACTTAATGAAGTGCACCAGGTTCTGTTCATAACGACCTGCACGGGCCGCGTTCTGATCCTTATGCCCCTGCCAGAAGACAAAGCCGGCGATCTCGTAGCCCTGCTCGTTGTAGCCGGGGTAATACTTCGGCAGGTTTTTCAGCACGGCCCGGGCATGAGCGGTGTCCGCGTCGTATTGCCGACCGGCATACCACGGAACGTCTTTCTTTGGTTGACCTTCCACCCAGGCATCCGGCGTATCTTTGTAGCCCGCATAGGTTTTACCTTCGAGCTCATATTGTTGACTGCCAGGGGGCAGCAGATCCCAGCCGAGACTGCGATTACCGATGCAGGCTTTGAGAAGCATTACGGGTTCTTCATGCATGTGCCCCATGACGTGTCCGAAGCCGAGTTCCGGACCAAAGTTGCCTTTGACTCCCAGCCACTGATTCTGCATGTCGGCAAAGTGTTCCAGATCGCGGAAGTCGACGCCACGTTTGTCCATCACATGGACATAGCGAACATCCTGCCGTTCGGTCCACTGTCCACGTTCATCAATCAGATACGGATACTTCTGTTTTTCCCTGACCATAAACTCTAACGATCCCTGCAGGTCCGCCGGGCCCACGCGACCAAACCCCAGCATGTTGGACTGACCCAGCAGAATGAACACCTTGACCGGTCGATCCTGAGCCGCCGGTTTGCCGTCCGGATCCGGAAGCGGTTCCTGTGCAGCCGCGGAATAGATCAGGAACAGAAACGCGACTAAAAAACGCGGCCTGATGATGATGTCTGGAATGTGCATGGTTCGAGCCTCAATACGAAATCAGGATGGCCAGAGGATGGTCGACGAAATGCCTGGCGACGATGGCAAAGTGGAGTTCACGACAGATAGGCTATTCTCGTTTGACTAAAATTACGACCGCAGGATCACGTAAACAGCTCACGTACCACGTTTCCTTTGACGTCAGTCAGGCGGAAATCGCGGCTGGCGTGTCGATAGGTGAGCTGTTTGTGGTCGAGCCCCAGGGCCGCCAGGAGGGTGGCGTGGAGGTCCGCGACCTGAACGGGATTTTCAACGGAGTCGTAACCGTATTCGTCACTGCGGCCGTGAGTGTGACCGCCTTTGAGGCCGCCTCCGGCCATCCACATCGTGAAGGCCCTGGTGTTGTGGTCGCGTCCCTCTTGTCCTTCCGCATACGGCGTGCGGCCGAACTCGCCCGTCCAGACGACCAGCGTGTCTTTCAGTAAACCGCTCGATTCCAGGTCGGCCAGCAGGCCGGCGATCGGTCTGTCGACCGCGCCGCAGCTGGCTTCGAGATTTGCGTTCAGGTTGAAGTGATGATCCCAGTTGCCGTGCGTGATTTCGACAAAGCGAACTCCGGCCGCAATCAAACGACGCGCTAACAGACACTTGCGTCCCATGTCGTCGGTGCGTTCCTCCCCGATCCCGTACAGCTTTTGCGTCGCCGCCGACTCTTTGCGGAGATCCATGACGTCCGGCATTTCGGTCTGCATGCGAAACGCAAGTTCGAATGCTTCGATCATCCCGTCCACTTCGGCGTTGGTGCCATCACGAGCGAGCCGATCACGGTTCAGTGTCTGCAGAAAGTCTAACTCCGCCCGCTGGTCGGCTGGCTTCGCTCGCGATCGCAGATTCGCAATCTCCGCTGACGCTACGGGGCGGCTGTCGCTGCCAATTCGTGTTCCCTGATAGATGGCCGGCAGGAACGAGCTGCCGTAATTGGTCGTGCCGCCAAATCCACTGGGTGGCGTGATGCTGACAAACCCCGGCAGATTTTCATTCTCGGTACCCAGTCCATACAGGGTCCAGGCGCCGAGCGATGGTCTTACAAACTGCGACGTTCCCGTGTGCAGCTTGATGAACGCCTGCGGGTGCGCCGGCAGATCCGTCTGCATCGACGGAATGACGCACAGCTTATCCGCCTGCTTCGCCACTTCGCCGAACAGTTCTGAAATCCAGAGTCCCGATTTGCCGCGTTGCTGAAATCGCCATTTGGAACCAAGTAGTTTCGAACCGGGCCTCGGCCCGGGCTTG
This sequence comes from Fuerstiella sp., assembly GCA_041689795.1. GTDB lineage: Bacteria > Planctomycetota > Planctomycetia > Planctomycetales > Planctomycetaceae > Fuerstiella. The sequence goes on along the minus strand of JBDNFN010000093.1, from coordinate 48,223 downwards.
CCGGAGTCTCGCACCAGCTGCGGCTTGTAGTCAAACGTGTCTACCTGCGAAGGTCCGCCACGCATCGTCAGGAAAATGACTCGCCTGGCCGTGGCCGTCGGGGCAGCAACTTTCGGCGCGCGCGATTCCTGGCCGCAGGTGCGCTGAGCAAGTCCGGCTAAAGCGATCGCACCGAATCCGCCTGCGGAAAGTCGCAGCAGGTCGCGTCTGGTCAGCGGTGGTCGATGTGGCGGAATGAAGTTTTGGTTCATGGTGAGTGTCTCAACGAAGTCAACTTCTCGATGGTCGTTTGTTGCTGCCTGTTTTCGAACAATAATTATTCCAGCAAACGAAATTGGGCGCTCGCGAAAAGTGCTCGGACCAGACTGGTCCACCCCGTGACGGGATCATTCTGGTGGCGTGCCATCAAGGTCTTCGCCGCTGCGCGGTCGACTGCACCGGGCTCGCGGATAAGCACGCGCGCGTAAGCCAACTGCAGCCGATCCTCGAACCGGGCCATGGCCCCTGCACCGGGATACTGCTTCAACAGCAACTCGGCCAGCGTGCGTGAGTGTGTGGCGGTGAAGTCGCTGTTGAGCAGAAAAAGGCTTTGGCTGGGTACGTTGGTCGTTTCGCGATGACCATCAGGCGCGGAGGCGTCAGGCAGATCGAACGTCGCCAGCAGCACGGGTTGCACATTGCGGGCGATTGGCAGATAGATCGAACGGTATTTGTGCTGAGCATTGGCAATCTGTTCGTCTTTTAAAGCCATCATCCGATCACCGCCAATCGGTCCATCTCCGGCGCGGCCGACCAGTGATCCGGCGGGCGGCCTGAGATTAAGTTCACCGGCGGCGAACAGAATCGCGTCGCCGATTTCTTCGGCTTCCAGGCGACGCGGCGAGTGTCTCCAGCAGCAGGCGTTGTCCGGGTCGATCGCGAATCGGCCCTCAGCGAATTGCGAAGACAGCCGATAGGTGCGGCTGAGCACGATCGAGCGAATGAGCTTCTTCAACGACCAGTCGTCGCGCTGAAACCGGTCTGCCAGGTAGTCCAGCAGTTCGGGATGACTCGGCTCACTTCCCGTGGTTCCAAAATTGTCGACGCTCTCGACGAGACCTCGGCCCAACAACCAGTGCCAGACGCGATTGACAATCACTCTCGCCGCCAGCGGGTTGTCACGCGACACGATCGCTTCGGCAAGTTCGCGTCGGCCACTTGTTCCCGGCTGAGGTTCGTTGACGATCTCCCTGGTCGACGGCACGTTGCCGACAGCCAGCAGCGTCGGGACGCCGCGCGGTACGCGATCGCCTTCGTTGTCAATGTTGCCGCGTGCGAAGAACGGACTGTTCAGTATGGTTTCGAATTCATTGGCGGGTCGGCGGCCCTGCCCCCGAGGTCCTCTGCGGCCGCGCTGCACGGGAGCTTCGACAGGCCTGTCCACCGCGGCCATCGCCAGTGGTTTGGGAGATCCGTCTTCGTTCACCACGCTTAACTCAGACTCAAGCTGCGTGGCCTGAGTGATAATTCGCACGACGTCGAAGTTGGACATGCCGTCAGTCGCTGACCTGCCGTTGGCACGCTGCGCCAAAGCGTTGCGCTGTTGCTGCTGCAGGCTTTCCAGGCGAGCGGTCTTTTGTTGCAAATCGCGCTGGGGCATTGCCTTGGCCACGGTTGCTAATTTTGCTTTCGCAGGCAATTCAACAAGCGTCGACTGATTGCGGCCCTGCACGCCGCCGGCAGTACCGAAGCGAGTGTCGGTCGACAGAAAGATGCCAGCCAGTGCCGTGTAGTCACGCTGCGACACCGGATCGAACCGGTGATCGTGACAGCGAGCACAGGCCACCGTCAGACCGAGGAAGCTTTGGGTCACGGCATCGATCTGTTCATCTGCCAGGTCGACGGCGAACTGCTTCGGATTCGTCTCGTTCAACGACTTGGTTCCCACGGCGAGGAACCCCGTCGCGATCAGATTCTCCGCGCGATCTTTATCCGACCTGGCGGGCAGCAGGTCACCGGCCATCTGTTCGCGAATGAAATCGTCAAATGGTTTGTCGTCGTTCAGCGCGTCAATCACGTAGTCGCGGTAACGCCAGGCGTGCGGGAAAACGACGTTCACATCCTTGCCGCTTGATTCCGCATAACGCGCCACATCCAGCCAGTGCCGCCCCCAGCGTTCACCGAACTGCGGCGAACGAAGCAGGCGGTCCACCGTCGATTCGAGCAGCGTCTGCCGCGACGCGGATTTATTCCACTCGGCGATAAATGCGGCGGCTTCTTCAGATGACGGCGGAAGGCCTGTCAGATCAAACCGCAACCGCCTTAGCAGCGCCAGCGGTTCGGCATCGTCGACCGCAGTCAGCCCTTTTTCCTGCCAGACCGCTTCGATGAAACGATCGATTTCCGCAGTCGCCCATGCACGGTCCCTGGGCTTTGGAGCCGACTCTCGGCGAATCGGCTGAAACGCCCACCACGCGCGAGCTTTCGCAGTGTCATACTTAGCGACGACACGAGCCTTGCCATCACGAGGATCCGCGGCGCCGGTTTTGACCCACGTCTCGAAGTCCTGAATCACGCTCGCCGCGAGTTTGCCACCCGCAACGTCCGGAGGCATGGCGAAGTCGTCGTCCCCGTAGCGAATGGCCGTAATCAACAGGCTGCCCGCCAGGTTACCAGGTACCACCGCCGGCCCGGAATCACCACCCCGCCGCATGCCGGCGCGAGTATCCAGCAGCAGTCCACCGTGAATCTCTTTGGCGTCTTCCGAGTGACATGAATAACATCGCTCAACCAGAACCGGGCGAATCTTCGCTTCAAAAAACTTCGCCTGGGCCTCACTGATCGTTTCCTGTGCGCGAAGACTGCTGAATAAGCAGCAACACACCAGCGCACACATTAAGCATCTCCAGCGCTGCATTTTGATTTTCCTGACCGCGGGCAAAAGTCTCTCAGCAAATCGGTTGAACAGCCGGCAGGCGGTTTGGTTTCGTGAGATGTTTATATTCGTGAGATATTTATAAATGTTTTCAATGACCGTCGTGATTTCCTGGGTTGGCGATGTCCTGTGGCAACGGGATGTTCGGCTCGGAGCTCCAGCCAGATGACCACGCCTGTTCCCGCAATCGTCGGTTCGTAGCGAACGCGGAACGCATTTCCGGTTGAGGCGTGAGTCACACAAGGTTTTTTTACCGGTTGACAAACGTTTGTTGTTCCGGCTTCAGGCGGCTGATGGTGGCGTTATGGCATTATGTTACTGCGTTACTGCGTTACTGCGTTACTGCGTTACTGCGTTACTGCGTTACTGCGGGAAGCCGTCCGAAAACCGCTCCGCCCAATTTTCCACCACAGGCACGCTGCGCGAACGAGTGAAGTTTGCAATGGCTGGATTCACTGGCGAGCGCCGCGTGCCTGTCAATTTGCGATTTCCGGACGGCCTCTGGCACTATTGTGGATGGGGTCCGGCCGGCAGGTGTTCCATCAGATACCGGATGATCAGCATTCTTACATGCACTTCCGAGCCACGTCCTTCGCGCAGGCCGTGGTCTCGATTGGGATACACCATGTAGTCGAATGGCTTTCCGAGTTCGATCAGTCGGTCGACCAGTCCTTCGATGATCTGAATGTGCGTATTCGTTTCACCCGACCCGGTGATCATCAAGAGTTTGCCTGTGAGTCCTGCGGCAAAATTGATGGGCGCGGAGCGTTCGTATCCGTCCGGGTTGACTTCGCGTGTCCGCATGTAGATTTCCTGGAACCACGCGTTGTACAGATGCGGCTGCGGTTTGGGCACAACCGCAATGCCGACCTGATACTGGTCAGGCTTGCGAAACATGGCGTTCAGTGTATTCGAACCGCCGCCGCTCCAGCCCCAGATGCCGACCCGCGAGAGATCCACATACGGTCTGGTTCGCCCCAGCTCTTTCAGCCCAGCGGCCTGCTCGTCTGATGACAGCGGTCCCAGACTGCCGAAGATCGATCGTCGCCACGCGGCCCCTTTCGGCGCGGGAGTGCCTCGGTTGTCAATCGACACGACCAGATAGCCTAGGTCCGCGACCACACGATGAAAATCGATCTGAGCGGCCCCCCATTGATCCAGCACGGTCTGCGCGTAGGGCTCGCCGTACACATAAATGAAGACCGGGTACTTCTTCGACTCGTCGAAGTCCTTCGGCCGGATCATCCAGGCATCCATCGTGATGCCATCGCCGATATTCAGCTGCAGGAACTCGGTCGGATGCGAAATCAGTGGTTGCATCTTCGCGCGAAGTTCGCTGTTGTCTTCCAGAATTTTGACCACACGATGCCCGGACAGTTCGACCAGCTCCACAAGCGGGGGCGAGTCCAGCGTGGAATACGTATGAAAAGCCCATTTGGCATCGGGCGAAAAATCATAGGCGTGCGTGCCTGGCTGGTCCTCGGGTGTGATGCGTTCAGGCCTGCCCGCACCTGCCAGCGGAACTCGGAACAGATACTTCCGGGTCCCATTGTCCGGTGAGGCATAGAAGTAGTACCAGCCGCCGGCTTCATCGACGACGGCGCGGTCGATGACGTCATAGTCGCCGGGTGTGAGCAGCTGCAGTTCTTCACCCGTGCGTGAGTATAAAAAGGCGTGCCGCCATCCGTCTTTCTCGCTGACGACGATAAACTCACGACCGTCTCGAATCCAGGTCAACCCGGAGTTCTTCCCCTGACTTCCGACGGCCCAGGCGTCGTTGGCTTCGTGAAAAATGGTCTGCACTGCACCGTCGACGGCGGCCAGCAGAAACTCACGCTGGTCACGAAAGCGACTCAGCCATTCCACCAGAACTTCATTTGAATTGCCGGCCCAGTCGACCTGTCCCAGATAAAAGCCTTCCGGTGGCGATGGGATGGTCAGCCATTGGGTCGCCTGCCCGGTTAACTCCACCACGCCGATTCGGCGGGCTTCCAGTTTTTCACCGACTCTTGCAAAGCGGCGGTTCTGGACACTCGGGTACGACGGATCATCGGGCACCAGCACGGGCCGCAGTCTCACGTCCGTCACATCCGTTTCCGTGAACAGAACCCGCGCACTGTCGGGACTCCATTGGGGATCGTGATACGAGATATCTCTCTCCGGGGAATGATGCGTTAGCTGCGTCCGTTCACCGCTGGCGAGATCGAGCACGAACAGCTGACGATCGCGAAACTCCAGACGCTGTTTTCCGTCGGGTGACAACAGACGTGGCTGATCGGGTGGCGAATCCTGTGCGGCTGCTGCTTCCGTACGCTGGCCCGTGCGTACATCATAGCGGACGACGACAGATTTTTTCGTCGTCGGATCGGGTTCTCGCACAGTGTAGCCGGAACTGTCGGGGAGCCATTCGGCTCGAAAAGGGGCCACCCGGAACTCGCGCCGTTCATAGATATCTTTGATCCGTGACGTGGCTGCCGCCTGCCATACGGGCTCCTGAGGCGCCTGAGCCTGCGCAGGACACGTCCCGATCGCCATGAACACGGCTGTCGCAACCAAACGGCTGGCTACTGTAAATCTCATTCTCATGTGTTTCCTTTTCTCGGTTTGACGGGCGCTGTGAGGTGGTCCAGGTATCAAGGACAGGTCATGCTCTTAGTTTTTTAGAATGATCATCTGTTCGAACTCAACTGCAGTGCTCTTCGATGTCGCAATGCCCGAATGTCGGCGCCGCGATCGAGCGTCCGTCGAATCAGAACTGACGATCCACGTCGCGCACACCGTGCAGCATTCTGACGACTTCGAGTCCGTCTGCCGCGGAGCGATATGAAATTGCGTCCAGACCGACAGAGAAACCGACAGAGAAACCGCGAATTCCGTGGCCTGTTCGGAACGGTGGACCTGCGGCATTAGGCTTTGTCCTGGCGAGACGGCAGCCATTCCTGTCCGCGTGCTTTGATGGCGTCCCTGGTCTGCGAGACGCTCCGGCCAGCAGCCAGCTGGTTCATTCCCCCGCTGCAGGTCGGTTCTTCGAGCGTCAGGCTTCTGTTCACAGTCCCCGAGCAGGCTTAGGCCCTCCCGGACGGCGTCGTCTTCAGAACGGAATTGGCCACTGGCCACACCGTGAGAAACGAACGTCTTAAATTCGTTGGGGATGACGATTTCCATGCCGCTGCACCTGCGTAGTGATTTCTTGACTGAGCTGTAGTCTACCGCGTGATGTCCGGCGATCTCAGAGCTTCGCCGTTTGTGTGAGCGGAAATGATCGCGTCGACGGAAAGTTTGAACGATTCCGGTAACGTGTCCCCGCATTTCAGCTGTCACAGGCAACGTGAGTCCGATATTGCTGCCACTGCACCGGATTCTGCATCGCCGTGGCTGTTTCACCTGGCTGGCTGGCTGGCTGGCTGGCTGCTGCTGCTGCGCCGTGCGGCTCGACTTCGCGGAACGGCCGCCGCCCTACAAACTGCGCCAAGCCGAACATCTGCTTATGCTTTCAGCGGCAAAGTCCAGTGCACGATTTATGAGTCGGCATCCCTGCCGCCACATAGATCGCCATTCGTTATGCGGTCATCTAACACACCTCCCATCAACTCGACTCTCCAGGGGACCAGCCGCGTGGAAGCTGCAGACGTTATCGACCACTTTCGAACGATCGGACAGGGCATACAAGTTGACGTCAAGTGACGTAGTCGTCACTTATGGCAAGGGCTTTCATCGGCCGGTTCAATCCATCTCGATCAATGTGTTTCACGTCCGCCGGAGTACCTGGGAAACCATAAACAATGGCTGGATCGTCGTCGCCGTGGTCTCCGCCTTGGCGGTTGTATTGGGGATCCGGGGTTTAATTGCCGCAAAATCGACCGGCATCTACAGCGTGGTTGCTGTCGGCTTGATTGTTGTCGGGGTCATCATGTCCTACCTGTTATGAAATCACCGCAAACTCTCGGGTGTCACTTTTTCCGGGGATTCTGATGTCTCACTATCTGACATTGCACACGCTGTCCCCACTCAGGAATTTCACAAGTTCGTCCATTCCATGGAGAGTCGAATTCCTTCAGCCGACAAATGAGTTACTTTCCAGCTTTGATTTATTGAGTTTGCCGAACAGTCACAGCCAGACAACCGTATCATAAAACGATGCCGCCGAGACATCTGAGACATCTGAGACATCTGAGACATCGTGTCAGGATGTCTGATCGTTGATTGTTGATTGTTGATTGTTGATTGTTGATTGTTGATTGTTGATTGTTGATTGTTGATTGTTGATTGTTGATTGTTGATTGTTGATCGTTGCAGGCGGTTGATCTCGCTCTAACGGAGAAACATCAAACCCATGTTCAAAGGAATTTTGATTGAGAAAGATGACGCAGGTTACCGCGCTTCCCTGTCTGACATCGACGAGGGTGAATTGCCCGCTGGCGACGTAACCGTGCGGGTCAGCCATTCGACACTAAACTACAAGGACGCGCTGGCCATCACCGGCCGGGGACCGGTCGTACGCAAGTTTCCAATGGTTCCCGGCATTGATCTGGCGGGCATCGTCGAGCACTCGACGCATCCCGCTTACAAGGCGGGCGACGCGGTGATTCTCAATGGCTGGGGGGTCGGAGAAACGCATTGGGGTGGCCTTGCCCAACAGGCGCGGCTGAACGGGAACTGGCTGGTACCGCTGCCACGGCAGTTCACGCCGGCACTGTCGATGGCCATCGGCACCGCCGGCTATACCGCGATGCTCTGCGTGCTGGCGCTGGAGCGGCACGGCGTCAAGCCGACGGACGGAGAGATTCTCGTGACCGGCGCTGCGGGTGGTGTTGGCAGCGTGGCGACGGCAGTTCTGGCAGGGCTTGGCTTCACCGTAGTCGCGGTGAGCGGCCGACCGGCGGAGATCGAGTACCTCACGAGCCTGGGCGCGGCGGAGGTGCTGGACCGTGCGACGTTCGCGACGCTCGGCAAGCCCCTGGGAAAGGAACGCTGGGCCGGAGCGGTGGATGTCGTTGGCAGTCACACTTTGGCGAATGTTTGCGCGACGACCAGATACCGGGGCGTTGTGACGGCCTGTGGACTGGCGGGCGGTATGGATTTTCCCGCGACCGTCGCGCCGTTCATTCTGCGCGGTGTGACCCTCGTTGGTATTGACAGCGTGATGTGTCCCCGGCCTGAGCGTCTCGAAGCCTGGCAACGCCTGGGCAGCGACCTTGATATCTCGAAGCTGGCCACGATCAGCAAAGAGGTCGGCCTGACAGACGTGTTGCCGCTTGCGTCGAAGTTGCTCAATGGCGAGGTCAGGGGCCGCGTCGTCGTGGACGTGAACCGCTGACTGGACAAACGGCAAACTCAATGCCCCGATCGAAACGCAAACAGATTGTCGATGCTGTTGCCGCTCTCTCTGACGGATGCCGAGACGCTGTCGCGTCGGAGAGCCAATGGGACGACTTTGAGGCAATGTTCGGCTCAATTGTCTGATGACAACCGTTGGTTTCTGACCCACTGCGGTGGACGAACAATCGGCAGCGAATAGGGCGAAGGAATTGATGAACTTACTGATGCGCACGGCCGCTTGACCGCCGAAGGCGCTATCGAAAACGGATGGCGTGTTCGTAAGGGGATGGGATCGTGCCGGAGGTGGTGACATTTTCAGGGACAGGTCGTTTTCTTAGTCCGTGAGATTGGTGATCTGTTCGAACTGAGCTGGTGAGCAGTATTCGCTGCCTGAATGTCGGCGATCGAGATTGTCACAGCGGAAGTATTGAGCGATCTCTTTTCATGCTTGCCGACTGCTTTTGTAATCGGTCATTTCGAGTTCGGTCTGGATCGTTCCGAAGCAACTTTCCATTGCGAAATTGCTTCTTTGATGGCGGCCAGATCGTCGCGTTGCTGCGCCGGATCTGCATTCAGACTTCGCCATTCGCCTAATAGGTCTTCCAGTTCGCAGTCTGTGCGTCCATCGCTGATACGGCTCAGGGCGTATTCCTGAAAACGGCGAAGATCCTGTTCTGTAACAGACATTGTCGCATTCCCGTTGGTCTGGAAGTCTGCCGGAGACGCTAGCTCGTTGCTAACGCAGATTCCATCGCACTTTAGTCCGGTTCGGTGCTGGCTTTGCTCGGGATATGGGCGGAAATAATCACATCGACAGCAATTCAGACCGATTCCGGCCATTCGTCCCAGCCGTCTAGTAAACGCTGTCGCCGAGTGTCACGCGGCGCGTCCACGGCACCGGATTCTGCAGCGCTCTGGCTGGAAAGTGGCCTGTTTTCTGGAGAACCCCCAAGGTCCGCATCCCGCGAGGAATCGAAGAGCATTAGAAACGCCGGAGAAACTGCTCATGAAAAACAACCGCGGTAACGCTGGCGGTAACATCCCGGACGAACTGGCGGCGCAGCGTTCAGAATGGTCAACGCTGTCTGAGCGCGCGAACAGGATTTGCCAACGGATTTCAAGATAGCGGAATAATAACGCGTGAACGTCTGCAGGAAAGTTGCAGTTTCGGCTTGTAAGCTTCATCAAACCGGTCAATAGAAAGCACATAAAAATGGCAATTTTGATTCCGGAAGAACTCAGCGTATTTGTTACTCGCAGTGTTACCTGCGGGCGGTTTCGGTCTGAGGACGCGGCGGTTCAGGAAGGCTTCAAGTTGCTGCGCGATCGTGAAGACAAACGGGAAGATCTGCACAGCGATCTACAGGTGGGAATTGCCAACTGGACGCTGGACAGAAGGTTTCGATGAACGTCGAGACAATTCGACAGCGCGGAAACGATTTCCTTAGATCAGGCAAGACGCGGCAGTGAGTTCTCAGACACATCAGCCTGTGGCCTACGTTGTTGCGGGCCCGAACGATGCCGGAAAAACCACGTTCGCTACAGAATTTCTTCCCGATTTTGTCCAGTGCCGGAACTTCCTAAACGCTGATTTGATTGCCGCTGGGCTCTCTCCATTCGATCCGGAATCACAGAACGTTCGTGCGGCAGGACTACTATTGAACGAATCCGCGAATCTGTCGCTGCTGAACAGGACTTCGGATTTGAGGCCACATTGTCCGGTCGACGTGATGTGTCGTTGATCAAGACACTTCGCGGACACGAATCCCGTATCGTATTATTCTTCCTGTGGCTGCCAACGGCCGAAATGGCTGTTTCACGGGTCGCAGAACGAGTTCGGCAGGAAGCTCGCAGTATTCCCGAGCCGGTCTTCGTAGACGCTGCCAACGGGGCCTGCACAATCTATTTCATCGGTATCTGTCGATCGTGGATGACTGCTGGCTTTTTGATGGTTCGCACCTGTCACCGCAGCCCGTTGCGATGTGGCGAAATGGTCTGATCACGACTTTCGATACAGAGCTGTTCCAACGCATTCAGGATCAACCCCATAATGGAACCCGTCTGTTCCGCCAACGGGCTGACGGAACAGGCTAACGCCGCATTTCGCCGAGTCTCCGAGATCGTGATTCAAACAGCCCGTCAAAAGAATACGATGATTGTCGTTTGGAAAATGGTCAGGTCTGTCACGTGCCGGCCGACGAAGCCGAACGTGAATTTCGACAGCCAGCGCTGGGCGATGCGGGGTAGCTCGTTGGCGCATTTGCAGTGGAACAACGCCCTGGATTCGCTACTTTTTCGGTTGCCTGTATGTGGTCGATGACCGGGCAGCGTCAGACGGGATCGAGGTCGTCTGAGTGCGGCGTGAAGCCGGAGACGTCGACCGCCACTTTTGATGTTGACCCTCTCCAACGGTTCACGCCAGCCCTGTCTGTTGAGCTCGCGCTGATGCCGTTTCTCAGCTTTTACGAATCCGTGACAGACTACAAAATGGTCACTCAGCGTGTTGCAGCGGTTGTCGCCCCCGCGGCGCGCTGCGGCCTGATGTCTTCAGTGTTTCCAGCAGCATTTGTAACTCCACCCGTCTGGCTGCTTCCCGGAAGAACAGGTTGGTGGTTTCGCCGGGGTCGGTGTCGAGATTGTAGAGTTGCCCCGTGGCGTCGGGAGCCGTTTCGGGCAGCGCGTATTTTTGCAACGGTCCCCTGCTATAGTCGTTGCCGCCGGAGCCAGTGTGGTCAAGGTATTTCCATGCGCCTTGTCGGATCTGAAACTCGCCCCGGAAGCTTTGGGTCAGCAGGTGCGGGCGAATCGATTGCGCTTCGTCCTGGACGCCCAACATGGCGGGGAGCATGTCAAAGCTGTCGACGGCCGCGTCATCGGGCAATGTGTAACCGACCACGGAGGCCAGTGTGGCCAGGATATCCGTTGTGTTTGTCATCTGTTTTGACACCCGACCGGCCGGAATCTGGTTCGGCCATCGGGCGATAAACGGCACGCGATGACCGCCTTCCCAGCCGTCGCGCTTCATGCCGCGCCAGCCGCCACTGGCATCGTGATGATGGTCGGCACGCATCCAGTCGACATGCACGGTCTCGGCCCCGTTGTCCGAATTGAACAGGATCAGCGTGTTGTCATCGAGGCCCAGTTCCTGCACCAGATCGATGACGCGTCCGACCAGCACGTCGAGCTCAAAGACGAAATCTCCCCGCGGTCCGGCCTGGGTTGCCCCATGGAACTCCGGCGCAGGCAGCACGGGAGCGTGAGCGATTTGTGTACTCAGGACCGCGAAGAAGGGCTGATCTGGATGCTGACGACAATGATTGGTAATGAACGTCTTCGTCCTGTCGTAAAACAGCAGGTCGGCATGCAAAAAGTGGTAGCCGGGAGACATCCAGCCCGCATCATTGTCCCACCGCCATTTGCCGCCAGGGTTAGGCAGACTCCCTGGATCGTGTCGTTGGCTGGCGGGGATTTTGACCATTCCGTTTTCGATGTAGACGTACAGCGGATCGGTATTCGGGCAGTTGGGCGTGATAAACGACTCATCGAAACCCCGCCGATTCGGGCCATCGACCAGTGGTGTGCTTCTGTCGTAGTCGATCAGCAGCGAATTCTCAAAACCTCCGCCCAGACGCTGATTATTCTGATCGAACCAGGTCAGACCCACGTGCCACTTCCCAAACACGCCCGTGCGATAGCCCTGCTGTTTCAGCATCTCGGCGACTGTCAGTGTGCCCGGTTTCAGGTAACTGGGGCCACCCGGTCCTTCGAAAGCCCCGCCGCCCCGTCCGGTGGAACGGTAGATCTGCTGTCCGGAAAATAATCCGTATCGCGATGGCGAACAAATCGTCGAGGGGCTGTGAGCATCCGTGAACCGCACTCCCTCGCATGCCATCTGATCTAGTCGCGGTGTCGCGTAAGCGGATTTTGGGTTGTAACACGACAGGTCGCCGTAACCCAGATCGTCGGCATAGATAATGACGATGTTGGGCCGGTCGGATCGGTGCGATTCCGCCGACACGGGCGCGGCGCAGACGCACAGAAATACGACTGAAAGCATTAGGTTGTGGTAAGTCATGCCAGCCGGACCGTTGATAGGTTGATAGGTTGATAGGCCGCATCAGAGTTTATTTGTAGAACGACGGCTTGTGCGGTTTGACGCCCAGTTGTTCGTAGTTGAATCCGGCCGCCAGAGGCTGATACGGGCCGACAGTCTCGACGGAGCGATCGGGCCTGATGTCAGACTCCATGCCCAGTCCCCAGTATACGGCGTTGACCGTGATTCTACGCACACCGGAGTTGGCAAAGTCTTCGGCGGATCCCATGGTGAAATGAAAGATGCGGGTCGGTCGGCCCAAGTTGCCCGTCCAGGTTTTTGTCCACGCGACGGGCAGCGGTGGCTTGGTTTCATTGGCCGGGGAATCCGGTTTGAGATCGATCAGCGGTTGTCCCATGATCAGCGCGGTGCAGTCGTCCGGAAATGGCGTCTTGTCGTTATGGCAGCGATAGACGTCCGATGTGCCCCAGATTTCAGCCACGCCCGTCAGGATCGGATGCGATTGGTGTGCGGGAACAATACTGCCGCGCGTTGATTCACGGTGCCATCCGCCGTGATGCTCCATGAACGCTCCTCCCAGCATTTCCCGCAGGCTGACCAGGCGTTCTCCGACCACGTACTTTGTGTCACCCAGAAATCCATGATTGGCCGTTCGCAACGCAATCAGGGGCCTGCCGGAATCAAAATAGTTGTAAAAGTGCTGCAGCTGTTCATCCGGCAGCTGCATAAACCGCGACAGCCAGATCACGCAGTCGGCCCTGGCCAGATGTTCGAGTCCGGGAATGTGGTGGCGTTTGTGTTTGTCCTTGAAGGGAGCCGGCAAAGTCGGATCCACCTCGCCGTTTTCGTTGACTGAAAACAGGACGGTGCAATCAAATCCATGATGCTCTGACAGTACTCTGGCCAGCATCGGCATCGACTGCTCGCTGCGATATTCCTGCTCGGCGGCAATAAGCACGACCTGTTTTCCTTTGCCTGGTCCCTCGCCGCCTTTGTAAGTGAGCCACGACTCACTTTCCGGGATGGCGTGGTTGTCCAGTGATCGCGTCTGGATCCAGACATTGCGAAACTTCACCTGATTGTGATGTCCCTGCAGTTGGATCGGCAGCGCCTCGGGCCGCTCTTTCCTGCCGGCCCCCGTGTTACGTCGGATGGACACGTCGTCGTGGATCAACTGTTCGTTCTGGTAAACCGTGATCCGCGCGTTCTGAGTCTTTTGCTGTCCTTCGAATCGAGCCGCCCGAAACACGATGTCAAAACTCTGCCATGCACCGGCCGGTCGGCACACCAGTTGATCGGGTTTCCTGTGTTGGTACAGACTGCCGCAATCGGTGGCTTTGTAGTCGGCGGCCGACACACCATAGGAATTCAGGATCTGCAGTTCGTAGCGCTGCTGAATATAGATTCCTGAATTCCCATTCATTTCCGGCGCAAGCTCCGGCGCAGCATTGACGTTGAATTCGACATGCATGCAAAAGTCCTGATACGCCTCCGGCGTCACGACACTGTCCCATGTGGGCGACGCCGTCAGGACTCCCTCAGCAAACGTCCACTTGCAGTCGCGTTCGGGTTTTTCCGGCACAAAGGTCGATCCGTCCGGGCCGACCAGCTGGACGGCGTCGTCAGGCCGCTGAAAGTCCACAAGGTCCCGCGTCGCACCGGCCGCCAGTTCATTCCCGAGCAGAATCGCGGCGGCTTTGCGGGACAGAACCCCATTTTCAATCGGTTTGGGAATTTCATTCAGTGTGTAGTACGCACTGGCATGCAGCAGGCTGTCGGCTTCGGTAGACTGCATGTTGGGCAGATGGAAATCATGCACGTGGCCCTGAACCAATCCCACGACATCGATGAGCACGCTCATGCCATCCTCGGCCACGGTGGCCCGAGTCACCGTCGGGGTGGTCTGGTCGACTTCGGGGCTGCCGTAAGCCTGTCGATAAATGTGCGTGAATGTCTGCAGCTGATAAGTCTGTGGGTTCGCGGCGATCGCGCGATCGACCGCTTTCGTAAACGTGATCTCAAAGCCGGCCGGCTTCGCCTTGATCTCCCGGATTTCGAAAGGCAGCACGCCGGTCCAGTCCAGTCGTTGCAGGGCATAGGCCTTTGAACCGCGCACCGGCCAGCCTCGATTGGTCCCGCCGGCCAGCAAGTCGCCGGCGGGCGTGAACTGTAATGCCAGCAGGCCCGTGTCGAAGCCTTCGCGAAACGGATAGCAGGCCCCCTGCCAGACTCCGTTGACCTGTTCGGTGGTGGCCCGCATCACGACGCCCAGACTGAAGTCGCCGATGAACATTTGATCCGTGAACGGCCCAAACTTTCCACCCGTGCGATCGACGACAAAACCAGAGATCGAACGCCCCATGCGAATGTAGGGAAACACCACGGCATACGGCACAAGCTGCTGCACTCGCTGACGTTCAGTTTCCAATCGCGAGGGCGTGTTCGGCTGTACGGGGACCGGCCCGAGTTCAGGAGCCAGTTCGTACCAGTTGAAGCTGACGGGATGTCCCATGAAGCCACCTGGCTGCAGCACCTTCAGGCTGCAGGATCCATTCCAGGGCCCCTGGCTTTCTGCATAAAACATGACGCCGTGTTCGTTGGGGCCGATGCCGCACGGACTGCGGATACCACTGCAAACAGGAATCGTGTTTCCGTCCGGCGCGATCTTCAGACACCAGCCGCGAAAGGGCACTTTCGAATTGTACGATTCCGAAAGACACAGCGCGACCCAGATATTGCCTTCCGGATCGGGTTTGGAACCGAACGCGAATTCGTGATAGTTTCGAAATCCCCACGCGTCGCTGAGTGTGTCAAAGCGATCTGCCCGATCGTCGCCATCGAGGTCGGTGATGCGAGTGACTTCCGTTTGCTGAGTCACCACGAACGAACCATCGCGGTAGGCGATACCGAATATTTCATCGAGTCCCTCGGCGAACTTTTTGAAGCGCGGTTCCGGATGTTCGTCGAACACTCCGTCAGCCAGAAAAATGTCGCCTCGCCGTGTGGTGATGGCTAGTCGTTTCTGATCGGGCATGACTTCGAAGCTGCCGGCTTCGAGCGACACGTCGGCGGGCAGTGGCACATCGACCAGTTTGTAATACTGCGATTCAGCTTCCCCGGTCCCCCAGAATTCACCCAGCGGTTCCTGTTGAGGCACGGAGGCTAATACCATGGCGGCGAGTGTTTTGATTAAATGTAAAATCATGGTGCTGTTACTCCCACCGATATTCAAGCACGAGCTCATGGTTCTGGCCCGCACTGAAATCAAGCGGAACCTGCAGAGAACGGCCCTCCCCGGCTGCCACAGTTTTCGCGGGGTGGTCCGAAACAATCCGAATCGACAATCGCCGTTCAATCACAAACGTCCGGTCGGCCGGCGCAGTGATGTGGTGGCCGGCGGCCAGACGAAAACGTAAGTCGCTGCGTGGCTGTGCGGATGTCATCCTGATGCGCCGACGTAACTGCAGAGTTCCGTCCGCAGGATCAGTGAACTCAGAACAGAAATCTTCCACCTCAATGGATTCGAAGGTATAACGAAAGACTGGCCGGCGGGCTTCATCGAGAACATAGCCCTGGAAGTGATGCTTGGGCGGCCGGCCTTCGCCAACGACCCAGGGTTCGACACGGTCATCCAGTTCCGGCCCTTTTGCAAATTCGATCGCGGGACCGAGCGGGCGAACCGTGCCATGACCCTGCCCGTACCAGACACCGGACGGATCAACAAACCTGCCCTTCCACAGGTCCGCCAGACGCAACTGCTCCGCGTCGAAAGCGATATTCACGTCGCCCGGATAGCCGACTCCGATCCCGCGTTTGCCGATTCCCGCATAGCTGCGACGCAACATGCGGGCTTCGCCAGCGACGACAATTTCAAGCGGCTCGCGGATGACTCCTGGCGGCGCGCTGGCCTGGCGACCATCCAGCAGGTATTGCCAGATGGCTGCCACCTGCGCAGGGGCATCGCCCTCGATATCGGGTCGGATGGCTCTGCCGTTGGGCCAGTAGGACGGCATCACTGTATTGGGACTGAACTTCTGCGGCGCCTGCATGTACTGAAAAAACCAGGGCTTCTGCAGTCGTTCCGCCATCTCGGTCAGATCAACGGCCGGCATCGTGTCCGAAAGTTTAAACTGATACGTGTGACAGGCCACACAATTCAGGCCGCGATTTCCAACGATCTCCAGCCCCTGTTTTCGCAGCTGTTTCTGATCATCGGGGTTTTGAGTGTCGGGGTTTTGAGCGAAAACGCCGGCGAACTCGATTTCGGAAAGCTGGTCCGTCGTTTGAAATAACTCAATCAGGTGTCCGACGTTCTGCTCGCCATACTGCGGCATCCGCGTTTTCATGTAAGGACGAATTGACCGATGATTGACCAGCACGTCGCGCATCCACTTCGTCTGCAGTTTGGCACCCACGCCGGTCAGCGTGGGCGGAATTCGTCCCTGTTCGCCGAGATTCAAATTGGTGGTTTGAAAGTACGGGCTGCGATTGTCGGTGACGCCGCCGAGATCGTCGCGACGGTGGCAGGCAATGCAGTTCAGCGAAGCCAGCGTGAGCTCGATTTGCTGTGTATTCGTAAGCTCGGCCGCCGCGCTCTGCAGCGCGGCGCCGATGTGCTGTCTGTCAGCGTTCACAAGTTGAAAGTCCGGCCAGTTGCCGCGGTCGCCGGACAGACAGCCTTTGTCTACATTCAGTTGTGCCAGTGGCCGTTGCAGTGCCGGCGCTGGCTGTGCCGAATCGCTGTCGAGCAGACTCGTATGGCAGTTGACGCAGTTCAGTTCAATGAATAGTTGCTTCCCTGTTTGAGCCAGTGCGGTGTCGGTTTTCCAGACAGTTGGCGACGCTGCCGCCGCTGGCTGTTTCGACTGCAGCAGAAAGCTGCTCAGGTCCAGAGCTTCGCGGTGCGTCAACACCATGTTCGGCATCCGTCCTGACGGTCGCGCGGCGTGGGGGTCTTCCAGAAACGCGGTCAGGGCACTCGCATCGTATTTGCCGGTGAGCTCGCCGAGCGGAATCGAATCATCGAGAGGTTGTTCGCTGCCTGTTTCGTTTCGCGCTGCATGGCAGGCCACACAGCCCACCGTGTGAAACAGCTCGTGGCCTTGGAGGATGGCATCGCGATCAGGGTCGCTGTCCGCGAGCGTTTGAAAATGATTTCCATCAAGCGCTGCGAGATATTGAACAATGGCTTCCGCCGTTTCCCGTCGGGCCACTTCGTTCAGGTGGCCCAGCAGGTGTGGCATGCTGGTGCCCGGTTTGGTTTGCCGGGGATCCGCGATGAACTTCGCGAGGTGCCGGGGGTTCAGCCATTTCGCAGACCATTTCAGTTCGGGAGCTTGCTTCGCCGCCAATGCCGCAGCTGAGTTATCGGACTCGTGGCAGGCGATGCAATTCAATTTATTGATCAGTACTCTACCCTTGAGCTCATCGCTTAATTCACGACGAGCCATGGAATTGTGTTGTGCACCATCAACAACGGGTCCGCGCGATCTGAGTTCGATCACGTAACGCAGCAGGTCCAGAAACTGCTGTCGATGTTTTAACTCGTTAACCAGTCCGGCTGGCATATTCGACGTAGGGCTGGGCTTCGTCTCCTCGATATCCTGTTTCGCAAGGGTGATCAACTGATCGATATTTTGTCCGCTTCGCAACACCAGCTGCTGACCATCCTGACTCACCACAATCCCTGTATAGACCTGCCCCTGCACCGTCACCACAACCGTGGACTCGAAACCTTTCCGGATCGTTTTGGAAGGCTGCAAAATCGATTCGACCAGGGGAAAATCAGTCGTTTCCGGAGCCATGCGGCTGAGATCCGGACCGATGCGATCTTTCTCGGCCGTCGGACGATGACACTTCGCGCAGTTGATGTTTCCCTGATGAAATAAAATCGCTCCGCGAACAATATCGCCGCTCCTGCCTGCCTCTTCGAGCAGTTTTGCTGGATCTTCCTGAACGAGTTTTTCAGTCAGGGTCTGCCCAGATGCAGACTGAATAAAAGCAGACTGGGTCAGCAGAGCCGCCAGCAGGCAGAGCCGGAATTTGCACGGTTCGCGTTTCACGTTTAAGACACCTCCAGCACGCGTTCACCTAAGATATCCATTTTGGGAATCACACCCAGCCCGGGCGCGGTACTGGCGGCCATGAATCCCTGCTGCCGTTGCGGTGCACCAGCGGCGGTGCTGACCGTGACGTAGCTGTTGAAGTCGGTCGCCGTGAAACGATATTCCTCCGGCGTACTGTGAGCCAGATGGGCAATGGCGGCGGTTGTGATGTCTCCGCCCCAGCTGTCTTCCAGTGTCATCGCGATGCCCATGGAAACGCACACATCGCGGACCTGTTTCGTCTTCGTCAGGCCCCCAAGCTTACTGATTTTTAAGTTCACAACATCCATCGCCAGATCGTTCTTCGCACGCAGTAACATGTCCAGGCTGTCGATGTTTTCATCCAGCACGAACGGATGATCGGTATGCCGCCGAATGGCCAGGCATTCTTCGTAATTCAGGCAGGGCTGTTCGATGTAAACATCCAGATCGCGCACGGCCCGCACAACTCGCATGGCTTCGTGCTGAGTCCAGCCGGTATTCGCGTCGGCAACCAGTCGGTCGGTGGGACGAAGCACCGAACTGACCGCGCGAATTCGTTCGATGTCGGTATCAGGATCACCACCGACTTTCAACTGGAACCGCGTGTAGCCTTCATCGCGATAGGCCGCGACGTTGCGTGCCATCTCATCCGGCGGCACCTGTGAGATCGCTCGATACAATCGCACACTTTCGCCGAATCGCCCGCCCATCAACTGACATACCGGCAGGCCACTCGCCTTGCCGAGAATATCCCAACAGGCAATATCGACGCCCGCTTTCACGTAGGCGTGTCCTTTGAAGGCGGCATCCATGCGGTGATTCAGCACGCCCAGTTCGCGCGGATCGAGTCCGATCAGATGCGGCCCGAGTTCTCGAAGCCCGGCGCGGACACCTGCGGCATAGGCCGGCAGATAGAAGGGGCCCAGCGGACAGACTTCCCCATAGCCGATCAGGCCGGAATCGGTTTCAACCTCCACAATCGTACTGTCAAAAACAGAAACCGATTTTCCTCCAGACCATTTGTAGGAACCTTCAACCAGCGGGAGTTCAACGCGATAAGCAGCGATGCGAGTGATTTTCATGTGGCGGCAGTGTTAACGATGTTGAAGAGGCTTGAAGTAGTGCCCCTGAGCAGGAATTTCATGCTTAGCGACCGTCGATGCTTTCCGGCGAACCCGAACCCGACAATAGCAAAGCATGATCTCAGCGCTCATCTTAAGGCCATCATGTCCGCAATTCTTGGCTGAAAACGTCGTCAATCGCCCGATCGGCGCATAAAGCACTCCGCTTCGCCCGATCTTGCCCGGCTCAGGGACGCCCGGCTCGGCGACAGCCGGATCAGGGACAGCAGGCTTCGCGGAATTCGGTGGGCGAGACTCCCGTTGCCAATCGAAACGCACGCGTAAAGGCGCTGTGGTCGTAAAAACCAACGGCGTACGCGATTTCGGAAATTGCCTGGTCTGTATCCAGAAGCATTCTGGAAGCGGCTGCAATTCTCGCTCGGGTGATGAATTGAGTCGGAGTCAGATTGAAGATCCGCTTGGTCAAACGAGACAGCCGTTGCGGAGAAAGGCATGAACGCCTGGCAAGCCAACTGGGAGTGACTTCCGAGGACAGTTCTTTTTCGAATTCCCCGACCGCGTCAGCAAAGTCGGCCGGCAGATCGGTTCGCTCCAGCTGAGCGCGGACGTCACGTGAAAATCCAACGATGCCGATCACCGCGTCATCGGGACCGCGAATCGGCAGCTTGGTTGTGAGACACCAGACCGGTTCGTTGGGTAACTGCCATTGCATTTCCAGATGGTCGATCAGCGGCCGCCCCGTGCGCAGAACGGCTGTATCCTGTTCCGTGGGAATGCGGCCAAATTCTCCAGGACAAACATCCAACGGACGTTTGCCGATGATCTGCGATCTGTTCTTCAGCCCATGTCGTGTCAGCAGCGACTGATTAACAGCCACGTAGCTTCCGGCGGCGTCCTTCACGAAAAACGCGATCTCGGCGACCTGAGCAAACAACAGTTCCAGGATCGCCACATCGACCTGAGCCACATGCGATGTCGCTGACGTTCCGGGCCTGGAGGGATGCGGTTTCACGATTTTTGGCGATTCCGACAAAGGACGGGCTAAGCGGGCATCATGACACAAAACTGAAAGCGAACCGGCCAGCGAATTTTATCGCCACCCCGAATGCGTTGCTGGAAAAAGTCGTTCCAAACGCATTTGGTCTGATTGAACGCGAGTATAACAATCAGCTGTGCGAAGTCGAAGCCTGCCGCAGGAATGCTACTGCCAGTCGCCGCGAGGTCGTTTGCGTTCTGCAGCCACCCGCTCAGACGCTTCTTTCAGGCCGTGTTTTGTGAGTTCCGTGTTCGCGGTTCCGTGACTCATCACTTAAATCGTACAGCTCCGCGCTGTTTCATCAGTCTTATTGTGGTGTCATTGAGTTTGGCTGTCATCGGTTGTCGACCGCCGGCTTGCAACGAAGCCACGGCCGAAGCTGACGACGCTGTAGGTTCATCTGCGGTTGCCGGTGAGCTGCACCTTAGCGCTGAAGCGTGCCGAGACCCGCGCGTCGATGGCGCTGCGATCGAGCCGACTCGCCGAATTCTGCGATAGCCCACGACTGGTGGACTCCGTGCTATTGTCTTTAAGCGGCCCATGAGTCTGTCCGAGAATCTCAACGATCTGAAAGGTTACCGTGTCTATGGGCTGCAACGAGTGATGGTCGGCATTCTTTTTCTGGTTTGATTTGAGGCAGGAATCAGCAACCGCTTCCGGAACGGGGCTGCCAATCAGACATTCGCCGGCTGCCGTAATAATCCTGGCGTGGACATTGAATCATGCGGTCATGTCACAATACCAAACCGCCCGCAGTGGCCGCTCGTGGCGGTCCTGCAACCGAAAATTTACAAGCACACGCCGCGAGCCGGTGCATCCAGCCCTTGAGAAATTCATTCAATCGCGAGTCGTGCTGGTAGGGGCCACTTCGCCGAAGCGGTTTCCGGACCGCCTTTATGGCTCGTACAGATTTCCGGCCCAACTCGGATCGGGCTTACCAACCCCAATCGGGCTCAAAGGGTCAGAAATCGTTTACCGAGCACCATCCGCAGGTAACCGAGAAACTCGGGCGACCCCATGCTTTGCCGTTGCTCGGTCGGAATCACCTGCAGTCGCTCACACCAGATTTCTGCGGATGGCACATTCATGGCAACCCAGCCCGGGCGACACTCACGCAGCACAATTTCCATCCAGTCGAACCTGACGATCGCCATTCCGAATCGTGACCGCCGCCGCTGTTTTTGGTGAATCCGCTGAATCCGCGAAACTAGTCACTTCCATTCGCATTCGCATTCGCATTCGTCCTGCGGCAGCCGCGACAGAAGTCAGCTTCCTGCAGGCGGTTGCCTCGCCGCCAACGGCGACCGATGACCAGCAGGATCAGACAGTCTCCGATTTCCCCGCGTCCGCCATGGCCACGGACCTGCTGCAAACAGGAAGCCACCGATGATCGCGAACGAAACTGCTCCCGGACACACCACGCCACCAACTGAAGCTCCTGCTGATTCACGGCAACGCGGCTGAGGTTGCCGGCAAGTTGCGTGATCACAAGCACTGGAATGGCTTCCCGAACGCCACCAACGGCAATCAATCCCGGCAGCAGGATGCCGCCACACCCAACCCACGATCGCGGCCATTCCGGAGGCCGTAAACTAAGTCACATGCCACAAAAGCCGCTGCACGGGGTGCCTTGACCGCAGCCTCTGCTCAAAAGAAGGAAGTCCGACAATCGTAACCTGGCCGGATTGCAAACTTCTGGACACAGGCCACACGCGAAACCATAATCCGTTTCATGGGCGTATCTCTCACAGACTATCGGCGATCAATCTGCTGGCTGCTGCTGCTTTGCCTCGGGCATCTGCCGGTTCCGTGCTTTGACGTCGACTGGGAAGACCGTGGCGTTCCGTTCGAGAGTGTCTTTGATATCCATGCCTGGCATCCGATGCTGTTGGGCGTGCTTCCACCAGACGACATCGATCGCGGTCCTTTCCGTGAAGACGCGAATGACGATTCCTCGTCACCGTTCGGGCCTGCCTTTGTCGGCTCAACTGCCGTTACGGTTGCCACGCTGGACTGTTGCCGCGTGCGAGCCGCTTCGCCGAATCCGGTCGCCCTGTCTGCCTGGACGTCTGTCGCGGCCCGCACAGCGCGGCTGACCTGTCGTTCCGTCCGGGCCGAAGTTTTGCGGTTGCCGCGCGCGCTCCGTACTCGGCTGAGTTTGATACTGGTCTAGAACTTCATTCCGAAGACCGCGTTCCCACGTTCACGTTAGGAACACGCGTTCGGTCGATGCAGCAATGGTTCGCTGGAAGTCATTGCGTGATTCCGGTTTCGTGACTCATCTCTTAAGTCGTACAGCTATGCGCTATATCATCAGTCTTATTGTGGTGTCATTGAGTTTGGCTGTCATCGGTTGTCGACCGCCGGCTCGCGACGAAGCCACGGCTGAAGCTGACGACGCTGTCGGTTCATCTGCGGTTGCCGGTGACGTGTATCTCAGCGCTGAGGCCCGCGGGTTGCTTGCGTTGCAGATCGAGCCGACGCGCCGAATTCAACGGGTGGAAAACCTCCTGCTCACCGGTTGGCTGGTTCCGAAACCAGGCAGTGAAAACGTCATTCACTCGCCAGCGACAGGTTTTTATCGGTACGACGAGCAGCACATCCCAAGTGTGGGCGACCAGGTAAGTCACGGTGCCAGCATGGGGGCGATCCGCGTTGTGTTCACACTCCAGGAACGTGCTCAATTGGTGATTGCCAAGGAAGAAGCGGACATGCTGATTGAGCAGTCGCGTGTTTCCATGGAGATCGCCGCGACTCAGCTTGCGGCCATCCGAAAAACGTCTGGCGAAGCCGTGGCGGGGATTCGACTTCGCGAGCTGGAGGAGATCGTTGAACGAGCTCGTGTTGCTCAGCGGGAAGCGCAACAGAAGCTGCCATTTCTTCCGACAGAACCATATGGCGAATCGCTGGGCATGCCGCCCATGGCGGTAACAGCAGGTGTCTCCGGCACAATCGTCGATGTCCATGTGCAACCGAATCTGTTTGTCATGCAGGGCGATCCGTTGTGGTCCGTGGCGGAGTGGTCGACGCTTTGGATTCGTGTACCGGTCTTCACCGGCGACTTGTCGCAGATCGACCATGATAAGCCGTGCGGCGTGAGCACCGGAGACGGATCGCCGGAACTCAGTGCACAACCGATTGAAACGCCCATCGCATCCGAACCGGGCCGGCGAACAATTGACGTCTTCTTTGAGTTGCACAGCACAGACGGAACACTGCGACCGGGCCAGCCCGTGGAAGTTCGTCTGGTGAAGAAGAAAACACCGGCCGGAATCTCCAGTCCGAAGAATGCGAAAGACGAATTGTCGCCGAATTCTCTCGTCGTTTCACGGTCAGCCATTCTATGGGATACGTTCGGCAATGCGTGGGTCTATGTCGCCACCGCCACCGATACCGATACGTTTCGCCGACAGCGAGTCGAAGTTGGTCCGACGACCGGCGATGACACGGTGATTGAACGTGGCCTTCATGACGCGGACCGAATCGTCACTCAGGGAGCGGCAGCGCTTTACGCCGAAGAGTTTAAAGGCCGGATTCCACTCGACGACGATGACTGACGGGAAGTCCGGAGTTGAGAGACGAGAGTCCGGAGGCAGCCCTCCGGAGACCCTCAGCTCTCGACCCCACCATGCAAACCTCGAGACCTGCGACGCTGGACTAAATCTGATTTTGGACTCAACATGCTTACGCGTCTCATCACGTTCTCTCTTCAATACCGACCGGTTGTTTTACTGCTGGCCATGCTGCTGATGATTGCCGGAGCGGTTGCAGTGCGTGAGGCCCCGTGGGATATTTTTCCGGAATTCGCCCCGCCGCAGCTTGTTGTGCAGACCGAAGCGTCCGGGTTGTCAACGGAGGAAGTCGAGAGGCTGGTCACGATTCCCGTGGAATCTGCCGTCAACGGAGTCAGCCGACTGAAGACTCTGCGATCGTCGTCTGCTCCGGGTTTGTCCGTGGTCACCGCGATCTTTGAAGATGGCACGAACATTCTCGACGCCCGGCAGCTGGTCAACGAACGACTGGGCGAACTTGGTCCGCAACTGCCTGCCGGAGTCAGTACACCCCGACTGACCCCGCTGGCCGCGTCGACCAGCAAAATGCTGATGGTCGGGCTGACGTCAGAAACAGGAAGTCTGGAAGAGCTGCGAACGCTGGCCGACTGGACGATGCAGAGTCGTCTCCGGGCGGTTCGCGGCGTGGCCCATGTCGAAGTTTTCGGTGGCGATGTGAAGCAGTATCAGATTCTCGTGCGCCCCGAACGCTTGCAGCAGGCTCAGCTGTCGCTGGCACAGGTTGTGACTGCGGCTCGACAGTCAACAGGCTTCGGTGGAGCCGGGTTCGTCGAGACGCCTACGCAGCGCCTGCCCATTCAGCAGCGCACGCGAATCGAATCCCCCGACGATCTGGCCGCGGCAACGGTTATGATCGAACGTGGTGTTCCCATCACACTCGGTCAGGTCGCGGACGTGACGGTCGGTTCGCGAGACAAGGTCGGGGATGCCGTTATCAACGGAAAACGCGGTGTGCTGCTGGTTATTCACAAGCAGCCTTCGTTCAACACGCTTGCCGTCACCGAAGACGTTCAGGTTGCGCTGGAGTCGTTGCGTCAGTCATTGCCCGACGGTATCGACATGCACGTGGATCTGTTTCGGCAGGCCACATTTATCGAACGAGCAATCTCCAACCTGAACGCAGCGATCGTTGTCGGCGCGGTGCTGGTGGCCCTGATCCTGATAGCGTTTCTGTTTCAGTGGAGGACGGTTGTTATCAGTCTGACGGCGATCCCTCTGTCGCTGCTGGGAGCCGTGTTGATCCTGCGCGCGTGCGGCGCGTCGCTCAATGCCATGACGCTCGGCGGTCTGGCGATTGCTCTGGGCGAACTCGTCGATGACGCAATCGTTGACGTCGAAAACGTACTGCGGCGGCTCCGCGAAAACCGACGGCGGCCTGATCCGGCACCGCCACTGCAGGTGGTGTTGTCTGCAAGTCTGGAAGTTCGCAGTGCTGTCGTGTACGCCAGCTTTATTGTCATCCTGGTGTTTGTTCCGGTCTTCTTTATGGGTGGACTGGGGGCACATTTTTCCGTCCGCTGGGGCTGGCGTATATCGCCGCGATCCTTGTGTCACTGGTTGTCGCACTCACGGTGACGCCGGCCATGTGCCTGTGGCTGTTGGGTCGGGAAGGTGCGTCGCCGCCGGCCGGCGGCAGCGAAACGGGGAAAGCGCCTGCCAAGCCCGCCGCCAGCGTGTTCGGCTCACCGCCGCTGGTGCGGCTGCTGACGTTTCTTTATCTCAAAACCCTCAGTCCCGTGCTGAACTTTCCGAAAGTCACCATCGGCTTTGCCGTTCTGCTGTGCGGCGTGGCAGCCGCAGCCGTGCCGTTCCTTGGTGGCGAATTTTTGCCTGACTTTCGCGAGTCAAATTTCGTTGTGTTCATGGGAGGCCGGCCGGATAGCTCGCTGGCCGAATCACGTCGTATGGGTGTGTTGGTCAGCGAACGGCTGCAGGCCATCAACGGAGTGCGGTCTGTCGCTCAGCAGATTGGGCGAGCCGACCTGTCCGAAGATACATGGGGGCCGAACATCAGCGAACTGTGGATCACGCTGGATTCCGACGCAGACTCAGACGCGGTTCTGCACGACATTAACAAATCGCTGGAAAATGTTCCCGGTGCCGTGTTTCAAACCAAGCAGTTTCTGCGGGAACGCATTGACGAAGTGCTGACGGGAGCAACATCCGATATTGTCATCCGTGTCATTGGACCGGAACTTGACAAATTGCGACAACAGGCGGAACTCATCCGAGACGCGATCGCCGGCATCGCCGGTGTCAACGACTTGCAGGTGGAATCGCAGGTTAACGTGCCGCAGGTCGAAGTTCTGATACGACCTCGTGAAGCGGCACGCTTTGGATTTACGGTGGGCGCTCTGAACGCCGACATTCAGACCTTGCTGCGCGGCACCACGGTTGGTCAGGTCTACGATCAGGATCGCGTGTTCGACGTGGTCGTGCGTGCTCATCCGGACATCCGCCGCGATCCGCAGTCGCTGGGTGAGCTGCGGATTGATGCGCCGACGGGAGAGTTTATACCACTGAATACCGTGACGGACATTTCTGTGAACCATGCTGCCAACCTGATCAATCGCGAACAGGCGTCCCGCCGCATCCTGATAACGTGCAACGCCAACGGCCGCGACGTTGCCAGCGTCATCGCCGACATTCAAACACGCCTTGCCGCACAAGTGTCGCTGCTACCGGGATACAGAATCGAATACGCCGGCGAACATGCGGCACGGGCCGAAGCACAATCGCGTCTGCTGTTACTCAGTGCCGCCGCGCTGCTGGGAATCTTCATGCTCCTGTACCTCGACCTGCAGTCCATGCGATTGTCCCTGCTGGTCATGCTCAGCGTGCCGTTGGCGTGTGTGGGCGGAGTCGCCGCCATTGTTCTGACAGGAGGCAACGTCTCACTGGGCTCATTGGTTGGTTTCGTGACCGTCTTCGGCATCGCTGTTCGCAACGGCATCCTGCTGATCACCAGCTTCCGCCACCTGCAGGCATCGGAACCAACGTTGTCCACCCGGGAAATTATCGTCCGCGGAGCCGGAGAACGTCTGGCCCCGATCCTGATGACAGCCGGCAGCACAGCATTGGCCCTGTTCCCCCTGATCATCCACGGAAATCTTCCGGGCCACGAAATCGAACACCCCATGGCCATTGTTATCGTCGGCGGCCTGATGTCTTCAACGTTTCTGACACTGTACGTGCTGCCCGTCTTGTGCAGACGAAGCGTCGAGACGTAACACGCATGAGCCGGAATTCTCTGGGTGTCAGCTGCGTCGCCACGACTGGTGGACTCCGGGCGATTGGTTTCAAGCGACGGGTTTCAAGCGACGGGTTTCAAGCGACGGGTTTCAAGCGACGGGTTTCAAGCGACGGGTTTCAAGCGACGGGTTTCAAGCGACGGGCGATCGATCGAGAACTTTCGTTCTTTGCTGCAGATAGGCCTCGTTGGGTAATCCGGGCACGCTCCGCAGACCTCGACGTGGAGGGGACTTCAGCGGAACCGCGATCCCGCTGGCGTAGATGGCCTTATCAAATTCCAAGCCAACATTTCCCGAGTTATTCGTGCACCGAT
Source organism: Fuerstiella sp. (assembly GCA_041689795.1). Taxonomy (GTDB): domain Bacteria; phylum Planctomycetota; class Planctomycetia; order Planctomycetales; family Planctomycetaceae; genus Fuerstiella. Next base: position 20,595 of record JBDNFN010000093.1, on the reverse strand, counting down.
TCTTGACGCGTGCCAGAGTTGCGTCCGCCGCGTCTGGCCGCCATGGAGTCCCGTCCTGATCGCTGGCCTGTTGGGGAATTCAATTTCCGTTGATCGCACGGCCTCTGACGGGTGTTCTTTTTAATGTTGGATGCTTTACCGGATCATTGTTTTGGTTTCCCTATCGCCGACCAGAGAATGGTCTGATGAGATCGCTTTTGGGCCAGAAAAGTCCCCCACTAATGCGTTCAGTCAGCATTTAAGGCATGCCTGGTGGAAGCGAAGCAAAAGCCAAAACTCCGGAAAATCGCGGCTTTGGCCAGTATCCGCCACGCGAAAGGATGCTCGTACGAACTTTGAAACCGGGGGCCAGAACTCGTGAGGAACAGCACCGAATGTTCTGACAGACGGCCGGATTCGCAGCTTTTTTGCTGTGTCAAAGGGTGATGGCGATCCCCAATACTCAATCGCGATTTCCAAACCGGTCGAGCACATGATCCCGTGACAAAGGCTGGACTGCCTGAAGTGTTTGGTCGAGCGATCTTGAGAGTCAGGTTTGTCCGGACGTGTGCAGCGGGCACTGTCACAGCCTGATCAGCGTCGTTACGCGTGATCGCAAACTCTGGCGGACGTAAATTCCCAGCCAGCTATGGGGACGTTGCTCGTGGCAGGCAACTCGCCAAGCCGTTCCGGGTGCCTGAGCTGCTTTCACGTCTTCGGATATTTCACAGGCCATGCAGCATTGGCTCAGTGAATTCAATTCTTAAGCCGTGAAGTCCCGCTCACACTGGCATGGCTAGCAGCGGTCTGGAAACCGCAAATTTACCAGCACGCGGCCCGAGCAAGTGAGTCCAGCCATTGCAGAACACACTCGCTAACGCGTCGTGCTTGTGTTGAGAAATTCACCGGAGTGGTTTTAAGACGGCTTCTGATACTTTTCAAACCCGATTCAACGTCCCGGTGTCTCCGGCGAATGAATCGGTCTCGACGCCGAGTCGCTGCAGGATCGTGACGAAGAGCTGTGCAAGCGGAAGCTCTTCCGCTTCCATGCCGCCTCTCCATCCCGCATCCGTGACGATTCCAGCCCCGGCCTGATTATCTTCATTCCCTTTTCCAAATTTGAGGTACCGGCCATTTGTGAAGCCAAGGTTCTTACCACCGGCAGAAATAATCGGATAGTTGCGCGACAGATGGAAGCTGCTGGAAGCGGAGCCGTGCATTGCGAACGTGTTGTCCAGCATAGTGCCGTTACCGGTCGGCTCCGGAGTATCCTTGAGTCTCTGCGCAAACCGCCCGAATTCCTCGGCCTGATAGCGATTATACGTGCCGAGATTTTTCCAGCCGTCAGGCTCCTTGACGGAATGTGTCAGGCCATGAGCACCGCCAAGGCCAACGGCCATGGATAACAGGTCGTGTGGGCCTTCGCCGTTTTCTCTCCCCAACTGAAACGTCGCCACACGAGTGGAGTCACTCAGGAAGGCGAGATAGATCAGTTCGTACATGGTCTGGAAATACAGCCGAGCCTCTTTCGGCTCTGCATCCAGATGCAGGTTACGCGTATCCACGTCAGGAATGGGCAGGTCAATCCACTTCTGAGCCTTCGCCAGCTTAAGCTCTGTGTCGCGCACGGCGTCCAGATACTGACTCAGCGTTTCCTGATCGTGTTTGGAAAGTTGTCGTCCGAGTGATCGCGTGTTGTCAATCAGGAGATCCAGAGCACTCTTGCTTCTCGCCAGTCTTGCGGCGGCGTCTTGGCTGCTGGTCACAAACAGCATGTCGAAGATCTGTTTTGGCTTATTCATCGCCGGAATCGGTCGTCCATCACGATTGAAGGATTGCGTCTGTGCACCGCGAGGGCCACCCACGCCGCCATTGGTCGACATGACCAGAGAGGAATGTCGAGTGAATGCTCCAGCGTGCTCGGCATACACCTGATCCAGAGAGATGGAATTTTTATACGCACCGTGCCCTCCCGTGGCCGCCCCCGTCAAATACTGATCGGCATTGGAATGGCCATGAACTTTCCTTGCAGCAGGATGCGACAGTCCGGAATAGATCGTGATGTCATTGCGCAATGGCTCAAGTACATCGAGCACTTTGGAAAATTCGAAATCTCTTTCGCCGCCCTGAGGAAACCAGCTCCAATCCTTCCAGGCCGGATCTGATTTGAGCGGCAGACCGACACCATCAGGGTGGTAGATGCTGACAAAGCGTTGCGGAGTCTCATTTGGACCAGGACGGTCGCCAGCAAACGTCTCAAACCAGGGCAAAGCCAGCGCCACACCGGTGCCACGAAGAAATGTGCTGCGACTCAGCGAAATTGATTTGCTATTCATTGTCTATTCCGGACTCTTACTTAGATTTGAAAATGTTGCTGTGAATGATCAGTTGCACCAGATCGCCTAGGCGATCGTCCTGTTTTCTGAACTGTGCCGTTAAGCTGTCAATGTCAGCACGGTCGCCAAAAGACAGTGGTCGGCCAAGAGCATAAGCCGTCAGTTTATGCACCATGGCTCGGGCAAATTGATCCTGTCGGTCCGAAAGCAGATAACGCTTTAACCCATCCATCCCTGCCAGGGTCTGCCTGTTGAACAGTTCTGACGTTGCATCCACAGGTTTATTCTTAATTGCAGTTCTGTAGGCTCCGACGGCATCGTAGTTTTCAAACGCGATGCCCCAGGGATCGATTCTTGAGTGACACGATAGACAGGCCGGCTTGTTCCGATGATCCTCGATCCGTTCTTTCAAAGTCATTTTCAGAATCTCCGGGTCAGTCAGATCGACTTTCGGAACATTCGGCGGTGGAGGCGGCGGTGGGTCGTGGAGGATACGTTCCAGCATCCAGACGCCACGCTTGAGAGGATGGGAATCCATGCCATCGGAATTCATTGTCAGGATCGCGGCGCCTGTCAACAGGCCCCCTCGATTCGTTGGCGGTTCGATTGGCACCTTGCGGAAATGCGGTCCATAAACTCCGCGAATCCCATAGTGTGCCGCCAGTCGCTCGTTGACCATGGCGTAATCGGAATGGAGGAAGTCCATGATACTGCGGTTATGTCTGAGGACATCATCAAAGAAGGCGATGGGCTCTTCCTGCATGGCGTCTGTCAATGAGCTGTCCGTGACATGAGTCACACTGTCCAGTCCATCCAGGCCAAGCCACTGCTGCACGAAATTTTGCGAGAATCGTGTTGAACGCCGGTCAGCCAGCATGCGTTCGACCTGAGCCGTCAGGACTGCTGTTTCTGATAGCTTTCGTTGTTCGGCGAGTGTCAGTAGGTCCTCGTCAGGAACACTGGCCCACAGAAAAAACGAGAGACGGCTGGCCAGTTCCAGGTCACTGATCTTGCCGGTGGTTTCAGAAGGATTGGCGGCCACTCTTTGAGTCAGATAAAGGAACTCTGGAGAGGCCAGCGCTGTCGCCAGCACTTCCAGCATCGCACCTTCGAATGTTGAAAATTCAGACCGGTATTTCGCAAACAGGGCCATGAACTGGTCCACTTCCTGAGAGGTAACAGGACGACGCCATACACGTCTCAGGAATCGAGCCAGCACTTCGCGGCCATACACGTCCTCGTCGCTTCTGTTGTCGCTCTCAATGAAAATGTCGGTATGCGTCTGCGGTGGCCATTGCTCATAGAACGGCGCGCTGATTTCAATGTAATCAATCAGAACATGCAGACGTTCTTCCCCACCCTTTGCATTGGAGACATTGTGAATGTGCAGGAACTCATCCCGTCTTGGAAATGTTGTGGTCAGCTTCCGGAACGGATTGCGTTGAATGTCGCTCAACGGAATGTCGAAGTGGATGAATTCCGGGTTGTCTGCAGATGCCGTGACCGGGACGTCACGTTCGCTGATCACCTGCGAGAAATTGGCGTTGTTGCTGGTGTGCGCACTGAAAATCAGACGCAGGCTTGCATATTCGTCAGGGTTACTGGTCGAACGTCCGGCTCGTAGGCGAACTCTCATAACACCTTCGTCGGGAAGAAAGCGATCCAGATCCAGCGTTAGCTCTTTGGATCGGGGAAGGACCAGAACCACAGGAGAAACGGCGGGCGTTTGCCCCGCAACGGCCTCAGAGTCAGGCAGCGACTTTCCGCTGGAGAAGTGGATGCCCCTGCCGGTCTCCCGATCCAACAGATGTTGTCGATTTCTATCCTTGCTGTAGCTCTCGTCATCTTTATCGAATGTCTTCGGGTCCTTTCCGGATGCGGCCTTAACCAGCTCGTCCTGCATCGAGACGATGTAAGTGACGGCCTGCGGACGTTCACCACTCACAGTGGCTCGCTTGAGGGCCTTCAGCCCGATCTCACGATAGGTCTCAAACTGCATCGTCGACATCTGCAGCAATTCAGAGCTGTTCTTGAAACCGTCCTCGGATGCGGTTTCCGGCGGCAGCTTATCCGCGAGAGCATAGGGCAGGCCCAGCAGGTCCTGGAGCGCGTAATTGTATTCGTACTTCGACAACCGGCGAAAAGACGAGTGTTCCTGATTGTTGCGATGAATGCCAGACGCCTTATTCAGTTCGTCGCTCAGCCAATCAACAATGTTGCCACGATCGGAATCGGCCAGTGCATAATCAGGTTCGTCGTCCGGCGGCATCTCTGAGTTGCTCAGGACGTTGTAGACCTCACGCCATCGCTCAACGTCGGAACCCGTCAACAGGTCAGGATTCAATTCGTCGACACGAAGTCGGCCCTCGGATTTTTCGGGACCATGACAGGCTAAACAGCTCTTGTTCAGGATCGGTCCCACCGACTCTTGAAAAGCAGCAAGGTTCGCCCTGGGAACAACGCCGGTGGGCTTCGTATCTGCCTGATTCTTTTTCAAAAACCGGGACTTCAGACGACCCAGTTCCTGGACCTTTTCCAAAGTGATTGGAATCTTCTGGTCATCGGCTGCCTGGATTAGGCTGGCACTGCTGATTACCAGCAGGATGGTGATCTTCAGGGTCTTCATCGGCTGCTTTTCGTTTTTCGCCAGCTACGGTGTGTGACTTGTAGGCACTGACGAACCGGCGATCGAACAGGAGGGAGAAATCGGGGGGAGAAATCGGGGGGAGAAATCGGGGGGAATCGAGGGGAATCGAGGAGGACTGTGCTTTGGCGGGGCGTGGCACTGTGCTTTGGTGGGGCGTGGCACTGTGAAGGACGGTGGCCACGAGTCACGTGAGCAGTATACCAGCGCCGGGCGATTTTAAAGACATTTAGTGGGCGATAGTCCTGAGCACGCAAAAAGTTCAACTGGTGTCCTCGATCCCCACTCAAACCGAAGAACCGCTGATCAGGTTTACAGAGCCGTTTTTTTAGAGGCTTTCCGGTAGCAGAGACCGGTTTTTAGAAAGTGAGAGTGGATTAAGCCCCGGGAAGTTCATAATCTGAAAAGCCGCATACTCTGGAAACGCACGGAATATCACGCGCGGGTCGCCACGTAAATCAAACCCAGCAGCACCCATGACCAGATGGCCAGGGCTAGCCATGTGACTTTCGTGGCGCGATGGCTTTCCTACCAGGTTTTCGGACGCAGCCGCTGAGCGAAGAACGTTCGGACTCCGGAAAGATTGATGCAGATCACGTTGGTCGCGACCCGCATCAAAGCCCCGCTGGCGGCGGAGTATTCTCCGGCAGCGAACAGTAAACCGAAGACCGCGAACGGGGCAGCAGCGCTACGTCCACCATAACACCAATCAGGGCCGACGGCGCGCCACTTGTGAATTCGAACACACCCGCGCAGCCTGATGCAGGAAGTCCCCTCAGAGCCCGTGTCGTTCTAGTCGAAATCCGGAGCGTTGTCGCTGGAAACGTCGATACACGCGACTGCGTGTTGTACCTCACTTCCAGGCTTCATGTCGGTGACCGCTCCGCCCAGTTGCCTCACTCGGACACGCCGGAAATCCGCCCCAATGACGGACGCATTCCCCGGCACTATTCGGATTTAATAACTGAACATCTGAGCGTTTCACAATCTCACCGCTCGGCCACCGCCGCCAATCGCCCCACTTTTTCGCGGTCGTTTACGCGTAGCAAAAGCCCCGGTGAAAACGGGGCTTTTGTCAGGATCAGAAACGCGAAAGGAGACCTGTCCAAACTTCAGAACCGGGGCACCTGAAATAATGTCTTCCGCCGACGTGCCGAAGACGAACTCAACCCGCGTGATGGCTCACTGGGCAAACACAAAATGTGGGGTGGTTTTTTAGATGTCAAATTGTGCTGAATGGACGGCGGTCATCTTGAAAACTCTTACAGGCTTACCGCGCTTCCAGCGTATCGTCAGCACCATGCGGTACGAGTTGCATCGCAGCACGGGATCAGGAATCGCTCCACTGTCACTGGTAGAAGGTCGACGACTTATGCACGATAATATCCTCAGCCTGGATGGATATTCACAGCCTGACTACAAACCGAAGCAGACCGCCTCGGCACCGTTGCGGAGGAACAGTTTGTCCTGAACCACAATCGGATGATTCCAGGTCTTGCCGCTGACGCCGGGAATTCGAGCAACCTCGTCGAGCTTTTCCGGCGTGGCGTTAATCAGGATGAGATCTCCGGTTTCCGTGACGACAATTAGCTGCCCCTGTGATTCAAGAAGCAGCATTTGCCCGAAACCGTAGCGGCCCCCCTTCCAGCGAAGTTCACCTGTCTCGGCGTCAAGACACACGAGAATGCTTTGATCGAAGCCGTACAGGTATCCGTTGTGAAGCACGAAGTCGTTGAACGATGGCTTCAGTCGATTGCTGGACCAGACCTCCGACACCTGCCACGCATCGTCCTTGAACTGCGCGCTAAGGCGGGTCACACCAATGCCGTCTCCCAGCGGCACCACGAAGTCGTTGTCGTCCACCATTTGCGGCTGACAGACGTTGGGACCATTCCAGTCCTCTGGCCTGAATGACCAGATCTGCTGACCGCTGGTCGGATTCAGCGCTCGCAATCCGTTCCCGTCACCAAAGATCACCTGCTCGATGCCATCGATCGTTACTCGTTGAGCTGAACTGAAATTCATTCCGCCTGAGGCAACCTGCCAGACAGGTTCGCCGCTGTTCACATGGAACGCGACCAGCCCGTTGTCGCCATCACCATCGGCGTACACGCTGACGGTGTCTCCAATCACCAGCGGAGAATTAGAGAACCCCCACACCGGCAGTTGAGCGTCCACTTCTTTCATCAGATCGTGCTGCCAGATTTCGTTTCCCGTTTCGGCGTCCAGACAATTAAGGATCGCTTTTGAACCGTAAGTGTAAATCCGACCGTTCGCATATTCCGGTGTCGCCCGCGGTCCTGTTCCGGAAACGACATCGTTGAAACGCACCGCATCTTTGTGCATCCAGATCAGACGACCGGTCGCCGCGTCGTAGCACGTGACCACTTCATCGTTGCCGCGCTGTTCCTGCGTAAACAAACGGCCCGACACATGAATAAAAGATCCCCAGCCGGGCCCGATGGGCTTTCGCCAGATTTCTTGCGGCGGCGCTGCCGACCAGTTGAGCGTGCCTGCATCAGAGACAACGCGACCGTTCCGCCTGGGGCCACGGAATCCGGGCCATTGAGCGTCTGTGGGATCCCATTCCGTCGAAATGTCAGTGGTGGCGTTGTTTAAATTTTTCAGCAAGGTCTGCTCAGAGGTGGGCGTCCAGCGGAACGAGAGTTGGGGGAAATATTGCCCATCGTAGCCGTCGACGCGCACCATCGGAAAGACGGCCCATGCAATCACCAGCAAGCCTGCCACGGTTGACAGTCGCTGAGGCGACTCAGCGTTCTGTGCTAACACAACCGCCGCAAGCACAGCGATCGTTGTCAGGGGGACTCCATAAAGAAAGACGGCGAGGCCGACGCTTTCGTGGATGGTTAGCGAGATCACTGTGACAACAAAGGCCACGAGTCCCACTATCGCCAACCGCTCTTTCGCACGAAGTCGACAGGCAAACAACGCCCAGATCAGAAACAGCAACAGCCCGACGGCGGGGCCGATCAACATGAAGCCAAATCGGACGGCGTTGTTGATCGACGGCGTCACGGAGAGCCCAAACAGCACGGACTGAATCAGAAACGACACCCATAAAGGCCACGTGCGGACTTGCCGGGCAGCCGCCGCTGGTTGAGTTACAGAATCGGTGGCGTTCGGCTCGTTCATGCGATGAAGTTGGTTTACGCTGGGGAATTGACATCAAAACATCTGTAGCCGAGGATTGTTTCCTCGCAGTTTTCAGCCTCACACAGGCTAGCCACAGCACCGCCTCTACGGTCCGACGGCTGTGCTGTCCGTCACGAGTTCGGTTTGCGAAAGTTTACAGACTGCGGCCTGTTTACCAAAGTACCGATTGTCGACTACCCAGTCTTCTCGCGTGTAACTCACGACAGACGTATCCGTTTCCTGGATTTCCAGCCTTGCCAGGCGGAAACCCATTTGAGTGATTTCCGTGAACAACTTGTGACTGAGATTTTCGACGCTGGTCGGGCCGTCGAAAACGTTGAGTCGCAGCGATTCGCCCGTGCGTTCCATGTGCATCTGCAGCGATTCGTACAGGGCGTCATTTCGATTGATCAGCATGCCATGGTCGTAATGTTCCTTCAGCCACGGTTCGACCTTCGCATCGAAGTCACCGAACAGGGTACTGATGTCGCCGTCTCGTTCGACTTCGAAATGGCACTTGACTCCATAGCGGTGGCCGTGCAGGTTGCTGCATTTGTCCTGCAGCGTTTCGTTCCGATGAGCGGCGTAGAACTTGTATTGCTTTTGAATAATCATAGTTTGCCTTTCTCAGTCACCGGGCCTTAGCCGGCAGTTTTTGATTTCAGCCCGGCGGAACCGCGGCCAGCGACTGCTTCGCGAGCGTTGTAAGTCGGTCCTGCGAGCTACTGATTAATCAGAGATATCAATTCCGCTCGGCTGGCGGGATCGTTGCGAAAGCTGCCACGCATGGAACTCGTGACGGTCATACTGCCAGGCTTCCGAATGCCGCGAATCGACATGCACGAATGCTCTGCCTTCACGATCACCCCGACCGCCCTGCTCTGCAGTCGGTCTTCGATTAGATCGGCGATGGTCTGAGTCATGCGTTCCTGCACCTGCGGTCGACGAGACACTTCTTCGACAACGCGAGCGAGTTTGCTGAGGCCGGTCACGCGTCCATTCGGTATGTAGGCCACATGAGCGACGCCTCGAAATGGCAGCAGGTGATGTTCGCACATACTGGTGAATTCAATGTCGCGGACCAGTACGATTTCGTCGTAACTTTCTTCAAACGTCACGTCCAGATGCCGACCCGGATCAAGGTGTAGACCACCGAACATTTCGGCGTACATTTTGGCGACTCGTCGAGGCGTTTCCAGCAGTCCATCACGGTCCGGGTCTTCACCAACGGCTTTCAGGATCGCGCGAACGGCGTGGTTGATGGCTTCGATATCGACTTGAGGCGTCGTCGCGGCCGGCTTTGCTGACGACGATTTTGTTTTGATATGCACGCACTGGTGATCGATGACGGTATCACCGGGAATGGTCTGAGGGAACGCCATGGACATGAATTCTTCTTTCGTGTTTATTGACGGTGATTAGCCGCCCGGCGGCCAATGTCTTTCGTGTTCTGCAGCGGTCAGGAGACAAAAATGGGAGACTGGACTTATTCCAGGCTCCCTTGAACGTCTTCGTAATCAGTACTGATTACGGCAGGATGACGCTGTCGATGACGTGGATGACGCCGTTACTCGTTTCAATGTCGGTGGCAATCACCTTCGCTTTGTCGATCATTACACCAGCGTCGCTGACGGTTACAGCCGCAGATTTGCCGTTGACTGTCTTCGCCGATGCAATTTTGACAACGTCGCTCGCCATAACTTTGCCCGCGACCACGTGGTAGGTCAGAATGGCGATCAGCTTGTCTTTGTTTTCCGGCTTCAGCAGGTTGGCAACTGTCCCTTCCGGCAACTTGGCGAAGGCTTCGTCTGTGGGAGCGAATACAGTGAACGGCCCTGTGCTCTTGAGGGTGTCAACCAGACCGGCAGCCTTCACCGCGGCCACAAGTGTTTTGAACGAACCCGCTGCGACGGCAGTATCAACAATGTCTTTGTCAGCAGGCAGAAGTACGCTGTCGATTACGTGAATCACACCGTTGCTGGTTTCAATGTCAGTTTTTACAATGTTGGCCCCGTCGACTGATACCTTGCCATTGGCGACTTGGATATCAAGCTGCTGTCCCTGAACGGTCTTGGCACCGCTGAGTTTCACAACATCGGCAGCCAGTACTTTGCCAGCTACGACGTGATAAGTCAGAATCGCCTGCAGCTTGGCTTTGTTCTCCGGTTTCAGCAGACTTTCGACAGTTCCCGCAGGCAGCTTTGCGAAGGCTTCGTCCGTAGGAGCGAACACCGTGAACGGCCCGGCCCCTTTCAGTGTGTCCACCAGGCCCGCAGCCTGCACGGCGGCAACCAGAGTTTTGAATGATCCGGCTGAAATGGCGGTGTCAACGATGTCGGCCTTCACTGCGGGATGGGCGGCCACAGGTGACGCGGCGGCGTGAACCGTTGTGATGTAAGTGACCTGCGACTGCTGACAGTGTTTGCCTGAACGAATAACCGTTCCCCTGCATTTGTGTCCGGCGTTGGCCGACGACGCAAGCATAGCGATGGTCGTGAGTGCGATGAGCTTCTTCATGGTTTTCAATTTCCTGCTGTGCGGTTGAGTTGAGACTATGAGTGGTTGTAGGAACGGCATCCAACTCGTCCACAGAAAAATGTCGGGAAGCCCCAGCGGGCGATGGCGGCGTAGTTTGGGTGGGCTCCGAGAGCAATCGATCCGCCGAGATTGTCGGTGAACTGCGGAGATGGATACGTGGTGCCTGATGGAGCCACGTGCTGCCACGGGCCGATGAACATCGGCAGCCAGCCGGCGGAAGTGGCTGGCGGAAGTGGCTGGCGACCACGCACCTGAAGCACTCCTGCAGTGCGCCGTCGACTTCATCGAAACTATGAATTTCCAGACCGCGGTCTGGGAAACCACAAAGCGTCCGAACTACGGCCACTCAACGAGATGCTCTGCCCGCGTGGCTACGGCTTGAGGGCCTGTGTGTTCGTTATCGCACTAATTTTAACGCAGCAGACGATCGGCTTTCGCGGAAACCTGAACAAAACCAATGATTTCGCCCCTGCGTTGCAGTTCACGAGCCTCTGTCAGCTTTGTCGCGTATTCGTGCTCAGGTTTCTTGAAGAAATTTGTCTCAAACAGGTCAAAAGTCTTCGCCGTTTTCGATTTCTAAAGGTCGAATTCGCTGTCCGTTAACGGTGAATCGAGGTCAGAATCAGGGACGTCATGCATCGCGCAGCCCTGCAGTCGGTCGAGTGCCTGATTCTGTAGCTGGCGAACTCGTTCTTTGCTCAATCCCATTGCTTCACCGATTTCTCGCAGCGTCTTACCGCCGTCCGAGTCCAGACCGAAGCGAGAAATGACCACCCTTTGTTCTCGTTCCGGCAGCACTTTCTCCATCAGCGAGCGCACATAGCCCACCTTGCGAGCCTGTTCCGCGTGTCCGTTTCCGTCGTTACGAAGTTCCACGCAACCCAGAAGAATTTCGGGAGCCGTGGACACCTCTTTGAGCCAGAGTTTCTGTCGTTTGCCGGAACTGCGAAACAGCTCTCGCTGAACCGAGTGTGTGGCGTAGGTGCTGAACCGAAATCCACGGCTGTAGTCGAAGCGCTCGACGGCTTTGATCAGGATCAGGTTGCCTGTGCTGATCATTTCATCAAAGGCATCGGCCGCGTGTTTACATCGACGAGCAATCGACACCACCAGTCGCGTATTGGCCTGAATAATGTGATTGCGAATATCAGTCGCCTCGCTTAACAGGCGTTCGACGTTATCCATATGACGCACATTTGGCCGAGCCGGATCTAGTCGACTCCGCAGAATATTGCTTCGGTATTTCAGGTAATTCATCCGCCGAAAGAGTTCCCTTTCCTCGTTGGTCGTCAGCAGAGGAATTTCCCACAGGTGCCGCAAGTGGCCCGGCACATTGGACGGAGCTTTTTCACGCGGTCTGGCGGTCGCGTTCGCAGTGGACGTTTTTAGGATGCGTGTCCTCGCGCCGGGGCGTTCGAAGTCGGCGCAGTACACAAAGTTCACTTCACGCTGAATGATCTTTCTGGCTCGTACGGCCCGTTGTGTTTTGTGCGACGTGTCGTCGTGTTGTGTTGGTCTACGGTGAGCGCTAGGTGCTGACATGTTGCTTCTTCCTGATTTTCGACGATCGAAACGAATCTGTCGGAATTTGTTAACCGCATCGATCGGCTGTACAAAACAGGATAGATGATGTCGCAAGAACGCTTTCTTTGATTCGACGTTTGTAAAAGCTCATTCTGTCCGGCCTTTGAGACACGCCTGATTTTGAATGGCCAGAACGTCCCGGCTATCTAGAACATTAAGTAGACATTCACTTTACACAGACCCTCAGCCTGGAAACCAAAACATGTCGGAAAGCACAGACACCAAAACATGGCCCGAACTTGCAATTGGCTTGTACGACCGCCTGACTGACCGAAACGCGGAAATCGCCTACAACTTTGAAAACTTCGACGTCGGCATTCCCAGCAGCACAGATCCGACGGCTCAGCACGCTCACTGGAAGCTTAACGGCTCGATTCGCGTGACAACTCGCAGCGGAGCGAGCAAGTGACGATTGAACGACTGCTTTCCGTCGACGCGAACATCACGATCGACATCGGCGACCAGAGGGTTTTCGTTCGTGGAGACGGTGGCAGCGTGGTGATTGAGGTGCCGGGCATCTCTCTGGCATTTCAGATGATGCAGGCAATGGGTTCGGTGAAGCCAGTCAGGGAGCGAGTGGCGGGGCTGTCTGAACTGCTGACACGCCTCGGCTTGACGGTTATCATCCGCACTCCCAGCCGCAAGCTGATAACGATCGGTCGAGACGGCAATTCGTGGCTGCTGAAGCTGTTCGGTGTGCCCAATGCCACTCTGCATATCTCGTGACTCGCACTGCGAGCCGAATATGAGATATGCTTGCATCCTGTCGGCTTTTCCAGAAAAGGCAGGTCAACGTCACAGGACGTTCGGCGAATGTCGCCAAACACGTTAAAACCGGGCGGCCTGAGACGCACCTCGACCCAGAATTCGACGGGGAGTAAAGTATCCATGAACGCACCTCGCAGAATTCTGATCACCGGCGGCACCGGTTACGTGGGCGGACAGCTGATTCCTTTACTGAGAGACCGTGGCCGAAATTTCCAGCTGCGTCTGATGGCACGCAAGCCCGAATACCTTCGTGCTCGAGTCGGCACTGACTGTGAAATTGTGGCTGGCGATGTCACCAAATCGGAAACGCTGACTGCTGCTTTGGAAGGCATCCACACTGCCTATTACTTGATCCATTCTATGGGCAGTGGGCAGGATTTTGAAGAACAGGACCGACTGGCCGCCAGAAACTTCGCCCGCGCGGCCAAAGAAAACAGAGTCAGCCGCATCGTGTATCTCGGCGGCCTGGGCGAACAGGACGAATCGCTTTCGAAACATCTTCGCAGCCGGCACGAAGTGGGAGAAGTACTGCGGGAATCCGGTGCTCAGGTCATTGAATTTCGCGCGTCGATTGTGATCGGTTCCGGCAGTCTGTCGTTTGAACTCATTCGAGCGCTCGTGCAAAAACTGCCCGTCATGATCTGTCCGAAATGGGTCTCGACGAAGGCTCAGCCCATCGCTATTGAAGACGTACTGGCCTATCTGTCTGGTGCACTCGACCTCGAATCGGGCGACAGCAAGGTCTACGAAATTGGCGGCCCGGATCAGGTATCCTACGGCGATCTGATGCGGGAATACGCACGTCAGCGAGGTCTCAAACGCCTCATGGTTCCGGTACCGTTTCTGTCGGCGCGACTGTCCAGCCTGTGGCTCGGTCTGGTCACGCCGGTCTACGCAACTGTCGGCCGGAAACTCGTCGAAAGTCTGAAGAATCCGACGGTCGTCCATGACAACTCGGCCCTGAACGCGTTTCCGCTGAAGCCCATGTCGCTGGAATCCGCGATTCGGCGAGCGCTTTCCAAAGAAGATCAGGAATTTGCAACAACGCGCTGGCAGGACGCCGTGTCATCGTCGATGGCTCCGCGGAGGTTTGGCGGCGAACGGTTTGGCGGCGAACGGTTTGGCGGCGAACGGTTTGGCGGCGAACAGTTTGGCAACCGCCTTGTCGATTGTCGGACGCTTTCACTGGACCTGACACCACAACAGGCCTTCGCGCCGATCCAGCGAATTGGTGGGAAAACGGGCTGGTACTACGGCAATTTTCTGTGGCGAATTCGAGGCTTCATGGATCTGCTTGTCGGCGGTCCCGGGCTGCGACGTGGTCGACGGCATCCCGTTGAACTCATTGTCGGTGACACTCTGGATTGTTGGCGAGTCGAAAAAATCGACGCCCCGCGCGGACTACGACTGTACGCAGAAATGCGACTTCCCGGCCGAGCGTGGCTTGAGTTCACGGTGACGCCCAACGACCGCGGCTGTGAGATCACCCAAACGGCGATGTTCGATCCGGTCGGCCTGTTTGGCCTGTGTTACTGGTACTCCATCTGGCCGCTACATCAGTTCATTTTCGCGGGAATGCTGAGACGAATCGCCGAAGCTGCAGCTTCCGGGCGTTTCGCAGATGCAGCAGGTGAAACATCGGCGATCAAGTCTGCCGTCTGATGCGGCGAGCGCAGGCTGATGAAGACACACCTCGATGGACAAAACCTCCGCAATTGAGCTGTGCTATGATGACGACAGCATCGACGCGGTTTTTGTGATCAAGGGCGTCCTTGATGCCAAAAAATACCGCCATCGCACGGGACAGCAAACCAATTAGACTCTGCGAACGGCATCGACTACGCCACGCAGAAGTTGTGCATTCAGGTTCTCGCCGATGAAGAAGAACACCGCCGCAACTTTATGGCTTACCTTGCCGAATCCGAGAAGCAATTATGAGTACAGTCGCAACCGACAACAGCGAGGCGTCGAAACCGTCTTCCGGAAAGTTTCCGTCTCTTATGTTTTTCATCGTGCTCTGCTTTTCCGTGGCTGCTACCGGCAGTTTGTTTCCCCCTGACGACTGGTATGCCTCGTTAACAAGGCCAGGCTATGCGCCGCCGAACTGGCTATTTGGGCCGGTGTGGACCATGCTGTATCTGATGATCGCCATCGCCGGCTGGTTGGTCTGGAAATCATCGCCAGCCGATTCAAAACGCCTCGCGTTGACAGCGTTTGGCGTTCAGTTACTTCTGAACGCCGCGTGGTCCGCACTGTTCTTCGGTCTGCATCAACCGGGATGGGCGTTCTTTGAAATCTGCCTTCTGTGGACCGCCATTCTCACAACAATTCTCCTCTTCCGGCGTCACTCAACGGCGGCTGCTGTTTTACTCATGCCGTACCTTGCATGGGTGAGTTTCGCTGCCGTGCTCAATTACGGCTTTTGGTCACTGAATTAATCGTAGCGGACGCACTGTCTGTTAGCTTTTGCAGGCGGCCAATCTCGCTCGCGTGTCGCACTGCGTTCGAGCCTGAACTATCCTTGGCTTCATGGACGTTCCATCTGATTTGTCGGCTGGCTTTTTCGAGGCACCAGGCGTACCTCGAAAAGGCTCGTTGGCTCAAAACCATTGCCGATGATCATCATGGGATCACTTCCTGTATCTTCTGGCCGTGATCATGGAGCGATAGTCTGCGATCAGATTCAATCGGTCGGCATCATGGCCCACAGTTCAGGACGTCCCACGTTGCAATGAACGGCTCGTGCAAGGGGCCCGCCGAAGGCCCAGCTCAGAAAAAGAGCCGTTCGAGCGACGTTCCATGCAGGTACAGTTTGATGACCGTCTTCCGAGAGCGATCGAAATCTTCTTTCCGGACACGGAATGGGCTGGAAAACAGATTCTTCCGCCGCTGATCGAGTCGGGTCCTGCTCTGTTAACTGATCAACTTCTGAGATCGCGGCCAGCAATTCTGCGCAACTCATTCTGGCGGCAAGATACTGATCGAGTGCGAATACGCTTTTTCGGTTGAGTGCCGGAAGTAGCAGCAGGCCAGCAAATGAGAATTGAAGGAACCAAAGGTAGACCGTTACCAGATCCGATACCGAGGCGATGACACAGTTGTTGATGAGAATTGCTGCGGTGAAACTGGTTATGTTCCAGAGCATTGCGGTAACAATTCCTCGAATCCGCCCTCCTGACTCGAAAGCAGCTCGTCGACGGTTGATTTGAATTTTTAACAAGGATGGATGCAGACGCGTTTTCCAATCTTCTGGAATCAATATGCTTTCGAATCCAGGCAACCCGGTGATGCCTCCGACGAAACGCTGATCCGAGTGTCGCACGAACGAAGTCGACTTGTATCCCGCACTTTTCGCGTGTTGACCCGTCATGACTCGCCAGATCAGTTCCTGTCCGGCAATCAAAGCCATCTGCATCGCGGCAAACATGGCGATCAGCCATGGTGCTCCGATTTCTCGTCCGATCTGCAGGTAGAAGAAGAAAGTGACGGAGTAAAACAGTAACTGGATTCCGACGGATCGCATCCATCGTCTGAGCCACAAACTAGCCGTCGGTGTTTGATTCTCGAACGCCGTCGGAATCAACATGCCTCCAATGAAATCGAATGGCAGAAGCAGGCCGGCGGCGGCTGTGAAGAACACAAGAATGGCAACGAATTCAGAAGGTGCATTGGCGACCGTTGTGGCAAACAGTGCACTCGAAGCGTCAGCCGCCAGCATGACGGCGGCTATCGTTACCAACGTACCCACGCAGCTGATCCCGGTCCACAGTCGTGCCTTTCCTGGACTCATGTTTTTCATCCGATGGGTTCCTTTGAAGTGCCGATTGGGCAATCGAGGGTTCTCACGTTCAACTGATTAACGCGCGGTCACGCCACGAAATTCGGACATGTCGGATAACGTTACTCTGGCGACCTAACCGCACTTCAGTACGTCACGTAACACATTTGGGGATTTTTGCAGCGGTTGGATAAGTCAAGTAATCGGCGGCCATGGTTTATGGGCAGCGATTCGTTTTTCAACGTGTTGAATTCTGCAGTGGCTCGCCTAAAATCGTACACCGCAAATACAGGTGACCGCATGCATCAACCTGAAGATAATTCCGTGCCCACAGTTTCCTACCTTCTCGAGCACTCTCACGGGACCTGCGAGCTGTGGATTAAACGCAGTCAGGGAACCAAGGTTAGGGTCTACGAACCGCTTCGGTTACTTCGAGTTTCCGGACATGGCGTGATGTTGCTGCGTACCGAAGTAATCGCCGAAGCTATTCTGCTGGAGGAATGGATGGCGGATCACTTTGAAGTTTTCGACGAAGGACGTACGTCTTACGAGTAGCTCGTGGTTACCTTTCGCCGGGCGTTGGAGCTGGTTGATCGCCTTCATGAGTAGCAGTTTGCCCGGGTCTGATGCCGTCGGACAACCTGAGCCGGACTTCCAACGGCATAAACATGACAGACAACACCGATACATTCATCATCCTTGACGGTATCGGTTCCATCGGCAGTCCGCTGTTAAGGCACCTTGCGGCCACCGGGGCCACGGTGCTTATGTGAACTCGCGATTTTAAAAGTGCGCTCCACTGGTAGAAAAAACCGGTTGTGACGGGCTCTATGTTGAAGCGGACGATGCCCCTTCCATCGATGCGTGCGTGAGCGTGACGGCGGAAAAGTACGGCTGCGTCAGGTGTCGCCAACTGGCTGGGTTCGGCTCTGCTGAAGCCTGCTAAGCTGACCAGCGACACTGACCAGCGACGCTGAGTGGCGACGCTGAGTGGCGACGCTGAGTGGCGACGCTGAGTGGCGACGCTGAGTGGCGACGCTGAGTGGCGACGCTGAGTGGCGACGCTGAGTGGCATCATACGATCACAACCACTCTGACATCGTCATTCTTGGTTGTTCGAGCTGCCGCGTACGCCGGCATCATAGGTCTGACACTGTCTGCCGCTGCTACTTATGCCAACCGCGGCATCCGTGTCAACGTGATCTCGCCGGCTTTGAGAAACAGAAGAAGCGGCTGCGAAGTCGTCTCAGATGCACGCGATGGGGCGACTTGGAGAATCCGAAAACGTCGCCCGAGGCCTTGCGTGTTTGCTGAATCCCGTCAACACATGGGTGACGGGGTAAACAATCGGCGTCGACGGCGGCCTCCGGGCGGTGTTAACGCGAATGAAGATGTGAGACACCGCAGGACAACGTGGAACGCCTGTGGTAACGTTGGCAACCGCTGATTTAACGCGCCCAGCTTCTTGACTGGCCGATCTCACAAACGCGTCTAAAATCATTACGTACCCGCCAGATCCGTCGATCGAGAAAGCCGACATGTCACGAGTTTTTCACCACAGTTTCGGAAATGTCGAAGATTACCTGCACCATCGTGCTCCGTATCTGATGGTTGGTGAAATTCAGGCGATCCGAGACCGCTCAATCGAAACGTCAACGCACATCACCGGCGACGAAATATTCATCGGCGGTCATTTTCCGGGAGTATCGGTGGTGCCCGGAGCCATGATGCAGGAAATGACAACGCAAACGGCCGGCATTCTCATCGCGGCTCGACACAATCCTATGTCGGAGTTCAATACTCACGACCCGTTTTTCAACGAATACGCATTGGGAGTACTTGTTCGACTGAAGGGAGCACGTTTTCGGGGATTCGCTCGGCGCGGTGACACGCTGCACATGCACGTGGAGCTTTCCGATCAACTGGGCGATGTCTTCGAATTTCGGGGGCGCATCACCGTGAACGACAAAGTCGTGATGAGCAACAGTTTTCAACTGGCGAACATGCTGTCCGCAACATTGCAGGGTGATTCCAGAACATCAGCGGGTGACGAAGCAGAATAGGCATTCCGCCACACTGCAATACCGGTGGTTTTTTGCCTCGCAGGATACGTGTTCCTGTCAGGTTTAAACAGCGATCGATTATCAAAACCAAACGAAACGAAATGGGATCTGCTCATGCGAACGACATTTTTGCTTTCATTATTGGTCGGGGTTACAGCAATGGCCGATTCCGAGCCGAGTGGCCGCGCACTGTTCACATTCGACGATCCTGAATCCGTGAAACAGTGGCAGGCCGTCAACGATGGCGTTATGGGAGGACGTTCCGAGGGTCGCTTCAGGATCAATGAGTACAAGAATCTTGAATTCTTCGGAAACCTCTCCTTGGCCAACAACGGCGGCTTCGCCTCGGTGCGTTCCAAAGATCGCCCAATGAACCTGAACAGCGGAGATTCGATCGTTGTCAAAGTTCGCGGCGATGGCCGAGAATACACCCTGAATCTGTACACCCCCGCTCGACGAATGGCCTTTTCGTATCGCGCCACATTTCAGACGAAGAAGGACGAATGGATTTCCGTGAGCGTGCCACTTTCTGACTTCGTCGCCACGTCATTCGGTCGACTTGTTCCCAATGCTCCGCTGAAGCCAAACGAGATCGGCGGCATCGGAATCCTGCTGGGTGACAAAAAAGCTGGGCCGTTTAAACTGGAAATCGAATCTGTCGCAGTGAAGCCCATCGAATCCTGATCAGGCGATAAACGGATCATCGTACGCGATCCCCTGCCAAGCTGTGTCGCAGGGGAACCGGCAATCCAGCCGAACTCGCTCAACTGGGACAGACGTTGACTGAACATCGCAACGGCCTGATCATGCAGGTTGCAGTTTTGGACACGAGTGGTCGTGGTGTAGCTTAGGCCGCCGTCGAAAACAGTGGACTGATTCACGTGGCAGCGCGGTCTTCGTCCGTCGATTAGTCGATCCGACCAAGGCGACGACGACGGTGAATATTTTATTGCGTTGGAGTCTCGCGGCCTCGTGACTTACGGTGCCATGAGCGGCATGTAACCCGCAGTTGCCGCCGAATCAAAGCAGAAACGTGCCACTGCGTTCGCACACATCGCATTAATAAACGGCACCTGACACGGGCTTATCAAATCTGACTACGCTGCCGGACAAAGGTCGGCGGATGTTTCGGTGGGATGAAGTGCATCGCTGGAATTGGACCAAGTCGCCACGTCGGTCGCTGGAATTCCAACCAGCAGTTTCGAAATGCGGCCACTGCCTTCAATCCTGTCCGACTAAGAAAGTTACTCCCCGCTGATCGATGCTCGTAAAGCGTTCCGGTCGAATCTTTATTACAACAACACGAACCACGTCGTCGGCACCGGGGGAAATCAGGCTGACGGAAGTGCCACCGCCGCCTCGGCAAAAAGCAGTCGCTGCTACCGATGGAATCATGACTTTTGCTGCGTCCTTCCCGGCGACAATTATGCCATGACATCATTTTCCAGCATGGAATGGCCGCATCGATAACCTGGCTTTGTTTGACAAAGCACTCAGTGGCAGGAAAATCGTGGAACTCTATCAGGCTGCGTTGGAGCAGACATCAAGACTCAGAATGAGATGATGCCTTATGAAGTTATTAGCAATTCCCGGCCTTCGCTTTATGGCCTGAAAAGTAGGGCAACTTGATCTTCGTTTTCGTAAACGCAGCGGGCAAGATCTCTGCGCAGATCCCTCAGTTTACTCCACAGGCAAAAGGAATTGCCAATCAGGGGCCTGTCTGTCAGCAAGGTACGCAAGGATCTCTCCGCT
>JBDNFN010000092.1:0-108523 GCA_041689795.1 Fuerstiella sp. | reverse complement strand
GAGTAACATCCATGTCCCCCTCGTCAAAAATTTGCACTGGTCAGGATCACGATCTCGATCAGCCCGCTATCTTCTCTCACCTCCGCCAATGCTCATACACCAGTTCCTAAATAACATTTTCACACCTTCAAAGGGCTGGCCATTACAGCCAACACCAGCGTGGCGAAAAACTCGAAGGCCAAACCCACGATTCATCTGACAACGACGACAGACATCAGTTGAAAAACTCTGACAACGATGGCCAGTCACTTGACTACAGCACAACCAATGAACTGCTGTCTGCAGATGTTTGGTTTCCCGAAACCAACGCCTCAGACACTACGCCAGATAAGACCTTGGTCACAACGGACGCAATTCCGAGCCTCCCAGTGGATGATTCCGTTGAGCAGGAAACGCTGACCGACAACGACAACCGTGACCGTGAGAACTGCAATTCAGACACAACAGACGTCCACACCGAAGCAGATCCATCTTCAAACAGCGGCCCGAATGCACAGGACGACAGCCACAGCACGTTTCAGGACGTGGCGGTAAGCGGCAGCGTTGCCGGTAACGACAACGATTCCGCTGGTGACACTCTGATGTACTTCGTTAAGCAGGGGCCAGCCCATGGCTCAATAGATTTCAACCAGAACGGCAGCTATACCTACACGCCGGCCCTGGGCTTTTCCGGACAGGATACGTTTACTTACGAGGCCAACGAGGCCAACGATGGCAACGATGGCAACGGTGGCACGGACATCGCAACTGTCACCATAGATATCGCGCCGTCGCCTAATCAGAACCCGGACGCCATACAGGACGTTAACGCGACCGATTACAACACTTCCGTCAGTGGTCGAGTTCTCTGCAACGATGTGGACCCGGATGGTGACGCCCTATCGGTAAGTATGAATTCAGATCCAGCCAACGGCGCAGTGTCGGTGACTCCGAACGGACATTATACCTACACTCCCAACGAAGGATTCAGTGGGCAGGATTCATTCAAATACACAGTCAGCAATGGCAAGGGCGGCTGCGACACCGCTACGGTGACGATTACTGTCGGCTGCGTTCCGGAACCGCCACCAGTTGTCAACGATACCCCTGTCGCATCCGATGATGTAAACTACAGAGACTACGAGACAACAGTCAGCGGCAACGTGCTGCCTAACGACAGCGACTCAGATGGCGATGCTCCGACAACAACGTTGCTTCAGGCAACAACTGAAGGAACAGTCATTCTGAATACTGACGGCAGCTATTTGTACACTCCCAACGACGGATTCAGCGGTCAGAATACTTTCGGTTATCAAGTCGACGACAGCAATGGTGGCAGTGATACGGCAACGGTCAATGTCGATGCTGTTCCGAATACCATCAGCGCCAGCGACGACGCCTATTCAACCAACTTTAACGACGACTTTTCCGGAAACGTGCTGGACAACGACGTTGATCCTGACGGAGACGCACTTGCAGCAACAGAAATGACGGATGTCCGCACATCAGAAGGTGGTACTGTCACTTTGTATGCTGACGGTTCATTCGTTTTCACACCGGCTCTTGACTTTTTCGGAGTGGATTCGTTTGTCTACGAATCTGCGGACGGCAATGGAAACGTAACAACGGCCAACGTCACGATTACGGTTTCGGACGCTCAGGAACTGCCAGTTGACGACAACTACACGAGCCAATCAAATTCGGCAATCAAAGGCAACGTCGTCCTGAACGATAGTATCGCCGACGAAGATGTTCGAGTTGTCTTAGTTGAAGGACCAGCCAATGGTACATTGCAGCTAAACAGCGATGGAACATTCTGTTACCAGGCAAATGATGGATTCAGTGGCGATGACACATTCAGCTATTCTCTGGTTAGAGGATGTCCTGTATCGCAGGCTGCTGAAGTAAAACTGGTTCTCGCCGAAGTGCAATACGATACAACTTACATTGGCAGCGGGCAGGACGGATTGATCTGGGGCGATCCTCACTTCCGAGGTGACGATGGCGGCCTGTTTGACGTTCAGGGCGAAGCGGACCATGTGTACAACCTGCTGAGTGATCATAATCTGCAGGTGAATGCGAAATTCGTTTATTGGAATGGTATTGAAAGCGACGGTACGGTCATCGGCGAATTGGGTGCCACGGTTGGGCAGGACAGGCTTCATGTTGGTGCCGATGAGACAACGCTAAACGGAAATACTCTGGCAGTCGGCAGTTCGATAGCAATAGACGGCGGTACGCTGGAATTCGATGGCACGGTCACCACGCTGATAACCGGCGAATATCAGTTCCAGTTCATTAAACAGGATGGTCTGTTTTCTGTACGCATTAAAGTCATAAACCCGTTCAGCGATCTGGTTGCCCCACATGGTTTGTGGGGTCAAACAATTGACGGAGATACGGTTGCTCGAACCGGAGACTTCTACAAAGAAAATTACGATTACGGCCTGCAGGGCGGTGGAGCACTCGACAGCGTTGATGCTGGCGGCAGCATTGTTCGCACAGAACAAGGCGACCAGACCAGTTATCAACTGTACGAAACGGCCGACTTGTTTTCGACGCAAGCATTGTACGCCGACGGAGAAATCTTCTTCCGCTACGACGCTGCGCAGGGAACCGGTCTCGCAACACTGTAGTCGGCTGACCTCAGTTTATTCAAAACTATTCAAACAGTCAGCCCGGCAGATATTATCTGCCGGGCTGACTGTTTGCTTTGGAATTCATTGGGCCAACTGTAGTGCTTCAAAACGCTACCAAGGCTTCCACCACGCTTTCTTTTTTTGAGCCGATTGTTGTGGTTGACGGCCTCCCGGTGGATCAATGCCGGAAGTGATCACGACGTTTTCGGGTAGCAGCACGCAGCTCAGATCACCCTGCACTCCTCCCGTTGTGTCGGTGCCGATAACTCGCTGACCAAAACGAACCTGCGGCAGGGGAACGTGCCCCACAACAACCGTCACCGGGCAATCCTGAGCCGGACCGTTATGTACAAACGCCTTGTCGTAAAGCCAGGCGGGATGAGCCAGCGAATAGTCGCGCTGCCGTAAAATGTTTACCTGCATATTAAACGGAAGATTGTTGTCCAGTCCGGCGTGCACAAACAAATACTTAGCATGCTCGACGCTCCACGGCAGGTCCGACATTAAGCGAGCATGTTCAGTTGGCAGCGCTTCGCGCAACCCCTGTAGATCTCCGTGCTCCACGCCATACGACGCAAATGTCGTATCAGAATCGTAATGAGGCAACCAACGACTCGGCCAGTCGACAAAATCGGGAACATCAATCAGACCGATTGAACCCGCCATTGCCAGTTCGTGATTTCCGCAAACCCAGGTTACTCTTTTGTGCTGTGCCGCCAGCTCACAGTAAATATCTATTGCGCCTTTCGGATCTGAACCGCGATCGACAAGGTCGCCGATAAACACAATCCACCGGTTAGCCATTCCGGGAACCTTTGAAAGTTTCTCCAGAATAACGCGTAGCTTGTCCACCTGGCCATGAACGTCACCAATAACGGCTACTGGCCCGTCAATCCGAGTCGGCACGGATGGCATTGTCTGAATAATCCTGTGAGCAAATTGTTGTCATCGAAAATCGGAACAGCACCAAAGATAACGACAAACGCCCGTCACTGACAAGGCGTCTCGCATGCAATCACTTCTCACAGCGGATGCTCTCGGACCATTTCAGAGACCCGATGCGCACCATCAACATCGTCGTTGCAAACACATCTAAAACAAACCACAGCTACCGGAACATGGTCACACAAGACCTAACCTTCAGAATCCAAAGGGGTGTCACTGGCAATCGTTGTCGATGCCGGCGACACCCCTTGGATACCCGAATCAAGCTGCCTTGGCCGGGTTTGTGGCTTTGTCCCGTGTCATCAGCGAAACCAAAATTAACGTCAAAAAACCCAACGGGATTGTCACAATGCCTGGTTGGCTGAATGGCGTGTAACCCGGGTGATCCACAATCTTGTAGACTTCCGTGAACGTATCGGCGCTCAGCAGAATCCATCCGAGAGAACTAACCATCCCGACGACCAGCGCTGAAATAACGCCTTCTTTTGTGACGCCTTTCCAGAACAGGATCATTACCAGCGACGGCAGGTTTGCGGATGCCGCCACGCTGAACGCCCAGCCAACAAGAAAGCTGACGTTCATGCCTTCAAACAGAATTCCCAGAATGATGGCGATCACGCCAACAACGACTGAGGAAATTTTCGCGATGCGAACCTTCTCCTGATCCGTCATTTCCCAACCCAGATAATTACTCAGCAGGTCATGAGTCACAGCTCCTGCTGATGCAAGAATTAACCCACTGACGGTGCCCAGAACGGTTGTGAATGCGATGGCAGAAATCGCGGCAAACAGCCACAGATTCATACTGCGAGCTAACAGTGGAGCCGCCATATTGCTGTTGGTCAGGTCCAGAGCACCACTAGTCATGGCTCCCAGTCCCAGATACAGAGTCAGCACATAGAAGAACCCGATTGCGGCGATACCGACGATCGTACTTTTGCGAGCACTGCTTTCATCCTTGACCGTGTAGTAACGAATCAGGATGTGAGGCAATGAAGCTGTGCCGCAGAACAAAGCCAGCATCAGTGAAAGAAAGTTCAGCTTACCGATGAAACTGTCTTTGCGAATGCCGGCAAACTTTGGGTGTTCTCCTGGACGAAGTACCTGGCTGCCCAGCGTCGGCTTCTGGTAGTAGACCCGCGTGTCCGCTTCGCCTTCGGTCTTCAGATCAAAATGATTCCACAAAACAATTTCACTGTTTTGCAGCGTGCTAAAAAATGAAGCCAGCCCCAGCGGACCGGTGCTTGTCTGTCCATTTGGTAATTTCGAAATATAGCCAACCGGATGAAGTTCGGGTTCCCCTTTTTTTGAACCCAAAAGTTCGCCGTTAACAAGTTCGCCTTCCGCGACGACTCGACGAGTCTGTGTTTCCAAAAGATTAACAGTGCCATCCTCGTTGTCACGAATGGTCCAGTATGTTTCAGCTTCCTGTTCGTGACTGACGCGCACGAATGGCACGGCTGCAGATTCCATATTGACCTGCGTGTCGGTAACTTCAGATTCGACTTTCCCAACTGCCTCTGCAATATCGCCCATTTCAATTGGGCCAAGCGTCTGAAATTGATGGCCATCGATTCCGCCGGTCTTTACTTCAAAACCGCGTTCCAGAATCATCCATGTCAGAATTGCACTGAAAATAACCAGCAGTGAACCCTTCAGGAACTGAACCCAGGTGGTCGACACCATTCCAGCGGTCACAACCACAAGAATGACAACCATCCCAACAATCACAACGCCGACCCAGTGATCGAAACCAAGCAGCGGTTGCACCAGAACCCCAGCACCCACCATTTGCGGAATCAGGTAAAAAATGCTGACGGCCAACGTGCTGATCCCAGCTGCCAGTTTGATCCCTTTACTGTTGAACTTTGAATCCAGAGCATCGGCAAACGTAAACTTGCCCAATCGCTTCATCGGTTCGGCAACGACAAACAACGCGACAATCCAGCCCGCCAGGTAGCCGATCGAATATAGGAATCCGTCGTATCCGTAAAAGGCAATCATGCCACAGATGCCAAGAAACGACGCTGCAGAAAGATAGTCACCGGCAAACGCAATTCCGTTCACAAACCAAGGAATCTGCCCGTGAGCGGCGAAGTAACCTTCCGACGACTGGCCCTTGCGCCCCAGCCAGAAACTCAGGCCCAGAGTAAACCCAACAAACAACAAAAACAGGATGACGGCTTCAGAACTCGCTTCGTAAATCACAGTGAGTCCTCCCCGGATTTGCCTTTGTTGCTGCCCGCGTACGCAGTGTCCTGTGAACCGTCGTGTGGCTCTGGATCTTCGCCCTTGCAGATCGCTCCATAAATCAACGCCAGCACTAACGCGGCGATAATCAGTCCAAAGCCATACAGGATCGCCAGATTGATTCCGGCGATTGGAGTGATTTCCATCCACTCAGCCCGAAATGCGCTAATAAACACAAATCCGCCATAGAACAGCAGATAGACAGAAAACAGCTGTAGCCCCAAACGGGCATTCTTCGATTCCATTTTGACCTCGCCTGTAGTAGCAAAGCCGAACGGAATTCGCACATTTTGGCGAGTATTCGTTCGGCTCGTATCGCAGAGGGACAAAGATAATCATTTGTCAGTTGCAGCGATAGCGAGCAACCGTGAATCGACGTGGGGTGGACAGTCGTCACCCCAGCCAAAACACAAGTCAAATTCAATTCCATCGCAAAGTCAAAACAGGCGGAATTGACGAAGACGTAACTTTCGTGCCCTGAAAATTAAACGCAAACAATTCAGAATCAATTGAACGTGCAACTGCGACTTCTCGCTTCGGAAAGTTCCATGAACATATAGCTCCAGCGGAATGATCGACTTCGTTGTTAAGCTTAATTCCAATCAAAATTCGGCTATCAAAAAACTTCGGAATCTACCATGACACAACTTTAGAGGGCGAGGGCGAGGAGTTCGCTGATACAATGCCTGCGCCGTATTTCCGCATCTTTTGCCAGGAGCAACGATGAAGGATAATTCCCAACGGAAGATTGAACGCCCACCGTTTCCAGCAAGCGACACCCCGTCTAAGACAATCATTTGGGCTCAACAGGATGGGTTTATGCCGCTTGTCGATCCACCGGATCTTGGTTTGCAACGCTATCGACTTTGCAAAGAAATCGAACGCGGTGGCATGGGCACAATCTTTCTCGCTCGCGATCTGCAGTTGTCTCGCGACGTTGCCGTCAAAGTGTTGCGAATAGACCCTGCGGCCAATCCGGAAGCGATTACCGCGTATGCCAACGAAGCTCGCATTATGAGCTATCTTTCGCATCCCGGCGTGGCCCCGATCTACGACAGCGGGTTCACAGAAGCGGGGCGTCCGTTCACTGTGATGAAACTTGTGCATGGCGAAACGCTGCTTGAAATGCTGGAGTCCCAAAACCCAAAACACGCCGAACTTTTATCAGTCTTTGCCGACATTTGTCAGACAATGGCGTTTGCTCATTCCTACGGCGTGCTGCATCTGGATTTGAAGCCCGCCAACGTCATGGTCGGGGCATTTGGTGAGGTCTTTGTGATGGATTGGGGGCTTGCGAAATTCGAAGGCAGTCCCCCCGAAGAACTGGGCGACTGGGTCAAGACGTGTGGTTCCGCCATCAAATCGGGTGGTGTTGCCGGAACGCCCGAATACATGTCACCAGAACAGGCAAGCGGTAAAATCCTGGATGCTCGCGCCGACGTGTTCAGTCTCGGTGCAATTCTTTGTAAAATACTTACAGGGCAGGCTCCATATGCCGG
This sequence comes from Fuerstiella sp., assembly GCA_041689795.1. Classification (GTDB taxonomy): domain Bacteria; phylum Planctomycetota; class Planctomycetia; order Planctomycetales; family Planctomycetaceae; genus Fuerstiella. Next base: position 101,211 of record JBDNFN010000092.1, on the reverse strand, counting down.
TCGCAGTCTTCGCGAGGCCTATCAAAAAGCGCTGGGAGCATCCATTGGTGACGCTTTGCAGAAGCTTGAAGCCTGCGATACCGACCGAGCGTTGGTGCGACTGACAAAACGTTGCCTGTGCCCGAAGCGAAAAAATCGTCCTCAAAATGCTCTTGAAGTATCGCGAGAACTGGCGGCTTATCAGGAGACAGCTCTGCAGCGTGCTGAGAGTGACATGAATCGTTTCTTTGATCTGTCACTTGACCTATTCTGCATTGCCGACTTCGAAGGCTATTTTCGTCGCATCAATTCGAATTTCTCACGGGTCCTTGGTTATTCCAACCAAGAGTTACTTGCTCGGCCCTTTTTGGATTTTGTGCACCCCGAAGACGTCGAGCAGACAGTTCGCCAAATGAGCGTCATGAAAGAAGGTCAGCCGGTTGTGCGATTCAGCAACCGTTACAAAACAGCAAACGGTCGATATGTAACGCTGGAATGGATGGCAAAAGCTGATGCACAGGAAAACGTAATTTTCGCAGTTGCTCGAGACATTACCGAATCATAATCCTGCGTTGCCAGTGGCCGCACCATCCGGCGTAGTGCCGATCGCCAGCCGTTTCCCGGGCGCAAAACGCCCCAACAAAGCGGGCAGAAAAACCAAGTCGCCAAACAACGCCGAAGCGATCGTTAATGCTCCCATTGTCGCAAATATTTTGTGGTCCCGTGATTCACTGAAGATCACTGTCGTGAAGCCGGCAACAAGTACCGTGGTTGTCATAATTAAAGCCGTTCCAACACCGGTAAATGCCTTGCGAATCGCTTCATCCTGTGAGTCTGTTTTCTCGCGTTCTTCCAGATAGCGAGTCAAAAAGTGAATCGTGTCATCCACTGCGATTCCCAGGCAAACGGTGAAGTTGCAAACCATTACGATCTCAAGGTTGTAGCCTGCCAGAGCCAGATAGGCTCCCGTCAACACCAAGGGAAACATGTTGGGGATAACAGAAATAAGTCCGATACGAACGGAACGATAAACTACCGACAGCACCAGAAAAATAATGACCGAAGCAGTGCCAAGACTCTTCGCAAGGTCAACCACAATCTGGTACAGATTTCTCCAACGCCAGACGGCTCTGCCTGTCAATTCAAACTTAAATTCAGGGTGTTGGCTGTTGATTGCCGCCAGGCCATTCTCAATGCGTTGAAAAACCGGGCCATAGGCTGCAATACCCAAATCCTGAACTCGAAAGTTGACCACCGCACTATTGTGTTCAGGCGTGTAAAATGCTCGCTTCAGAGGCGGTGGCAGCAGTTCCATTAGCGACATCCGTTCCTCGGCCGGACCGCTGCCAGGTTGAGCATCAATTAGATTGCGAATTGAAAGCGGATGCCCGATTAACGTCTCTGTCTTTAACAGTTCATCCACAGTGGAGATCACAATCAGCACATCTGCCGAATCGGATAGCACAGCGTCGGACCACGTTACTTCAATTCTTGAAAACTCAAGCCCGCCGAAGGCTTCGTCCATGTGATGCAGAGCAATTGTCGCTTCTGCGTTTTCGGGCAAACCGTCGCTCTGACGTTGATCAGGGGTCAGTGTCATCGAAACAGCAAACAGGCACGCAGTACAAATAACCGCAAGAACACTTACCACCGATCTTCGCTTTAGTACCGCGTCAATAATCACGGTGATGCGGCTGAGATTCTTATCGATCAGGCTGTTCTCAAGCCCTACGTGAATTTTTCTTCCCAGCCATGTGGAACATAAGAATGGAATCACTGTCACGACAGAAAGGAACGTAAGGCAAACGCCAATCACGCTGCACGTACCAAACTGCTGCACCCATTCTGAATCGGCCATGGTCAGCGACCCGAATCCAATGGCGGTGGTTAACGATGTAAGAAAACAGGCCATACCCACCTGTTGAATACCGGTGCGAGCCGCGTCTTTTTCAGACATACCACCGCCACGCAACTTCCGAATCTGCACCATCAGATGCACACCATCCGTGAGCCCCACCAGGCTAATCAGCACCGGCAGAATCACGTCAATTAGCGGATTTTGGTTGTATTCAAAAAAGCGAATAATTCCCAGCGTCCAGAACACTCCCAGTATCGGAGCCAGTGCAACAATCATGACCGCTCGAATGCCGCGAAACAGAATTATGGTCATCAATAGAATCACGCCATAACCAATCAGTTGGTACTTCAACTGATTGGCTTCATGAGCTTCAATGGCCGCCAGAGTTGCTGGAACAGAACCGGTCACCTGAAACGTCAACTTCGCATTTGGGAACCTACTGGCCGCGTCTTCAGATGTCGTTCGCAGCAACGTGGTTGCTTCAGCATCGCTCAACACGTGGTAGAAATCGAAACTGACCAGCATCAGCAGCGTCTTGCCGTCATCGCTTAGCATATGACCACCCACCAACGGATGGCTCATTGCTTTTTTTCGGGCCGCAGCGAAACGAGTTTCTGACGCTTCTGATCGTGGAAACAAAGGTTCCGGCAGACCGAATATGTTTAACGGCGGAACCCGATCCATCCAGATGACGCTTTTAACCTGATCCAGAGCTTCCAGGTCAACAACGACCTGCCGTAGTGCCTTCGCGCAATCGGCCGTGAAGAAATTGTTCCCATCGACAACAATCACAGCGTCCGATCGCGACAATGAAAACGGACTTACGTTGGGCACTTCACGTTTTCTTGAATCGCCTGAGTCAGCGTTGTTCACTTCCTCGCCGATCGCCACCTCAGCGGGTTTGTCAAACAGTTGCAGAACCAATCGTGGATTGATGTAACCAACCAAGGCAAATGCTGTGATGACCGCAATCAATATCAAAACGGCCCAGCGTTGATCGACTGTCCACCTGGCAAGTGTGTTGAACGTCCTGCTCATAGCGTTCGTCGCGTCTGATTTGTGTGACTCATGTTGGAAACTTCTGGCAACACTGACTTAGAAAACGTTTCGATTCGCGAGAACAATTGACACCGCGACTTCGACTTCAATGCAGGAATTGTCCTACAGCGAACCAACCAGAAACTTATGGAAAAATGTCCTCAGCGACTCTGACAACTTCTGCCTTTGTGGCGACATCGTCTCCATTCAGGTCATAGGTGCTGAATTCTGTAAACCGGCGCACAACAATCGGCGCCTCGGCCTGAGTGATACGCCCATCACCGTTCGCGTCCATTTTTTCAAATACACGATCCACGTAGGCATCGATTTTTCTCTGTCGCGAAGTTTTCACTGCCGGTGTCTGGTGCGTGATTGAACGCGTAGCAAGTTTTGATTTTCCGCGCGGCTCTGAAACCACAAAAAACGCAACGGCCATTTCTTCCCAGGTCTGATCGCCCCACGTCACCCATTCCCTGGGATCCGGGTTGAATGGATTTTCCGAAGAATTATCGAACGTTGCCTCAAACCGTAAAGCGCCCAGGTTGGCCACAGGAATTGGTTCTGTGAGAAAATAGGTGTGCTGCCAGTTGAAGTCGTACTCAGGCACGTTCAGCAATGTTTGAGAATCGTCTTCCGCACCAAACAGCCGAAACGACTTGCCTCGGTAATGCATATGTGGAGTCACTGCCAGCAGTTCAACATGTGGCGGCAACTTCGGAACGCGGGCCTTCACGATATGTGATGAGGCATTGGGCGGAATTTCGAATTCCTGATTCAGTGCGATCAGAGTATAGATTTCGTGAGTGACTTCTTCTTCTCGACAAAACTGCAGGCCAATACTTGTGATGTCTTCCGCTTCTGTTCCGTTGGGAGTGTAGTGCATTTGAAAAACGAGTTTTGAGCCCGCAGGAATTTTTCTTGCTCGACCGGAAGGTAACGAAATCATACGTTGCCCCGGAACATAGGCGCTCAGCCAGCTGACACCGCGAAATTCAGAGCCATCCGGTGGCCGGACAAACACAATCGCATGATGCACAATGGAACGATCGCCGGGAATTACCTGAGCCGCTGTGATCCATTTGTCTTCTGTAAAACCGGGATCAACAACAAAGTATTGATACTCAACAGTTCCACTGCGTGGAACAACATACGGCCGCTCTCGCATCTCAACAATCTGATCGGGCTGCTTGTCCAACTGCCAGCCTTCGATATATTCCGCAGGCGTTGGTGACAACGAAGAATCGCCCTCCTTTAAACCTCCGGCAATCCAATCACGGATAATTTGTTTGTCCACTTCCGGCATGTGGCGACTGTTTGCGAAGTCGCCATGGTTGGAATCCGCGTGCCATGGCGGCATACGACCGTTGTTAATTGTCTCTATGATTGTCTCTGACCAGCCAGCAACCTCGCCGTAATTGTCCATAGAGAATGGACCAATCTCGCCGTTGCGATGGCACTCAACGCAATGTTTTTGAAGTACTCGGGAAACGTGCTGGTTGAATGTGATATCGTTCTCAACCACCTTTCGATCTGCCTGTGGTGATATTTTTCCAATGATGCAGCCCAAGGCCGTGGTTTTCGCAACCGTAACCGTTTGCTCTGCCAGCACTTCTGTTATTGCAATTCGCAAATCCTGCCGCGTCGCTGTGGTTCGAACAATTCCCGGAGCATACTGGTCGTCAATTCGCCCCTGATAACGCAGCTGCATTTTTGAATCAACAACGAAGACTTCCGGCGTGCGAACCGCTCCGTAGTTGTCAGCAATAATGTTATTCCTGTCGTGAACAACTGGAAAAGACACCGACAGAGAATCGGCGTACTCTCTTATGTCAGCGATCGAATCCTGTCGATTGCTGTTCACACCGATGAACCGAACGCCCTGTAATTCGAATTCCTCCGCCATCTGCGAAAGCCGCACCGCGTACGATCGCGCCATGGGGCATTCGGCGCCCAGAAAACAGACTACTGACAGCGTGACTGCTGAATCGCCGGGAACGATGACAGGCTTTCCATCGATTGAACGCGTTTTAATTTGATAGTCCGCCGCATTAATGGCCGTGACCGACACACAACACGCCAACAGCAAAGTGACCAAACATTTCATATGAACGATTTGCGTAATAAAAAGGGCGATCGGTCGAACGTTTAAAACTGTTGATTGCGGCTGTTTTGATTTCTCGATATTTGTAGACCACGGCATCATCGATCCCATTGCCATTCGCATTCGAAGCCGAAATCTTTGACGCAGTCTATGTCTATGCAACCGCACGCGGACGTTTTATGTAACAAGCCTGTTGCAGCGCAGTGTCACACGAATGTGGCTGTCCGGCAACGGAAGATGACGCATTGGGTCAGGTGAAAAACGGATGTACGCCGCGAAGCTAATGAAACAAACGCTCGCCTTCGAATAATGCCGGACGCATCAAACCCTTTGCTAACAACCGTGACCGGAACATCCTGCCTGGCTTTACATATCGAAGTGTAATACGACCACGTCCGCTTCCCACAACTGAGAAATAAACGCAACTGAACTCGCCATGCGATGGAAGTCTAACCGCGGTTGTGAATCGCATAAGTGGTTGGTTGCAGAGCACTTTTCGTTTTGTCATAGTCCCTCGCTGTCTTTCCCGGAGCGATGTTCGCAACGTGACGGGGGTTGTTAACACTTCGCTGCAGGTTCACGATCGCCGATAGGGCTCGTGGGTTGAGAAATATGAGCATCACTCTGGCAGCTAATTCAATCGCTGAGGCTCTGGACGGATTCACAGTCCCGATCGTCGGTTGGGAAATTCCAACCGGAATTGCTCTGTCGATTGCAGCCATCATTCATGCCGTTCTGTTGTTTCACGTCTTCGCTGTTTGCCCAGCCGCATTCATTTGGCTGGAACGAAAGGGTTCGGCGCGAATTCAGGACCGGCTCGGCCCAACTCGTGTTGGTGGCCGGTTCGGCTGGCTGCAGTCTCTGGCTGACGGCATTAAGCTAATTCAAAAAGAAGATCTGTGCCCTCCGGTTGCAGACGCATTTCTGTTCAAGACAGCTCCTTATGTGGTGTGTCTGTCTTCCTTTGCAGCGTTTACTTTTCTGCCGTTCAGTCATGGCTGGGTGGCAGTTTCTGCAGACTGCGGCTTGTTTGTCATGCTGGCCGTGTTGTCGCTGGAAGTGTTCGGCATCATTATGGCGGGCTACTCCAGTGGCTCTAAGTGGTCACTGTTCGGCGGCATGCGAGAAGCCGCTCAGATGGTCAGCTATGAAATCCCATTGGCAATTTGTGCGTTGATTCCGGTTGTTGCAGCAGGATCCCTGAATCTTGGTGAAATCGGTGACATGCAGGGCGGCCACTTTGGTAACTGGTTTATGTTTCATGATCCATTCACCTTTGTAGCTTTCTTTGTGTTCTTCATTGTGGCAACAGCCAGTTGTAAGCGTGCTCCGTTCGACCTTGCAGAAGCAGAGAGCGAACTGGTGGGAGGCTTCCACACAGAGTACAGCGGAATGCGTTGGTCGTATTTCTTTATGGGTGAATATGCCAGCATGTTTGCCGTCTGCGGAGTTGCTTCGATTCTGTTTCTCGGCGGATGGCACACCGGCATTCTCGGCCTGGATGGTGCCCTCGAAGGCCTGCGTGCGGAGGGTGCTGCAAGTGCCGGCTTCAGTATTTATGGCTACTTGGCAAATGTTATCGGAGCCGTTGTTTTCGCGTCAAAGGCTTCAGCTCTTGTGTTCGTGCAGATCTGGGTTCGCTGGACTCTGCCTCGACTGCGTATCGACCAGGTGATGATTACCTGCCTGAAATACCTTGTCCCGATCAGCTGTTTTCTATTCCTTGGAGCCGTTGTGTGGCCGTTGGTTCTTGTTTTGACTACAGACGAGTCGACTTTGTGGCCTGAACCACTTGGTGCTCGCGTTGCAGTCGGAATGGCATCTGAGACTGAAGTTAAGTCAGCACCAGTTCCGGTTGAGTTACCTGACTGGTCTATTCATGAACCCGCCGCTGAAGTGAGTGCCCCCGATGTTGAACGTGAGTCGCTGACTGTTGGGTTGAATAATGTTGAGGTGCGGCAATGAATTCCATGTTCACCATCTTCGCGCTGGCAGCCTGTCTTGGTGCGGTTGCTGTTGTTGTAAGTCAGAGCATCGCAAGAATGGCGTTCTGGTTGATTGTTTCTCTGGGAAGTGTAGCCGGCCTGTTCTTTTTGGCGGACGCTGACTTTGTTGGAGCAACCCAGCTATTGATCTATGTTGGCGGAACTTTGGTTCTGCTCGTTTTTGGGATCATGCTGACAGCCAGCGGCCCCTATATGAAAATCGAAACATCACCGGCAGAAACAATGGTTGCCGGACTGATTGGTCTGTTGTTTCTGTTTATGGTGTTCTCCACCATTAGCGGTGTTGACTGGGAAGTATCAAAGCAGCAGATTCTGGCAGCGACCGGTCGGCCGGATCCGGATCAGGTTGTGGGCTTTAATGATAATTCAGAAGGCAACACTCTAAGACCATTGGGTTTTGCCGTACTGGGACTGCGTCCGGACCGTGACCTCGCCTCAGGACAGAACACAAGTCCGGGCTACTTGCTGCCGTTCGAAATCGCGTCGGTTCACTTGTTGGTGGTTTTGATTGGTGCTGCTTATCTCGCACGAGCTAAGCGACGCCGTGATGTAGCTTAAATAGCGTTTATTAGCAGGCCCTGAAATGCAGCCTTCACTTGAGAATTATTTGCTCGTCGGAGCAGTTCTGTTTGTTTGCGGCGTCGTATGTATGGCGACAAAGCGAAACGGAATTGGCGTATTGATGGGTGTTGAATTGGTGCTGAATGGTGCCAACGTCAACTTTGTAGCGTTTTCGAAGTACTCTGCACTTGGCTTGGATGGTCAGGTGTTTTCGTTGTTTGTGATTGTTCTGGCGGCGGCTGAAGCAGCCGTTGCTCTGGCAATTGCTCTAAACTTCTATAACAACCATCTGACAATCGATGTGGATCGCGGCAACAAGCTGAAGGGCTAGTGCAACGTCGCGTTCGATTAAGTGCTTGTTTGAATTTGTGTTTGATCTCTGTCTGGAATACCGATGGTCGGCGAAACTCTCAGAAACTATCTCATGATAGCCTGGCTACTTCCCCTTGCGGGGTTTGTGGTCGAGATCTTCTTCGGCTTCTATAGCAAGAACCCTCGCCATAGCAAAGCGGCCGCCTGGTGTGCTGTCGGCTGTATTGGTGTTGGCTTTCTGTGTAGCTGTGCCGCTGTGGTGACATGGGGCAACGCCAATAACTGGTGCGTCATGGAACCCCATGATGCCCACGCCTTACATTCTGGTGAGGCTGCCCACGCGGAAGAACCCCAAGAAGAGAATGGTCACGTTGAAGACTCACACGGTGAGGCAGCTCATTCCGAAGCTGACGCACACAACCATGATTACGCTGTTGCAGCGGGCGGCGAAGGTCATGACGATCACGAAACTGCCGCCAAGGGGCAGACTGTTTATTCTGGCGTGCTTTATACGCTGGGCAAGTTCGGCAGCCTTGAACTTTCGATCGACTACTACATCGACAGCCTGACGCTGGTGATGTTCACCATGGTAACGCTGATAGCCACGTGTATTCACCTGTTTGCGATGGGCTACATGAGCGATGAGTTGACGGATGAATACGTCGACCATTTTGCTCACACTTCGGACGGCAAACACGTCCACCGTCCTGGGCGTTTCTATCGTTTCTTTGCGTTTATGTCGCTGTTCTGCTTTGCGATGCTCGGCCTTGTTTTGGCTGGCAATATTTTTCAGGTGTTTATCTTCTGGGAACTGGTCGGAATCTGTAGCTTCCTGCTGATCGGTTTCTACACAGAACGTAAGTCTGCCAGCAATGCCGCGAATAAAGCATTCATCATGAACCGAGTCGGAGACTTTGGGTTTCTGATTGGTTTGATGGTTCTGTGGACCTTCTTTGGTACGTTTCGCTTCGGCGATTCGATTCAACAGGACGGCGTTACTGAACAGGGTCTGTTCAGTATGGTTCACCGCGATGAAACCGGAAATTTCGCTCAAAATGAGATTACTGGCGATGTCTTAATCACTGACACTCAAGGTCATGTTCTCCAAAAGGATGGCCAGGACAGAACGATTCCTTATTATCTACTTGTCGTTGCCGGGCTTGGCGTTTTCGCCGGCTGTGTTGGCAAGAGTGCTCAGTTTCCACTTCAGACCTGGCTGCCTGACGCGATGGAAGGGCCAACTCCGGTTTCAGCTCTGGTGCACTCTGCGACCATGGTTGCGGCGGGCGTCTATTTGACGGGACGGTTTTTTCCGATGTTCGTCCAGGAAGTCCTGCTGACGATTGCTTACATTGGTTGTATAACCCTGTTTGTCGCTGCGACGATTGCAGTTGTGGCAACCGACATTAAGAAAGTCCTGGCCTACTCAACAATCAGCCAGCTAGGCTACATGATGCTGGGACTAGGCGTCTTTGGTTGGGGTGCGGGGCTGTTTCACCTGATTACCCATGCGTTTTTCAAGTCGCTGATGTTCCTGTGTTCAGGTAGTGTGATTCACGGATGTCACCACGAACAGGAGATGCCCAAAATGGGTGGCCTGTTGAAGAAAATGCCGATTACTGCAATCACCATGCTGGTTGGTGTGTGTGCAATTGCTGGCTTTCCAATGTTGCTCGGCCTGCACTTCTCCGGATATCATTCCAAGGATGCCATCGTCGCTTCGGCCCTGGCGTTCGTAGAAGCGAATCCGTCGCATTTCCTGCTGTTCTTTTTTCCGCTGATTACAGCTGGAATCACCGCGTTTTACATGTTCCGATTGTGGTTCTTCACATTCTGGGGAAAACCTCGCGATCAGCACGTCTATGATCACGCTCATGAATCACCATGGATCATGACTGTGCCACTTCTGATTCTGGCTCCGCTTGCGTGGCTATGTGCCATCGGTGGCGAACAGGGTCCGTTGTACCTGATGATCACTGGAGACGCTCCACAGCACCTGCATGCTGGAGTGACTGCAGCAACTGCTGGCGGAATCGTTCTGCCCGGCCATGAAGCAGTTCATGCTGTACATAGTCAAGCTGGCTTACTGGCTTTGACGGCCGCCTTTTCCGGAGCGTTAATCGCTTATCTGCTGTACGGAACGAACCTTGTGAATGTCGAGCAGATGAAGAAGCAGATGTCGGGAGTTCATGGATTTCTGTTGAACAAATGGCACTTCGATGAACTCTACGACGCTCTATTCATGAAGCCAGCTCATAAAGTGGCTCAGTTCTGTGCCTGGTTCGACAAGACTGTCTTTGACAGTATTCTGCACGGTTCTGCCAAAGCAGCACTGATTGTGGCTCAATGGGATCGTGTGTTTGATGAAAAAGTGGTTGACGGATTCGTCAACCTGATTGGTAGTTCCACGCAGTCAATCGGTCGTTCCCTAAAAGTGGTTCAGACCGGTCGGCTTCGACAATACGTAATGTTTATCGTGCTGGGTGTCGTCGCCCTGTTTGCCGTCGTGTTTACAACCTTTCCGGGTTAAGAACAACGCCGAAGAACGTGACTCCATTTCAACTAAGTTGGTCCAGCTCTTTCGCTGTGGTTAAACAATGACTCCAGAATTCCTTCTCACCGCTATTATTTTCCTACCCGCGATCGGCGCGCTGGTCTTATCCATCATCGATGGCAAGGCAGTAGACGCAATTCGCTTTATGTCGCTGGGAGTGACTATTGCGACGTTTGTACTGACGCTGATGCTGTGGATGCAGTTCGACTATGGAGTTGCCGGAATTCAGTTTCCCGTCACTAAAAGCTGGATACCCAACTGGAACATTTTCTACCGACTGGGTGTCGATGGCATCAGTCTGCCTTTGGTCATCCTGACAAGCCTTGTCAGTATGCTGGCCTGCGTTGCTTCATGGAGCATCAATAAGCTGCACAAAGGTTACTTCATTCTGTTTCTGCTTCTGGAAACCGGCATGATGGGTGTCTTTTTATCGCTCGACTTCTTTCTGTTCTTCGTATTCTGGGAAGTCATGCTGCTGCCGATGTACTTCCTAATCGGAGTCTGGGGCGGACCTCGCAAAGAATACGCTGCTTTGAAGTTCTTTCTGTACACGCTCGCCGGCGGGGTACTGATGCTGATCGCCATGCTAATGTTCTACTTCACCAGCGGCGGAACCGAACACAGCTTTAATCTGGTAGAACTTGCCAAAGCTGCCAGCGGAACAAGCGAACACCTAACAACTGCCATGAACCCCAGCATGCAGATTACTGCGTTCGTTTTGCTGTTCATCGGGTTTGCGATCAAGCTTCCAGCGTTTCCAGTTCACACCTGGTTGCCTGACGCTCACGTAGAAGCCCCCACGCCGATTAGTATGATTCTGGCCGGTGTTTTGTTGAAACTTGGTGGATACGGCATCATTCGTATCGCGTTCCCGCTGTGCCCGTATGGTGCTGCCTACGCCGCTTATGCTTTGGTGGCAATCGGTGTTATCAGTCTTATTTACGGTGCGTTTGCGGCTTTGGCCCAGACCGACTTCAAACGCCTGGTTGCATACAGTTCTGTCAGTCACATGGGATATGTGCTGATCGGCCTCGGTGTGTGGAAGATTTCTGAAACAACCGGCAAGACAGTGAACCCGGACATGTGGCTGATGGGTATCAATGGAGCTATGTTCCAGATGGTTGCCCACGGCATTTCATCTGCCGGGATGTTCTTTATGGTGGGCGTAATCTACGATCGCGTTCACCACAGAGACCTGAACAAATTTGGCGGTCTGATGGCAAAAATGCCACTGTACAGCGGCTTGGCCGCCGGCCTGTTTTTCGCTGGACTGGGACTACCTGGTTTGTGCGGTTTCATCGGTGAAATCTTTGTGGTGCTGAGCACGTGGAACTATAGTCCAATTCTGGCAGTGGTCGCGGCAAGTGGCGTCATCCTGACAGCCGGCTATATTTTGTGGGCTCTACAACGTGTCTATCTTGGCTCGGAATACAAAGGGCCACACGAAGAAGACATTACGCGTATCAACGGCCGCGAAGCTTCGGTTGCCGTGATTCTGCTTGCGATCGCGATTGTACTGGGGATCTTCCCAGGCATCGTCTTTGACATGATGCACAGTTCAACATCGGCTTTGGTCGATTCAATGCAGCTAGGTTACGACAAGGCTGCTGCTGCTCTGACTGAGCTACAGGCAATGCGATAGGCTGGTGAAAACCCAGGTCGCCAAACGTCACGAAAATCACTCCAATTCGGTAGTCCAACGTGTTTTCTGAACTCATCAACAACCTGATCAAAGAGACCACCGTCAACGGGCTGAATTTCTTCAGTGCCGAGCTGTGGTTGAGCGGTACGATCGTCGCAATGCTGCTGCTCCGGCTGTTCAGTATCGATCGCTTTGTCCCCACGTTCATCGTTGGGCTGGTCGGCGCCGGCTTTGCATTGTGGTATTCGTTTGGACAGTTTCAGGCTTTGGAAAGCGACACGTCTTTGGTGTTCTTCGGAGGCATGCTTCGACAGGACCTTTTCAGTGTCTACTTTCGGGTATTCCTAACGCTGTTTCTGATACTCACGGTCGCACTCACGGTGCTGACAGGAATTCCAGATAACGAAGATGCTCCCGACTTCTATGTTCTAATCTTCGGAGCGACCATCGGCATGCTGCTGATGGCCAGTGCAAACAACCTGCTCATGCTGTTTCTCGGTGTAGAAATGGCGAGCGTACCCAGTTATGTCATGGTCGGCTTTCTGAAGGGCCGCAAGTCAAGCAGCGAAGCGTCCCTTAAATACGTTGTTTACGGTGCCGGTGCAGCCGGAGTGATGCTGTACGGAATCAGCCTTGTTGCAGGAGTTCTGGGAACGGGCGACATGTCGCTGCTAGGCGACCATTTGCGGGTCATTGCCAGCGGTTCCGCCGGTCTTGGCGATCCGGAAGTTCGCACTGTGGCGTTGGGTGTAATGCTGGTGATGGTAGGACTTGCTTTCAAACTGTCTTTGGTGCCCTTCCATTTTTGGTGCCCGGACGCATTTGAAGGAGCTTCGGCCGAAGTGGCTGGGTTCCTTTCAGTCGCTTCAAAGGCTGGAGCGTTCGGTTTGCTGGTCCGCTTTGTGGTTGGACTTTCCGGAGTTCCAGAGACCGCACAGTTAATGACAGCGTTCGGCGTCGGACTTGGTGCAATTGCCATTGTGACAACAACCTTTGGCAACCTTGCGGCATACACACAAACCAATCTGAAACGGCTGTTCGCTTACTCCACGATAGCTCACGCTGGTTATATGCTGATGGCGGTTTCCGCCATGCTGGTCATGTTGAACAGCGACAAGGCCGCTGAACTGTCAAAAGAGATCAACTACAGCATCGGCGGGTTATTGTACTATCTTGCCGTCTACCTGTTTATGAATCTTGGAGCGTTCGCCGTCATCGCCCTTGTTCGCAACTATACGTTTGACGAACAGATTGATAGCTTCAAGGGATTGGTGTCTCAAAGCCCTGCTTTGGCAATTTCAATGGGTATCTGCATTTTCAGTCTGATTGGAATGCCGCCATTCGGCGGATTCTTCGCAAAGCTGATGGTGTTTGCTTCAGTGTACAAGGCGGCTGAGTTGCATTGGTTTCTGTACATTGTCCTGGCCTTCGGCGGTCTTAATACAGTATTTAGCCTAGTCTATTATGTTCGCATTTTGAAGGCCATATTCATGGAAGAGCGTCCGGCTGAAGCAAAGAAGATCACTTTGCCCGCAGCGGAAAGTTCTTACGTTTTGGTGCTTGCCGCGATGGTGTTTCTGCTGGGTGTGCTGCCAAGTCTGGCCAATGGACTAAGTTCGATTGCCAATGATGCGGGCAGTTCTGTTGTCAGCGGTAAGTAGCTGAAGTTCCGTTTTCTTGCTTTTCCTTCGGTATTGCTTCATGACTCAACTAACGGAATCAGCACTGAACAGCGTTCTGATCGACATGGCCTGCAGCTTTCTGCAGTATGTGGCGGAATCATCGCCGTGGGTCAGTGTTCCGGAACAACGCGTTGGCGAACAGTTTCTTGTGATTGCTGCACGACAACGTCAGGATGTTGCTGAAATTGTGTCACTACTGACCGATCGTGAACATTTTGTCGACTTCGGATCGTTCCCTACAGAATACACGGACCAGCAGTTTCTGGCCTTGGATGCTTTGATGGAAAAGGTTCGAGCCAGCCAGAATCAGGTATTAGCCAGCATTGCACGCGGCTTGGCTACGGTTGGTAACGCGGGCGATGACGGAATGGTTCAGTTACTGTCCGCCATTGAAGTTCGAGAAAAAGAAGTTGCGCACGCGTTGAAAGAACTGCAGATTGAACTAACTGAATGCAACGTTTCAGTATAGCGAAACCTGCTGCATCTAAATCTTTCGCAAAAGCGGCAGCGAATTTGTCCGCAGACACCGTAGGCCGCAGATTCTTTTTTCCAACAACTTCAAAGCACAGTGCAATCGCATCACCTGCTGAGCACGCGAATTCGACTCGGAAACACCTGCTGCGTTTTACGAAATGACGTTACGAAACTCGTGTAGAGTTTCAGCCGATGAAACCACGGAACAAGCCGAAAGTCTTGACGACTTTCGCTACGAGTCCTACACCTTGTCGTAATTTGCTCTAGTGGTTCATTCTCAGTCGACACTCTGCACGTTTGATGCAAGTTGGCTTTGCCCCACATTCGGCAGCGAGTCCGAAAATTTTCGACAGGCCAGATGATCGTTCCGATTTCTGTGACGCAATCGCGCACAGTTCCGGAACGTGTTGTCGCTAATCCTGATCTAGCTATCTGTCGGCGTCCATTCACGCAATCGTCGCATGCGAAATCCGCTTGAAACCCATCAGCGGCACCAAATTAGTGCATTAAACAGATGTTGCGGGTGTAGAATTGTGGCAGCGGGAGGCTGGTGAGTCGGCTTTTCGTTCCTGCCTGAATATCCTTATCCTACCCCAAAATCGCATTTGGTTCGTCAGCTGTCCATGAACGTTCGCTGTACAATTCCGCTTCTAATTCTATTTTCGAGCCTTCCTGTTTCAGCAGACGAACAGCCGGCAATTGATGGATTTTTGAAGGCTCATTGCTGCGACTGCCATACGGGCGATTCGGCACAAGCGGGACTGGACTTGCAGCAATTGCAGGGCGAACTAAACAGTGCCAATTTCGAACAGTGGGTTCATATTGTCAATCGAGTTCGCTCAGGGGAAATGCCGCCGAAGGAATCGTCGACCGTGAAGGTTGGCGATGCGATTGCTTTCGTTAATGGCACGTCAAACTGGCTGAACCAGCATCAGACAGCTGAGCACCAGGCACTGGGCCGGGTCCGTGCCCGACGTCTAACCAACATGCAACTGGAACGAACCCTTCAGGATCTTCTGGGAATCGACATACCGCTTGCTTTGCAGATGCCGGACGAACCTCGCACGCATGGCTTTGCGTCTGTTGCATCCGGCCAGTCTGTTTCACACTTCCAGCTACAGACTCATCTATCTGTAGTTGATGCGGCTCTGGATGAGGCATTTGCACGAGCAACCGGGGGATCGGACGAATGGAGCAAAGACCTGAATGCCAACGCGATAGCGCGTAAAAATCCTAAACGCAGATGTCGCGAACCTGAAATACTGGATGGCAATGCCGTTGTGTGGGCGTCAAATCTGATTTTCTACGGTCGACTACCGGTCACTACTGCGCGCCATGACGGTTGGTATCGAATAAAAATCAACGCGTCGGCCCTGAATCTGCCCGAAGATCATGGTGTGTGGTGTTCTGTAAGAATCGGACAATGCGTTTCAGGCTCGCCAATGCTCGCATGGTCTGGAGCCTTCGAAGCGACCGAGCAACCTCAGGAATGGACCTTTGAAGCCTGGCTAAACAAAGGTGACATGTTTGAAATCCGCCCCGCCGACAACACTCTGGAAATGGCTCGTTTCGCTGGAGGTCAGGTGGGTGCCGGCGAAGGCGAACCTCAGAAAGTTGCCGGACTGGCCATTCATAGTATGCAGCTGGAACAGTTCCATAAGGGGCCATCCAATAGCGATGTTCGTCAACAGCTTCTCGGAGACCTTGCGGTGAAGCCCAGCGGCCGTGGTCGCGATGTCACGCTGACTTCAACTGCACCAAAACAGGACATCATTCACCTGATGACTGACTTTGCAGAACGAGCGTTCAGGCGGCCGGTATCGGATGATGTTATTCAGCCTTACGTTCAACTCGTTCTTCAGAGTCTTGAAAACAACACTCCGTTATTACAGGCACTACGGGGCGGTTACCGAGCGGTATTGTGTTCGCCTCGTTTCATTTACTTTCAGGAAGAACCAGGAACACTCGACGATTATGCATTCGCATCGCGACTCAGTTACCTGCTGTGGAGCAGCATGCCCGACGAACACCTGATTTCCGAGGCGAAATCCGGCCAACTCAGAAAGCCAGACGTATTGCGAGAACAGGTCGAACGCATGTTGAAGGATCCGCGAGGTCACAATTTCGTAAAAGATTTCGCTCGCGAATGGCTGGATCTAAGCCAGATCGACTTCACTGAGCCGGACAGAAAACTTTATTCGGGCTTTGACGTTGTTGTTCAGGAATCGATGCTTCAGGAGACACAGACATTTCTGCAGGAAATGATCGACAAGGATCTTAGTGTCACGAATCTGATTGATTCTGATTTCACGTTTCTAAACAGTCGCCTTGCGAGATACTACAAAATCGCCGATGTGAAGGGCGATCAGATACGCAGAGTACCATTGCGGCAAGAAGACAATCGTGGCGGTGTATTGACACAGGGAGCAATTCTGAAGGTGACGGCCAACGGAACAACGACGTCACCCGTCATTCGCGGAGTTTGGATTTCTGAACGTTTACTGGGCGAAGAAATACCGCCACCGCCATTCAGTGTTCCTGCAATTGAACCTGATATTCGCGGAGCAAAAACGATTCGCGAAATGCTTGCTAAACATACGTCAGATACCTCATGTGCATCATGTCATCAAAAAATAGATCCGCCCGGCTTTGCTCTTGAAAACTATGATCCATCCGGCAGGTGGCGAGACAAATATCTGATGGTTTCAGGTGGACGAAGAACGACCGGGGCAAAAATTGATCCTGCTCATCAGATGCCAGGCGGTGAAACATTCAGCACGCTGCGAGACTTTCAAAACCTGATTATTCAGGACAGAAAAGCTCTGGCAAAAAACGTAGTTCAACAATTATTAACCTATGGCACAGGGGCTCCATGTGCCTTTGTTGACCGCGAAGCGGTCAACAAGATTGTTGACGAAACGAAGCATTCAAACTACGGAATGAAATCACTGCTGAATGCGGTTGTCGAAAGCAAAATTATGCAGACGAAATAGAAAGCCAGACACGCACCGTTACGCACGATGCCGGAAATCTGATTCTTGAATTACAACCATACAAAACAATTTCTGAAATCAGCCATACAGACAAACTGGCTGAGCACACAGTCATGCACAACGTTTACTTCAACTTTCGCCGCCGGCTACATCGTCGCACATTACTGAGAGGTGCTGGCGTATCACTCTCACTTCCGTGGCTGACTGCTATGCAGTCAGCCTTTGCGGATGCGCCAAAGGATTCCCCGCCGAAACGATTCGTCGCCATGACGTTGGGACTTGGCCTGATTGGCAATAATCTGAATCCCCCAAACGTCGGCTATAACTATGAGCCCAGCCTGTACCTGCAGGGATTGGACGACATTCGTGACCGCTTCACGGTAGTTTCTGGCACATCTCATCCCGGAGTTACCGGCGGTCACCGAGCAGAAGCCAGCATTCTGACGGCGAATCCCGTGGGCAGTTCCGGCAAGGCCAGAAACACGGTTTCTATTGACCAGCACATGGCCAAACATTTCGGAAACGCCACCCGGTTTCCGTCGCTTGTGCTGGGCAGCAGCGGAAGCACGAGCCCGTCCTACACAGAAAATGGAGCGATGGTTCCTGCGGAAACATCGCCGGCTCAGTTGTTCACGCGTTTGTTTGTTGATGATTCACCAGCAGATCAGCAGCGACAGGCTGAACGTGTACAGCAGGGACGCAGCATCATGGATCTGGTCGGCGACGATGCAAAACGTTTGTCGAAACAACTGGGCGCTGGCGATCGTGATCGACTGGATTCTTACTTCACCAGCGTCAGAGAGCTTGAACAAAGACTGGCGGAATCAGAAGCCTGGGCTCGCCGGCCAAAACCCCAAGTCAACGAACCGAAACCCGTCGATATCGGCAACCCAAACGACTTTGTCGGCCGGCAGCGTTTGATGAGTAAAGTGATTCGCCTTGCATTGCAAACCGATTCAACTCGATTTGTCAGCTATCATTTAGGCGGCAGCGGCGGAGTTGTGCCAATTCCGGGGGTTGAAGAAGGTTATCATTCATTAAGCCATCACGGACTTGATGCAGAAAAACTGGTTCAACTGGCACTTGTTGAGCGGGAAATCATTCAGGCCTGGGGACAGTTCGTCAGAGATCTTGCCGACGTGGACGAGCAGGGCAGCAGTGTTTTAGATACCACGTCTGTTCTGTTGACCAGCAATCTTGGCAACGCCTCTAATCACGACAATCGCAATATGCCCGTTCTGCTGGCGGGCGGGCGTTTCAAGCATGGGCAGCATCTTGAGTTTGACAAAAAAGACAATTATCCGTTGCCGAACCTGTTTGTGAATCTTCTGCAGCACGTCGGGTTCGAAACCGACAAATTTGTATCCAGCACCGGCACAATGACAGGTCTGGAAACTATATAAGCGGTCTACACAGTAGATGCAGTCAGCTCTCAGTAGTAGAGTGAACTGCAATCATTAACGTACAACGAATTTAGGAAAGGCGAACGTCTTGGCTGACGTATCCAACACAGTCCCACAGACCCGACAGCAGGTGATTAACACCTACTTTATGGAACATCGGGCAAAGTTGGTCGACATCGCGGCGTACCTCGATCGAATTGATCGAGCCAGCGGCGATGCAACGGAAGATATCCGCGACCATGCATTTCGCAGGGCCATCCAAATCCTCACCGACAGCCAGTCATTTCGCGCAAAGCGTATATTGGATCTGTTCAGCGACCACACAACCGAAATGCCTGATTCAGCCGAAGGAATGAAGGGAGCTGCCGGCGCGGTTGCTCTGGCCGATGGAGGTGCGACGTGAAGTATATCGACCCACACATTCACATGGTGTCTCGCACCACGGACGATTATCAACGAATGGCTCAGGCCGGATGCGTGGCCGTAACGGAACCCGCATTCTGGGCCGGCTTTGACCGTTCATCAGCTCAGGGTTTCTATGACTACTTCCGACAACTGACCGAATACGAACCTAAGCGTGCGGCGCAGTTTGGCATTCAGCATTTCACGTGGCTATGCATCAATCCGAAAGAAGCGGATGATCCGGGGTTTGCTCGGGAAGTTGTTTCACTGATTCCGGATTTTCTGAACAGTGCCGGAAAACTCTGCGGTGGCAATGTGCTTGGTATCGGGGAAATTGGCCTGAACAAGAACACCAGAAATGAGCTGATCATACTGGAAGAACAGATTGCTCTGGCTGAAAAATATAATCAGCTGGTGCTTGTGCATACGCCGCATTTGGAAGACAAGCTGAAGGGGACGCGGCTGATTATGGATGCATTGTCTGCCAGTAGCATTGAACCAGGTCGCATTTTGATTGATCACGTCGAAGAGCACACTGTCGGCGAAGTGCTGGACCGAGGATTCTGGGCAGGCATGACCTTGTATCCGGATACAAAAGTCACGCCTCAAAGAGCAACGGATATCATTGAAATGTACGGCAGCGAACGCATCTGGATGAATTCCGCTGGTGACTGGGGATGCAGTGACCCGCTGGCTGTTCCGAAAGCTCGTTTGGAAATGAAGCGCCGGGGTCACACAGCGACCATTATCGACAAAGTCACGTTCGACAACCCTCAGACATTTCTAAGCCAGTCTGCAAATTTCAAACTGGCCGTCGACGCTTGATTTCAAATGTCGTTGATTGGCAGAGTATAGTGCATCTGATGTGGTGAAAAACAAACATAAAGCCTGATGCACCGGCAGAACTGCCAGTGCATCAGGCTTTGTTATTTTTCACGCTTATCGAGCTTGTACACTTCGGCAAAGCATCAGTTCCCGCGAGACCAGAATCGTGGAATCAGCGAAAATCGTTTTGTAGGTGCTTCCGGGTTTGTGGGCGGCTGAACAGCATGTATTGGTGATGTGGCTGAGTCGTCAGATGTTGGCACGGCTCGACCATAGGATATGCCTTGCACCGGAACTCGCAGCGAAGATTGTGCTGGTGCCTGTTGTGGAGTCGGTGCGAAACGTTGTTCAGCCGAATTCTGAATGTTGCCGCTGTAGTACTGTGTCTGCTGAGAAACAGTGTTCATCGGCACATTGTAGTAGCCTGATTGATCGGGCATTGAAGGCATGGGCGTCGGCAACTGCTGTATGGGCATGGGCGTCGGAGCCTGCCGTGTATTCCCGACAGGTGGCTGAACGGGCGCTGGAATTGGATTCAAGGTCGAAGTCGCGCCGGCCCCGTTTGATCCCCGGTCAATCTGCAGTGGAACACCAAGGCTATTGGGATATCCCTGTGACGGATACTGGTGTTCCGGCATCGACGGAATGTTCAATTCGGCAGGCGATGGCTGCGACTGCATGTTCTGAAACTTCTGCGGATAGACGGGTACAGAAAACACCGGCGCTGGCGCGTCCTGCGTAGAGTATGGAAGCTGATCCTGCATTGGTGCGGCCTGATATTGCTGAGGCTGTTGATGCAAAATTATCGCCTGCCCACCTGGCGCTGGCAGGATAATCTGCTGCGGTCCCAGCGGAGTGCCGTTTGGCTGAATTTCGCTCTGATACGAAGTGTCGCCCATTCCTGCCTGATAGTTTCCGTCTGCGCAGAAACTGCCCTGTTGACCAAACTGAATTGACTGAATTGACTGAATGCGCCGCCAGTTTGTTTCGTGAAATCCCCAGTTTGGCTCGCACGAAGGGTTGTAGTAGGGACGTTCGTGCTCGACCTCACAGTTACAAAACCACCCGGCTGACGCAATACCGCCCGCAAGAACCGAAATCGTTCCGGTCGCCGCCAATCGTTTGATTTGCCTAGTCGTCTGCTGCAACATGATCACTATCCCTGCTGGGCGAATAAGTTTTGCTGACACACCATGATGAAAAGTGTGCTAAATCCCGAATGACAGATTTTCAAAATTGCATCACACCCCACGATGGGATTTCTGAGTGGCGTTTAGAAGCCCTGCGAAGATCCGCCTGTCGAACCGAAACCAACGCTGTGTCCACTGAACCCGCCGGTCAGAGACTGGCCACCGGAGTTACCGCCCCCTGATCCGTTTCCACCACTGTTGTTACCGCCACTGTTGTTACCGCCACCTCCGCCTGCCGACCCGCCTGCGCCGAATGACATAAAGGATGTCGCATGCCCCGTAATTCCCATACGATATTTTCGTATTGAATTTTGATTATCACGTCCGTCGCCCTGGCCAGGCTGGTTCTGCTGCATCTGCAGCTGGTTCAGCCCCTGAGTTAGATTTTCATTCTGAGCATAAAACTGCTGCTGTGGACGCACGGCACCGTAATAGTTCACGGCAGCGTTGGTTCCGGAGCTACCTCGGAGCATATTCAGATATGGACTCACAGTGGGTCGATTGAACGGCCGGTTGATTCGATCTGTACCGAACTGAGCATGCGCAACGGGTGTCGCTGATTGCCAGGCGATAAAAATAAATCCGATGGCCAGAATTGTTCTTGAAGGTCGTTTCATATTCCCCTCCACTTAACCTATTTCAGCCTGCATAGTGCCTTGCAGGTGAACGCTGCCCCGACATCGTCGGCTCAGCATTTAGAAATTATTATTATTGTTGTTATTGTTGTTATTGCTGAAGCTTCGCGACG
This sequence comes from Fuerstiella sp., assembly GCA_041689795.1. GTDB lineage: Bacteria > Planctomycetota > Planctomycetia > Planctomycetales > Planctomycetaceae > Fuerstiella. The sequence continues at coordinate 79,443 of JBDNFN010000092.1, read as the reverse complement.
CCGCGCCTCCGAGAATGGCGAAGCCAAGAATGCGCTCGAACGGTGCTGTGATCTTCGCGAAGTTTGTATCAAAAGTAATCCAACGATCTGCTTTCACGTACAGGCGGTCGCCCGGCAGGATCTGATAGTTGGTATTTGTCTGTGCTCCCTGAGCAATCGCGTTCCAGTCAACATGCAGGATCTGATCTGCTTGACATGAATTCGGCGATGGCCGGGCAATCCAGATCTGGCCTTTATTGGCAACTGTTGGCAAACCTCGAATTTGAGCAACGGCATCCAATACGGTTTCGTTACCGGTAGATGGGAATCGCTGGACCTGCTCACCTGCTCCCCCACCGTCCGCAATCACATAGTAGACTTTGCTGTTGTATCCCAGAACATCCACTGAAATATCCGGATTGTGCATGTGTTGCCCCAGATGCTGCTCGATGGCCAACTTTGCTTCTGCGAGTGTCATTCCAGCGATGTAGACGCCACCGTAAATCCCCAAGCCAACCGTACCATCGGGCCGAACAAGGTGCTGTCCGGCGACAGCCTGCTTCGCACTTGGATCCGGCAAAGTCACAAGCACCTGCGGGTTGGTCAGAATTCGCTTCAGATGAAGTTCAACACGTCGCTGAATTTCAGCCAGTGGCTGGCCCGCACAATGAACCTTGCCATATTCCGGACCAAGATTCAGGTAACCATCAGTTCCAACAATGTAGGGACCGTTGATGGTCTTGAACTGACGAGAAATCGGATCTTCATTATCGTCGAAGGGAATCGTTCGACTCACCTGCACGATCAATGGTTCACCAGCGAGCACCGGAGCGTTCGCCTGGCGGAGGTTGGTGGCCGCTTCAATCAGCAGTACATCCGGCGGTTCAATGCGATACTCCGGAAGAGACGCCTTTCGAAGTTCTCGTGGAACATCGCACCCGGCGTTGCCATAGCCACCCTGTCCATAACTAGCAGTAACGCAGCTTCCCGTCACACTGCCTTCGCCTGTAGCAGCAGTCTGAACATAGCCTTCCGTTCCGCATGCGGCTGGGGCTTCATTCAACACGTACTCCGACTGAGGTGCTGTGCAATTAGACGATACTGGATTGCAATTGCCAGTTGAGCCTCCATTATCAGAACACTGACTTGCAGCACAAGCCGACACGACTGAACCGCCGCATGACGAACCCGTCGCACATCCCGCCATAATCGGCGAGAATGCGGTCGCAACCAACAATGTCAATGACTTTGCAAAGCTGGTGTTTGTGGTCTTCACGTCCAGCATTATTCCCTCCCTGGAGAACCCAGTCCGTTTTACTGAGCTGCTTACAGATCTCATTTCGCGTCCAGCCAAGGATCCTTCCTCAACACCGAAATTTCTTCAGGTGGGATGGACGAGAAAAACAGCATTTCAGTGTCCTTATCGGACCGTTATCATGGTTATCATGGTTGTTTCTATGAATCGAATGTTCAGATCAATCCAACGCGTCCGGTCGTGCCGAATAGTCTGATTGCACTGACAAAAAAATCGTTTAACTGACTCAAGCGTGCCGCCATTGTTTCCGAAACGCGTACCGCTTTTTCGCCGTAACCGCAGGAATCTGAACACATGAAAAAATCAGGCGTTTTCTTCCTGACGGGTTGTCTTATTGGGGTCTTTTATCCGTCTTTTTGTTCACCGTCACACTCCGATGAGACCGCAGGAAAACCTCGATCTGCCGTGGGACGGATCAACGACAGCAATCCTTTAAAGCCATTGAACGCACTGGTTGGAGCATGGCGTGGCGTCGGCCAGCTTAAACGAGGAAGCCGCAATGGTGCCTGGACCGAACAAATAACGTGCGAATGGCTTTTTGAAAAAGGAACGTCAACCGTTGTGTTGAAGTCTGAAGATGGCCAACAGTTTGACAGGCTGAAGATCGCCTGGGACGGCGACAACGAGACTATCGTGCTAACACAGTCACTAAAGGACACCACCCGAATTTACAGAGGGCCCGCTCCCCAAACATGGCCGGATCGCATCGAACTTGTCTCGGATCCCGACGACGATGGAGTGTCGTACCGTTGCACAATTCAGCAACTGAGCGACATTCGAGCCACACTGCTGTTCGAACAAAGGACAAGCCCAACTGGAACTTATCGCAGAATCGCCGGCATTGGCTATACTCGAGCCGGCGAGAAACTGGCTGTCAGTGGTGGCAATTCGCGTAAGTGCATCGTGACCGGCGGATTGGGTACGATTTCAGTAACCTACAAGGGGAAAACATACTATGTCTGCTGTCAGGGATGCGTTCAGGCATTCAATGATTCACCGGAAGCGATCGTTGCCGACTATCAGAAATCGCTGCAGGCGAATCCAGCAAAACAGCAATAGCCGTCGCACTTAATCAGGCGTTTATTGCAGTGGCCACCCTGTTTTCTAAAACAGATAGAGGGTACTCACACTCAATAACTTCACCATTCAGGCGGCGTTCACATCACATCACAACACAAAGCGGCTGAGATCTTCGTCGTTACGGATATCGTCCAGCCTACTGTGAACATAGTCCCTGTCGATGACAATCGACTTCGCTCCGCAGTCAGGGGCTTCAAAGCTGACATCTTCCAGCAGGCGTTCCATAATCGTCTGCAAGCGGCGAGCACCGATGTTCTGAGTCGTCTGGTTAACGTGATACGCCACATCGGCAATTGCGTAAATGCCATCGTCTGTATAAGTGACCTGAACGCCATCGACAGCCAGTAATTCCGCGGATTGCCGCGTGATGGAGCCCGAAGGTTCCGTCAGAATTCGCACCAGATCATCCTTCGTCAGATCCTGCAGCTCAACACGAATGGGAAATCGTCCCTGAAGTTCCGGCATCAGGTCAGAAGGTCGTGATCGGTGGAACGCTCCCGCTGCGATGAACATGATCTTTTCTGTCGAGACGGAACCATAACGCGTCTGGACAGTGGTTCCTTCAACAATCGGAAGCAGGTCACGCTGCACGCCCTGACGGCTTACATCAGCAGACCGTCCGCCTTCTCCACTGCTGCAGACTTTGTCAATTTCGTCTATAAAAACGATTCCGGTTTCTTCAGCAAGTCGAATTGCGGCTTCGTTAATTGTGTCCTTGTCCAGCAGCGTCTCGATTTCCAGATCCATCAGCGCGCGGCGAGCATCAGACACAGGTAATTTTCTGGCCGCATTCTGCCTGGGCATCATTCGATCCAGCATGCCCTGCAAATCCATATCCATTTGCTCCATACCCATGTTTGTGAATACCTGCACCGGAGACGGTTTGTTTTCAATCGACAGTTCAACCATGCGATCTTCCAGCTTGCCGTCTCGCAGCATGTCGCGAAACTTTTCCACTGTTCGCAGATGTCGTGATTCCTGCGCGGCAGAATCTTCGTCCTCAACTTCGTCGCTAACGACGGTTACTGTCGGTTCGAAGGGAACCAAAAGGTCCAGAAGTTTGTTTTCAACGCGATGAGTAGCTTCTTCTTCGACTTCTGTTCGCTTGCTGGCTTTGACCAGCGAAATCGCCGCTTCCACAAGGTCGCGAATCATGCTTTCGACATCGCGGCCGTGGTAGCCCACTTCTGTATATTTTGTCGCCTCCACCTTGATAAATGGAGCCCCGGTCAGCTTGGCAAGTCGCTTAGTAATTTCCGTTTTTCCGACACCGGTTGGCCCAATCATCAGAATATTTCGCGGTGTGACTTCCTTTCGCATCTCTTCTGACAGGTTTTGCCAGCGCCAGCGGTTTCGAAGAGCAATCGCGACCGCGCGTTTCGCGTTGTCCTGCCCAACAATATGTTCGCTTAGCTTTTCAACCACTTGCTGTGGTGTCATGGGCTGGTATTGCTCAGTCATAAAAATTCAGATTCAACTGTGGTGAATAGGGCAGGCAGAAAACAGAAATCGACCGGAAGTTATTAAACAGCAGACGTCAGTGTTTCAACGATGATGTTGTTATTTGTGTAGATGTCGATTTCGGCGGCGACCAACAGCGATTCGCGAACAATCTGCTCGGCCGTTAATTCCGAATGCTTCACCAAAGCTTTGGCGGCGGATGCCGCATACGGACCTCCCGATCCAATTCCAACAACTCCATCCGTCGGTTGCACAACGTCTCCCTGTCCCGTCAACAGCAGCGTAAGATCCGCATCCGCCACAATCATCATCGCTTCGAGTTTACGAAGTGCTCGGTCGGTGCGCCAGTCGCGAGCCAATTCCGTTGCGGCTCTGGCGATGTTACCTGGGTAATCTTTCACTTTTGTTTCAAAGCGTTCCATCAGGGCAAATGCGTCAGCCGTTGATCCCGCAAACCCAACCAAAACTTTGCCGTCCAACATGCGGCGAAGTTTTTTCGTATCCGATTTCATGATGGTGTTGCCATAGGTGACCTGACCATCCGCTCCCAGCACGATTGATCCATTATGGCGAACGGCAAGCACAGTTGTGGAACGCCAGCGAGGTTCTGAAGATCGTTTTGACATTTCTCGGGAACTCTTTACAGGAAAATGTTTATTTGAAACGCTGACGCAAGTCTGAAATCGCGCTTCTGCAAAATGTCAGTTTCTAAACGACAAAGCGGTGTCATGGGACATTTACGCGGATTCAAAAACTGCTAAGCCGTTATTCTAAACCTAACAGCATCGCAGCCGGTTTCTATATCTGAAGAACATGAGACTGTAACATCACAGTCCGATGTTTCCCAAACAAACCCGGCATTTCCAACCCGACTTGCTGGCGGGGCACATCTGTAAACTACGCCTTTGACAGATCGAAAGCCGTCAAGATCTCCAGCAGAAACTATTCTAATGGCGTGCAGAACTTCATGAACAAAATCAGTGCCCCTTGCGTTCGCGGTAATCCAGTTGGCCGCGCCAGCCGAGCTTACGATGCAGCGTCTTATAGTAACTGTGCCCCGGAAAATGAATCAGCTTGAAGGTCGGCGTCGCGCGCTTCACAACAATCAGGTCATTGGAGGAAACCGGCCGACTGATTTGGCCATCTATTACCAGTTTGACACCATCAGGAGCGTCGGGAACGGTAAACCGGTACACGCGATCTGCAGAATCGACAATCGGCCGCACAGTGAGAGTATGAGGGCAGATCGGTGTAATACTGAAGGCCTGAAGATCCTGCCGAAGTATAGGGCCACCCGCTGACAGATTATGAGCCGTTGAACCAACGGGGGTACTGATAATCAATCCATCGCAACTAAAAGTAGTGACGGTCTCGTCGTCGATTTCAAGATTGATGTCGAGAATTTTTAACGAACCGGCCGAGTTTATTGTTGCTTCATTCAAACCAAGATCGGTATGCACAGTACCGTCCGCGGTGATGTGCTGACATTCGAACATAAGATGTTCAACAACTTCGTAATGCCGGGCTTTTAGTTGTGGCAGGTTGTCGCAGAATTCGTCCAGACTCAGGTCGGCAAGAAAACCGAGTCTTCCCAGGTTGATGCCGATTATTGGGATCTGATGAGCCCCCAGTTGTCGACAACCGCGCAGAATGGAACCATCACCGCCAAGTACAACAACGATGTCTGCATGCATGCGTTCATCGATCTGTTCGTGTCTCGCAAAAGAACCAACAACCTGAATGCCGTTCTTTTTTTCCAGATCAGGCAGCAGTTTTGCCCACGCCTCCAGAACTTCAGGGCGATCGCTACCGGTGAGCACAATAACCTTTAGGACCGAATCAGACATCTGAGCTCACGTGGTAACTGATGGCGTTTTGATGGCGGGACTGCATAAGACATTGCAAACTAAAATGCGGCATAAGACATTCGGCAGGACCCGGAAACAAACAACAGTGTATTACTTTCATGGCGGCTTGCCCGCTCGATTGCCAAGTCACTGCATTTTTTCCATGTCAAAAGTGAAATAACGAGTTAATCGGACATGCCGTGTTTTGCAGACGCCCATCAACGCGATCAGAAGGCCACCGAACATCAGGCAAACCCACACTCCCGACGTACTGCATCCTGCGATGCTTGATCACGGCGAAGTAGTCGGAAGCCGTTGAATTTTGGGGCCCAAAATAAGCGTACGTAATTCTGCAGCGTTTGACAACGTGCGGCTATCCGGATCAACAAGAGTCACAGTTATCACAAAGGTAAGCCATTGTCAGTAAGCACGAGGTGCCAGCAAAACTTTCCGACCTCGGCGGCGATCACTCGCTGCCGAAGCGTGCTTGCAGATTATACAGATTGAATAACCGAATCAGATTGCCTTCCCCATGCGATGGAAGGTTGGTGAGCGGAGGCAGAGTTCAAGTCCTGTTTAAATCAGACTTAGCGAACCTGAAACGCGACAAAACCGTCTGCCGTCTTTTTGCTGATTCTATCGCGAAGTCGAACGCGAATCCGGTAGCTTCCAGTCGCCAGATGCGATGGCACTGTCAGTTCAAAACTCTGGAAGTAGTCAGTGCGTTCTGAGGTGGATTCGTCTGAAATGTCGGCCAGATCAATCGTCTCGATCGGCTCGGTGCTGTTTTCATGCAGGATTTGCAACTGAGCATCAAAGTTTGTCCGGTAACTTCCTCGAGCCGTAATGTCGGTCGAAAAATTATCCAGTTCCGCGTAAAGAAGAATGGGCTGGCCCGGATCGAAGTCGTTGGAAGGAAATGCTTCGACTCGACCGAAACTGTGAATCCGGCTGCAGATATCAAGCCGTCTGAAACTCAAATCGCCAAAGACTGACAGGTGACGTGTGGCGGAACGCAGTTGTACTGCAGTGGCAGTCAATTGTTGTTCCAGAGTCAGATCGTCGTCTGTTCTGTATTGAACCATCGCCAGCATCAGTTCCTGCCAGAAGGCCTGTTCTCCGTCAGGCAATGCACTTAGCGACGCGATGGCGGCGCCGGGTTGATTGGAGATCAGGTACAACAACTGAAGATCCTGTTGCCGACGCTGATATGCAATCGGTTGCTGACGCCTTCCATTTAACTGCTCAGGCCAGTTCTGCAGTTCGCGATTCACTTCTTCAATCAGTTGTATCAGGATGGGGTTTGGTTCTGAAGCACTGTTAACAACGATGCTGGCAGGGTCATCGCTAAGTGATTCAGTCTGTAACGGAGGTTGTATCAAAATTGATGAAGCCGGCTTATCGCGTTCCCGAAAGACACTGAACGGCGACTGCAGTTTTTGGAAATTCCTCTTCCAGATCTGACGCGCGCTGGATTCGCCATCCGGTCCGTAAAATTCTTTTAGCCGCTCCAGCATCGATGGTTCGGGATGTACGCCAGAAGATTCTGCTGGCATCGGGCCTTCCGGCAGCACGTTGTTAGAATTCCAGGCAGCGTCTGCACTGAATGTTACGATTGGAACGGCAGCCATCCCGTACGACGCAGTTGCGAATGGGTTTTGGCCTGAATTGTTTTCGGCCGAGGGCGTTTCAGATTGATTGGATGTTGATAACGTTTGCCAGTTATCTTCTCGTTCATTCAACAGCTTGCCCTCTGACATGACGTTGCGCGATTGATCATTCAGAAATCGTCTGACACTGTCCGTCGTAAACCCAATACTGTGTCCGCTGGCGGGTTCGTGCATTGCAGATGGCGCTGCCATGTCTGAAGCAGATTCAATCGGCGCCGCTTCAGGCGTCGCAGGCTTAATTATGATTTGAGGCGGAAGCGAGGCCGGTCCGAATTGAGGAGCCAACAATCGCGCGGTCGGATTGACGGCGGCGTTCGGGACAGTGTCAGATCCCGTCGACACTGTTGGCGGGGAACTTTCGACAGCCTGATACAACGGCGACTGCCACGGCGAATCCTGCGAACGAATCGTTGTGGGAGAATGACTGAGCGACGCGGTTCTGCGATGCAGCGAAGAATACTTACCAAGCATCGGACGCGTACAACCACCGACGCTGATTGCCAGAACGACAAGCAACAATCTGGTGGTTGTGGATGTTTTGGTTCTTCTTTGGGAAATCGGCATTAGGTTCGGCAACCCTGCTCAAACCGAGAGCACTTCGGAATTTCAGTCAGCAACATAAAGCCGACTGACGCTGAAAAGCGTAAACAAGGGTGGCATCGTATCCTTCTGAAACGAATGCCAACAAGGTGGGTTTGTACAGCTGCAGACCTTACTCGCAGTGTGCGCAACGAAAATCACAACAAAACGGCGAATTCTGCCGCTTGCGGGAACAAAAAATCCGCCTGTTTGGCAGGTTGACTGAGCGGCCGTCATTACCCAAATCCTCCGGTCGGCTCGCCCGATTTCGGCACGCATTAGAGCTTAACACGGTTCCAGTAAAGCTTTAAGATCACCCAAAGGCACTGGACGTGGCGGCAAAACTCGTACATGATAAGCCTGACAGAACCTGAAACGTGTTGAGTTTTTCCGGAAATGCAGATGTCATGATTAGTCCTTCAATCAAAACCACCGCTGTATGCTGTTTGGCGCTGCTTGGTGCGGACGCATTTTCGCCACAGGCATGGGCCGCGCCACAGGCTGCAACCGGTGACGAAGTCACCGCCGCGGCGACAACCGAGGACGCTCAACCTGAATACGTTCGAATTCGTCGTGACGGTCGACTGGCCGTTGCGCTGGAAACGTCGGTCATTAATTTCGGTGAGTCAAAAAAATATCCGAATGCCACCGTCGATCTTCTCGGAGCGATTCATCTAGGTGAAGAACAGTATTACAAAGAGCTGAATCAGCAGTTCGCAAAATACGATGTGCTGCTGTATGAGGCCGTGATGCCTGAAGAAGCTGTAAAGCAGGACTTCCGACCCGGCCGAACGAAAGGTACGGGACGTGGCTTAAGCCTGGAAGATGAATGGACGGAAGCCAAGGTCGGACTTCAGGCGATTTCGGTACTACAGCTTGGCATGAAGGATGCTCTGGGACTGGAGTTTCAGCTGGCAGGAATCGACTATACCGCGAGAAACTTTGTTCACGCCGACATGACTCAGGAGGAATTTGAAGCGTCGATGGAAAAACGGGGCGAGTCGTTTTCGGAAATGTTAGTCCGTGAGATGAGCAAAGCTGCCATGCAGCAGCAGGATAAAAATCCGGTTGCTCAGCAGTTGGACCTGATGTTTTCTTTGCTCTCAACGGATCGCGTTTATCGAGTGCGCAGGATTGCTGCTGTCGAACTGGCAAAGGCCAACGAAGGTACTGCGTTTGCTGGTGCGGATGGCACTTCGACCATTATTACAGAGCGAAATATTAAGGCCCTTCAAGTGCTGGCAAAGCAACTGCAGTCTGGCAAAAAGAAAATTGGAATCTTCTATGGAGCCGGACACTTTCCGGATATGGAAAAAAGACTCGTGGAAGAATTCGGTTTCACTCGCCTTTCTGAACAGTGGGTTACAGCGTGGCAATTGCGAGCCACAGAAGATTAGATCAACTAACATCTGACTCTTCCTGATTTGCCCCGTAATTTTTGCCATAAGCTCCTGTGAGTAATACACCACCACCGCCACCGCACGCCCCGGAAGATGATGATGACGGATCGGTCAGCCGAATTATCCGTCGCATGAAGACGGGCGATCCTGAAGGCGCTGACATACTCTGGGAACGTTTTTTCGCTCGCCTGACATATCTTGTTCGAGAACGCATGGGGTCTCAGCTGCGCACTATGTCCGACGAAGAGGACGTTGCACTGCAGTCACTGGCCGAAATGTTTCGCGGGCTGATGAACGGACAATTCCCGTTGCTCGATAATCGCGAATCTTTTTGGCGACTGCTGGTAACGGTCGCCTCCCGAAACGTCATCGATGTAATTACTCACGAACGGCGAATGAAACGCGGCGCCGGTCGAGTGGTAAATGAATCAGCCTTTTCATCGGGCAAGGATGGCGACAGCGAATTATTCGAACAGCTTGCATCCAGCGAACAGGCTCCAGATGTGCAGGTGATGATTACAGAACGCTGTACCGAACTGCTTGAATCACTTGCGGATAAGCAACTACAGGCCATTGCCTTAATGAAAACAGCGGGCTCCAGCAATTCGGAAGTCGCCAAGCTGCTGGGGTTGAGTCTGCGTTCGGTGGAGCGGCGATTATCGGAAATCCGAGCTCGCTGGGCAGATACCGTTTCTTGATTTGCGGTCCCTTTTCTGAAGTCGTATCTGGTGGATTTAAAACTAAAAGACAGTGTGGCGGTCGTCATCGGTGGAGCCAGTGGAATTGGCCAGGCGTGCGTCGAGGCGTTTATCGCTGAAGGAGCGCGTGTTGCCATTTGGGACAACTCGTCCCAGGTCAATCAGATTGCGGCAATCAATGGCTGCCTGGGGCTGGCGGTGGACATCGTTGACGAGTCGGCCGTACTTAACGCTACCGCACTAACCGAAGAAACTCTGGGACCAATTTCGCATACAGTCAATGCGGCAGCTGTTGGGTCAGGACAATTCGGAATGCCATTTACGAATCTGTGTCCCGACGACTGGACACGAGTCCTTGACGTAAACGTGAAGGGTATGGTCAATATTGCCCACGCCATTGCTCCAGGGATGGTCAGCCGAAAACACGGAACATTTGTGTTTGTGGCTTCGGTCGCCGGACAAATAGGCTCGCCCACAGACCCACCGTATAGTGCTTCCAAAGCAGCCAATATTAACTTTGCTCAGGTGATGGCGAAAGATCTTGCGGCACACAGTATTCGGGTAAACACGGTGTGCCCCGGTATGGTGAAAACGCCGCTGAATCAAAATGTCTGGAAATCATGGAACGAACGGCAGCCAGAGGAATCGAAACTTGAATATGAGGCCTGGGCCGCTGCGAAAATAAACCAGCTAATCCCTTTGAAAAGCTGGCAACAACCTCAGGACATCGCAAACATGGTGGTGTTTCTTTCGTCAGATTGTGCCAGCCAGATCACTGGTCAGACAATAAACGTTGACGGCGGCTATGTGATGCACTCGTAAATAATCGATGTTGAATCAATCCCGCAACGAACACGGACCCAGCACCATTCAACCTGATCTCAACACCACGGTATGCAACCGCAGGGTGGAAAATCAGGCGCCGCCGGAATCATCACAATCCAAGGGAAACTGCCACCAACTGCAACGATAGAGACTTTGAAGCACACTACATATGAACCGTTGAACAGTCAGTCAATTGAATGCTGTAAACTATGCAAATAGGTCTTCTTCGTCGTCGCCAATGCCACCCGAGGAAGAGCCGCTACTCGCGCCAGCCATACTGCTGCCTGAACCACTGCTGCCTGAACCACCGCTGCCTGAACCACCGCTGCCGCTGTTTGGCTCTCCACTAATATCTTCCAGCAATACAACGTCGCCAAAAACCTGCGACATCGCTGCAGTATGGACAGCAACGAATTCAAAGTCCGTTTCGCCGTTCGCGTTAGGAAGATAGAAACTAAAAATCCCATCTTCGTTAGTAGTATCTCCCGTGTTCCACACAGTCTCACCGGCAACGCGCCAGTCGACACGGACCTCACCAATAATATTCGCGTTCTCATTATCAATTGCACCAATCACAACCGCCTCGTTGGCAACAATCTCACTGATTTGGATCGCGTCTAACGTAATACCCGGTACCTGAACTGTCACTGAGGAACGTGCCATGCTTCCGCCTTCACTTGAGCCAGAACCGGAACCGGAACCAGCGACAGCCGGATTCGTTTCCACTAATTCAATTGTCACCGACCGCGTTTCATTGGCCGGAATCCATGAACTAAAGTCCATCGCAAGAGTGTCGCCCTCATACGTGGATAACACAAAGTCAACGTTACCATCGCTGCCAACATCCACGTTGGCGACCATCATGCCATAGGTTCCATCGTCCGTAACAAGCCCATGAAGAAAAGCTTCGTCGACAACGATGCTGGTCAATTCGGGAGCTGAGTTTACGACCGAAAGCAGCTTTCGATACTCCAATACATCGCAGAATTGAATGTCGACCGGACGAGATCTGCGACGCGTTCTGCTACTGGAACAGGAAACAAGCATGTCAGAAAACGCAGCAAAAATAGACAAAGGACTCATCGATTGGGCTCCGAGGCGAATGTAAGAAAACCATCTTCTTCGCTGGGGCAATCGCAACTCGAATGCAAAGCCGGACCCGAATTCGCCATTAACTGCTGGTTTTTCTGACGCTCAACTCTCGCGGAGAATCGCAAGTTGTTTCGAACCAATAACTTGCGACGTTTCGACGACAGCCAGATTCATAAGCCATTGGCCAGATGTCTGGATCGTTCGCACTGTCCACTTAACACTTGCGCAAAGGTGACGTTCAGAATTTGCAACATGTCGACACAACGCTAACGATTGTTCGCAGGGTCGGTCACGCTGATCGGTACCCGCCGGAAAATAGGAAGACGGGTTCAACGCGAACGTTGCAGCGTGCGGAGGTCGGACGAATGGCGATCGCCCCGTACGTTCAGTATGCTGACAATCAGTAACCCACGTTCCCCCAATCAATGCCGCTGACGACCTGTGAGTGAAGTCGTTTCGCGTCATTCTGCTGACCCTGTTTACAAAGTGAATTTGACCATGTCCGATTCAGACTCTGGTCTCGCAACGACCACTGCCGTTTCGCCATTGCGAAAAAAAGCTTCCGCTCTGCTGTTACTCATTTTGGCTTGTGTGTTAGCCATCGAAGGCCGGGCCAGCCTGGGTCAGCTACTGTCAGACTGGGCCCTGCAAAAAATATCTGATAAAGGCACTTTTCCAGATGCGACACGCGATCAGGTGCGGAACCTCATTAAGTTCGCCCCTTCAATTTCTATAGTGAAACAGACCGACTACGAAACAGAAACTCGCTTTGAATGGTTTAGCCTGTTGCGGCCACTGTTTTCCAAACCGAACGCAGCGCTGCTGGTCGTTTCCAATCGGTCAGAACCCGCCATAGCGTTGCGGTACAGTGGCGCTGATTCGAATGCAGACGAACCAGATGCGTTTGGAAGAATCGGAGATGCTCGAAATAGCAGCTTAGCCACTGAGGACGGCGGTGGAATGTCTGCGAGCGCCCCCATGATTCGTCTTCCGAATTCTGATCCGCTGATGGCAACCCTTGACAAAAACAACGACGGCGAGATCTCAGAGCGAGAACTGAATAACGCGGATGTTGCCCTGCGGAAATCGGATCAAAACGGAGACGGAATTCTTTCGGGGGCAGAGATCCACCCACCGGAAAGCCAACGCGTTGAACCTGAACGTCAGCGACCGCCCATGGATGCCGAAACAGACCCAGTAACCGAAACACCTTCCGTGAATGAGAATCCGAATGACACTTCGGAAACCGAAAATTTGGTCAGTGATAACATTCCCGACACCTCAACACCAAAGCAGCAATCCGTTCCAGCGGCGGCCGACGCTGACAAGTCTCTGGCTGCTACTGCGGCCGAACCTGCAGCCATTGGCGACGCCCCGTAACCGACGCAAATATCGACGCATACATTATCCGTTTCACTGAAGTTCACTACAAAAAGTTTCGTTATGCAGCCGCCCCGCACAATTTCCAAAACTATCAATAGCCGTCAGATTTGGTTTTCGATGGGCGTGCTGTTGCTAGCTTCATCTCGGGGGCTCAGTGCCGAGACCGTTTCCTATCTCGGCTACAGCAGCGCAATTGAGCTAAAAAATCAGCACACCCGCGTTGTGCTGTGCCCGCAGGTTGGTGGGCGGGTCCTTGAGTATTCGTACGACGGTGAAAATGTGCTGTATATGTCCAAAGGCGAACAACAATGGAAGCCCGGTGACACGCCGGAATCGTCAGCAGGACGTTTCGACATCGGCCCCGAATTGGTCATCCCACGACGGAACGTTTTGTGGTCGGGCAAATGGACGGCAGCAATCACTGGCGAACACAGCGCCCGTTTAACCAGTCAAAAAGATGCAGCGACCGGCATTCAATTGATTCGCGACTTCGAACTTGATCCCAAGTCATCCCGATTACTGTGTGCTCAAACTATCGTCAACGTGTCCGATGAATTGAAAGAATGGTGTCACTGGAGCCGCACGTTTGCGGTCGGCAAAGGTATTTGCATCATCCCGTTAACTCCGGCCGGCGTTTCGCCGCTTAGTCGCTTTCCAGAACGTTACGTGATGTACGAAGAAGGTGGCATCATCAACCTGAAACCCGCAGATCCGCAGATTCGCAAACGCGACAACACTCTGCAGATTTTCCCAACCCCTCGAAAACCAAAGCTTGGCTTCGACAGCTACGCCGGTGAAATTGGATACGCTGCGCCGAACAACCTGTTCTTCCTGAAGCGGTTCAAGACTTTTCCCGATCGAGTCTATAACGAAGCCGCCGGGCTCACAATTTCAGTTTGGTATCCAGACAATCAGATGATCGAACTGGAACCGATTGGTCCTCGCGAAAGTCTGCAGCCAGGTGAATCCGCCAGTTTCACGGAAGAATGGTGGTTAGCTCCGTTCGAATTTCCGGGCACCGCACAAACTCTGGATCCCGCATCGATCAGGAAGCTCACCGACACGCTCAGGTAATCCAGACAGCAGAGACACAATTTAGGCACAGCAACTGAACGCAAAGTCGCGCTGTCATCACAGTCTCATGTTTCCGTAACTCTGATGTGTGTCTTGACGCGATTCGCACAATTCTGCGGCTGCGGTGAGTCGCATGGCGTGGTTTGTGATTTGGCAAAATTTGGCTACAACACAGGCCTCATAAGCTGATTCGTAGCTTCCGATACCCCTTTTTCGTTGATTGATTCCCGTCCGGAGACTCACATGAGTTCACTCTTAAAATACGATCCGTCTGCCGCCCTGAAGCATCTTTCTGCTGGACGCCTGGAAGTCCTGAAAGCGTCTGTCGAAGCGGCCCGAGACGAAACTCTAAACGACGTGGAACTCTGGCAAAGTGGCAGCTCAATTTCTGCAGAAAAAGATCCACTGGATGCCGGCTTCATTCAGTGGCCCGAAGAATTGTTGCTGGACCTGAAGGAAACCGGCGATCAAAGTCTTATCGCTCGGATTGAAGCTTGCGCAAAACGGCTTAGAGACAACGTGGATTCTGTGGTAATCCTGGGTATCGGCGGTTCGTACATGGGCATGCGAGCCATGTTTGAAGCGCTCAATAATCCGTACCACAATGAACTTTGCCGAAATGGTCGAGCTGGCGTGCCGCGAATTTACTTCGAAGGCTGGAACGTCGATTCGGACAACCAAAAGGCATTGGTGAGTCTGCTGGATAAACGAGCTGAACGAGCAGAAGACAAGGCCGCTCCGGAAGGTCGCACGGCAGTCATCGTAATCAGCAAATCAGGCGGAACGCTGGAAACGGCAGTCGCCTTCCGCAACTTCCGGGACATGCTGGAACGACGTTTTCCAGATTCCGTGAAACAGTTAATCGTGCCAGTCACGGGTGACACGGGCAAACTGCGAGACCTCGCGAACGAAGCCGGATTCGCAGACATCTTCTCAATACCGGACGGCATCGGTGGCCGTTTTTCTGTGCTGACGCCAGTTGGCCTGCTGCCTGCTGCTGTTGCCGGAATCAACATTCGTGAATTGCTACAGGGCGCGGCTGACATGACGGAACACCTTCGTTCAGCAGCGTATGGCAGCAACGCGGTACTCGATTACACGGCCGTTTCACATGCTTTCGAAATCGACCAGGATCTTCGAATTCGCGTGCTGTCCACCTGGGGCAGTCGACTGGAAGCCATCGGTTTGTGGTACGACCAGTTACTCGCTGAAAGCCTTGGCAAACACGAAAAAGGGGCGACTCCACTGACCGGCGTGAATACGCGCGACCTCCACAGCCGAGGCCAACAGCATCAGGAAGGTCGACGCGACAAACTGATCACAAATCTGTTGCCAGGTGCGCCAATGTCTGATCCATTAACTGTGCTGCAGCGCACCGACGATTTTGACCAGCTGAACAAATTCGCAGGCTTCGAATTGCCCCGCATTCTACAGGCCGCCATCGAAGGCACAAACAAAGCTTATGCTGACGAAAACCGGCCGACAACTGATATTCAGCTACCCACAATTGATGCACATGTGGTCGGCCAGGTTTTCCAGATGTTAATGCTGGCCACGGTTGTGGAAGGCCGATTGGTTGGCACCAATCCTTATGGCCAGCCCGGTGTTGAAGCCTACAAAAAAAACATGAACGCAATTTTGGCAGAAAACTAGATCGAACCTGTCGCGCCCCAAAACGGTTTATGGTTGCAGACTAACCATTGTAAATGGATTCGCGACGATTCGGCGCACCGCTGAATTGCCTAATCACACACGAACCAAACTACCGGTCCCGGCTATTTTTCCGAGGAGCGGAAAAAGCCAATGCTCGACATTGTCCCACCGAAATCAAACGACAACAGGAGATTACAGTGACCACGTCTGTTAAGTGGCTTGGCCATTCTGCATTTCAAGTCATTACTGGTGGCAAGTCAATTTTGATCGATCCGTTTTTTAACGGAAACCCGGCCGCTCAGATTTCGGCAGGTGATGTTGCAGCAGACGTCATTCTGGTCACACACGGTCATGGCGACCATGTGGGTGACACCGTAGAAATCGCCAAACGCACGGGTGCTTTGGTAATATCCAACTTTGAAATCATCACATGGTTTCAGAAGCAGGGCGTCGAAAACGCTCATCCTATGCACATTGGCGGCAGTCACAGGTTTGACTTCGCCACAGTCAAGCTAACGATTGCTCATCATGGTTCCGAACTTCCGGACGGTAGCTATGGCGGGAATCCGACGGGTATTATCTTAAAAATAGCGGATGGCAACATCTACTTCGCGGGCGACACCGGATTGTTCTACGACATGAAACTGATTGGTGAAGAAAACATTGCTGTCGCCGTTTTGCCAATCGGCGACAACTTTACGATGGGCCCGGAAGATTCCATTAAAGCCATCAAGCTACTGGAACCACAAACGGTGATTCCGGCTCACTACAACACGTGGCCACTGATTGACCAGGACGCGGCCGCGTGGGGCGATCGCGTCGCAACAGAGACATCGGCAAAACCCGCAGTTTTACAGGTTGGCGACGAGTACATTCTGTAGAAACAAACGGTGTATTGCGAAGATCCATGCGTCTAAAACTGGAAGCGATCAGACAGCTATGAAGTCGTTGACCCAAGAACTGTGGGTGATAATTCCCGAACGCCGAGCAATCCTGTCCATTCACGATCGCGTTGAAAAACTGGTAACGGAAAGCGGCGTTCAGGATGGACTTGCGCTGGTTAACGCCATGCACATTACCGCCAGCGTGTTTATCAACGATGACGAACCCGGTCTGCATCGCGATTATGACAAATGGCTGGAAGAACTGGCGCCCTTTGATCCTTCGCCGGAATGCTATCACCACAATCGCACAGGCGAAGACAACGCCGACGCTCATCACAAACGTCAGATTATGGGCCGCGAAGTAGTTGTTGCTATTACTAACGGGAAACTGCATTTGGGACCGTGGGAACACATTTTCTACTATGAATTCGACGGCCGCCGAAAAAAGCGTATCCTGGTGAAGATTATTGGCGAATAGGCGGTACTCGATCCGGCAACCGGATGAAAAGAACCTGCTGAGACTCAAAAAAACAGGGCGGTCTGCCTGAGTTTGAGGTAGCTTTCCGCGATCGGCATTGATGAAACGTCTGTTCATCTGCGAAAGTGTCGACGTCGTCAGCAGAATCGATATTTTCAGAACCACATGTTCCGGTAAATCGAATGCTCGCCAACTTGTCGTCGTATGCCGGTCACAAACAGGAGCCCTAGGCAATTAACGCTCGGAAGATTATTCAGATCGCACTCATCGGTGGTATGACCGTGGGCTGCCTTGCCTATGCATTCAACGGCATTGATGTGAGCGAACTGAAAAAAAGTTTCGCTCGTGCCAACTACACAATGCTGGCGCCAATGCTGCTGATTCTGATTGCGTTCTATGTTTTGAAGGGTTGGCGTTGGGCTCTGTTGCTAAGACCGGTGAAGCATCTGACACCGTGGCAGGTGACGCCGGCAATGATGACGGGCTTCATGGCCAACAATCTGCTGCCAGCTCATCTTGGCGAATTTGTGCGAGTGTTTGTGCTGGGACAACAATTCGATCTTAAGAAAACTCCAGTGCTATCAACTGTCGTGCTGGAACGTGTGTTCGATATTCTGGCGATCCTGTTGCTACTGGGTATCAGTCTGTTCTTCATTGAAGGCATGCCGCAGGACCTCGAACGCTTTTGCCAGGTCTTTGGAATCGCTTCACTGTGCGGAGTCGCCGTGTTAGTTGGCTACATGGCGTTTACAAAAAAGTTCTTGGCTCTTGTGGCCAGAGTGTTTTCGTGGCTGCCTTTTTTGCCAACCCAATTGACCACCGGCATACTTGAAATGCTGGAAACGGGTGCCGTTGGGCTGGAGTCCGTTCGGAATCCCAGGCTACTTTCGGGTATCGCAATCAGTTCAATTGCTCAGTGGATGCTGAACGGACTCATGATCTACTGTTCGGCTCGCGCATTTGGTGTGCACGTTTCGTACTGGGATGCTTTAATGGTGATGGGAGTTATCGTCTTCGCAATTCTGATGCCCGCTCCACCGGGCTATTTCGGAGTCATTCAGGCGTGCTTCAAGCTGGTCTTGGTTCCCAGATTTTTACCCGAAGATGTTGTTGCCTGTTCTGTGTTTTATCAGATGAGCCAGTACATCCCGGTTACACTGACCGGCCTGATCTTCATGAACCGCATCGGTCTGAGTCTCGGTGCACTGCAGACCGAAGCCAAGTCGAAAACGGCGGAAGCTGCCGCACACTAAATGGCTGCGACTGGGCGATTACGACCAATTTCAGCAACGCTAATTTTGTCTGCACCGCATCATTTCTTCTGAAGGTACAGCTTCAAGTTGTGAGTTGCTCGACCACCAGCGATGATGTCCAGCAGCCCGTCGCCGTTGAAATCTTCCACAACCAGATCTTCCGTGGCGATTCCACCGGCATCAATCACGTGCTTTGTCCACTTGTGGTCGGTGCTTTCCGTCCAGTCGTAAATAATTACGCCAAAAGTATTCGGAGTATCGCTGTGTCCGAAGGCAATTTCATCGTTGCCATCGCCATCAAAGTCAGCCGTCCACAGTGCGTGACCCCGCTTAAATCCATCATCAATGACGTGTCGTTCCCAGACGCCGCTGGCATCGCCGGATTGAGGTTCAGAGTAAACCACAACGCTGTGACCGTGCATTGGTTCGACAGTCGCAATAAACCTTCGTCCGTCTTTTAGCTGCCCAAGCTTAATTTCGCCCGCCCCGCTTTGCGTGGGATCGTCGGCCATCGCGCCGGTTCCCAGCTGCGTCCGCTTCCATGCAGCTGGCGATCGTGTGTGCAGATTCACGCCTTCCTGACTGGCCGTTAAGGTGTCAACGATTTTGTCTCCGTCAAAATCAATGTGCCAATGGTTGTGCATGCGATTCAGTTCATCATTAATCACATGCGTTCTCCAGCGATCTGTCGCCGGCGATTCCGGAATTTCAAACGCCGTTAATCGCACTCCGTTTCCAACCGTCGCGTTCAATGGTGAAACCACAAGCTGAGGCTTTCCGGTTCCCAAAACGTCGGCGAAACGCATTCGATGTGTCCACATTTCTTCACCAATCGAATGAACGCTCCATTTTTCGTCCAGCGACGCTCCACGTTGCAGCCAGTGAATGGTTCCGATTTTTGTCCAGCCAGCGCCTAACGCAAAATCAACTTTGCCATCGCCATCAATATCGTGAGCCGCAATGCAGACATTGTCGAGCGGCGTTTGGCCATCAATGATCACACGCATTTTCCACGTCGGCGCCTGATACCATAGCACTCGACTTTCCGTGACGGCCACGATGTCCAGCTTTCCGTCGCCGTCAACGTCGGCACTCACGACGGCATAACACACCTTCCCGACATTCGCATCAATTACGACCTCGTCAAACGCGGGAAAATCAGCCGCAACAGCCGAATGCGAAATTGCAGCAACGATGACTACCAGGCAATAAAACGAACGAAAGCTCTGCATTGTCGTCTCCGGTGTTTGAAAGTAAGACGATCATGATCAACACTCTGCATCTGGAATACAAATCAAAGCGTAAGCCCGGACTCTATTTACAGCAAACACACGATGACAAAAGCCAACTCTGATTCCGGAACCATCCTGTTGCTGGCCAGCGACCTGATGCTCAGCAGCACAGTTAGCGGTTACGCGGCAACAGCACAACTTGAATTCCAATCGGCTTTGACGGTTGAAGAAACCATTGCCCACATCGCTCGGCTTGGAAATTGCCTGCTGCTTGTCGACCTTGGGTTGCCGGGACTTAACATCGCGAATCTAGCTCACCATGTTCCTGAAAACATTCTGGCAACTGCGATTGCTTACGGTCCTCATGTTCACGAAGAAAAACTGGCCGCGGCCGCAGGCGCCGGGTTCTCGCAAGTCATGAGTCGAGGGCAATTTTCGGCTCAGGTCGGCAGACTGATTTCCCAGCACAGCTTCAAAATAAACTGAATGTTTGGAAAAACTCTGTATTGCATGGACACATTGGCCAAAATTGCCGCCCGGCTACAATGATTAGCCAATTGTTGGTTAATCCAGTCGTTGCTGATATCGCCGAAGTGTTTTGGTCTAAACTCCCTGTAAAATGATTCCGATCGGCTTGATATACTTGTTGCAGGGTTAAGTCTTCTGTCAGCAGCGGCCTGTGTAGCAACAGATATTCTGGCTGGCTGTTAAGTCACTTTCCGCAGCGTCAGGCCATTTAAACTTATCGAGAATCGTTCATGAATTGTTCTGTTCTGGCATTTCCACAACTTGCCGCTTCGATCTGTCTGTGCTTCATGAATATCGCAGACGCCCAATCGGTTGAAAACTTCTTGTTGCCCACTCACCGTGGCGTAAACTGGGCGCTAAACGATGTCGACAATAGCCAGCTTGTGGTTGTTGCCTTTTTGGGCACCGAGTGTCCGCTGGCAAAACTGTATGGACCACGTCTGACAGAACTTCAAAACGAATACCGCCAGAAGGGCGTCGTATTTGTAGGCATCAACTCTAATACGCAGGACAGCCTTACCGAGATTTCCGCGTATGTTAATCATCATAAAATTTCGTTCCCCATCCTGAAGGACGCCGGCAACCGCGTTGCAGATCAATTGAAGGCAGAACGCACACCGGAAGTAATTTTACTGGATCAACAGAGAAACATTCGTTATCGCGGAAGAATCGACGATCAATATCTAATCGGTCTGTCGCGAAACAAAGTAACTCGACGCGACCTTGCCACTGCACTCGACGAGGTTTTGGCAGGCAATGATGTGACTGTCGCTAACACCGAACCGATCGGCTGCCACATTGGACGAGTCCGCAATTTAGCGGCCCATGGCGACGTAACTTACTCAAACCAAATCGTGAGGATCTTCAACAAACACTGCCTCAAATGTCATCGCGTTGGCGAAGTAGCGCCATTTCAGCTTGCCAGCTATGAAAATATTATTGGCTGGGAAGATACGATACTTGAAGTCATCGCAGACAACCGCATGCCGCCATGGTTTGCAAATCCCGATCACGGTACGTTCAAAAATGATGCTCGTTTAACGGATGATGACAAACAACTTATTCGCACGTGGGTAAAAAACGGTATGCCAGAAGGCAATGCATCCGACCTTCCGGAACCACCAAAATTTGTCAAAGGCTGGCGAATGGCGGAACCGGATCAGGTGATCAAAATTAGCGACACGCCATTTACGGTTCCCGCCGAAGGCATTGTCGACTACCAGTATTTCCCCGTCGATCCGGGTTGGACAGAAGACAAGTACGTCACGGCAGCTGAAGCGCGTCCTGACAACGTATCCGTTGTTCATCACATCATCGCTTATGTTCTTGCTCCGGGATCAGACGGTAAAAAAGAACGAGATCGCCGTATGCTTGTGGGATATGCTCCAGGCGCCATTCCACATATTCTGGACGAAGGCACGGCTATGCACGTGCCCGCTGGCAGTACGCTGGTTTTTGAAATGCATTACACGCCAAACGGAAGTCAGCAGACTGACCTGAGCTACATCGGTCTGAAATTTACGGACCGAAAAAACGTGAAACAACTACTGCGAGGTGCCGCGACCTTAAACACCAAGTTTGAAATTCCGCCTCACGCATCCAATCATCTTGTCGAAGCAGATCACAAAATCAAACGTGACCAATTCCTGCTGGATATGACTCCTCACATGCACTTGCGAGGCAAGTCGTTTCGATATGAAGCAATTTACCCGGATGGCCAGCGTGAAGTTTTGCTGGATGTGCCTCGCTATGATTTCAACTGGCAGTTGAGCTACATCCTTGCTCAGCCGAAACTACTCCCAAAGGGAGCCACCATCCATTGCGAAGCCCGCTATGACAATTCTGCACAAAACCCTGTGAACCCAGCTCCCAATGAACCAGTAAAATGGGGCGACCAGAGCGACGAAGAAATGATGCTGGGTTTCTTTAACCTTGTTGATGCAGAAAAAACAGGTTCAATAAACTCCGAATCTTTGCCCTGACAGCGGCACGACATTCTATGAAGCGTCAGAATCCCAGACTGAGACGTTGGTAGAAGCTCAATCAGCTTATCAGTTCACCGATTGGCGTCGAACTGACTCCATTAAAATCAGTTATCGTGGCGTCAAATTTCTGCAGCAAAGTCAGGTGCAGATTGGTCAGTGGTGTACCTTGTTTAAGCTGGACATGCCGGTCCGGATTCAGGCTGCCAGAACCTCTGCCTGCCAACAAAATCGGAAGGTTTTGTTTCTTATGGCCGTTGCCGTCTTTCATGCCGCTGCCGTAAAGCACGACGCTGTTATCCCGTAAGCTGCGGCCGTTTCCTTCGTCGATCTTTCTCATGCGGTCCAGCCTGTAAGCGAATTGTTCGATGTAGCAGCGACTGATCTGAGTGTATTCACGGACGGCTGTTTGCTGTTCCTTGTGATGAGACATACCATGATGGTCGCTGGAAACGCCGTCCAGAAAGCTGAAGTTCTGTCGGCTGAAACCATGAGCCGTCATCAATGTGCCGACTCGAGTAGTGTCGGTTTGCAGAGCCAGCACCATTAAATCGATGATGAGTCGCAGGTGTTCGTCGCGGTTACGAGGAATTCCATCTGACGGGCGTTTGTAGTCCGGTTCGTTAACGGGAACCCAACTGGCCTTTGGTGGATTTAATTCTCGTGCGATGCGTACTTGCACATCGCGTACACTTTCCAGATATTCATCCAGCTTTTGACGATCAGCAATGCTGGCCTGTTGTCTAAGATCTTTCGCTTCTTCCATCACAAGATCAAGAATACTACGGCGCGATTCCGCTTCAGACCTCGCGTTGGGATTGGTGTGCGTCCGAATAGGCGATCGAACGCAACGCGAGGATGGATCTCCGGCGAAATACGAGTTGTCGCAAACGACCAGCTAACCGTTTGCGTTTGAAATCGGCAAATTGCCGGCACCGCCCTGGCGAGGAGGTTCGGTTCCCAAAACGACCGATGGCATTCGGGTTGTCGTGCCAATAATGTTTGCTATGTGCTGGTCCAGAGAAACAGAACATGTCGCCCCCTCAACACCAGCGCCAGCCAGGAAGGCACTTGTCATCTGCACGTGGTTGCCCGCAGAAGCGTTGTCCAAATGCGAAACAATCAGCAGGTCATCGCGCAGATCCTGTAGCGGTTCCAGAATTGGCGACAACGCATAGTCAGTGCCAACGCCTTCCACATCCCAGGCCTTCGGGTAAACGCCATTCGGCTGAAAGACGCTTACAAATCGCGTCGGTGCGGCAGGTCGATCAGCGACAGCGCTCGCCTGCATGATATCCAGCATTGGAAGAGCAACAGCCACTCCGCCGACTCCGCGCAGAACGTGTCGACGAGTGATTCGAGAAATATTCATACTCAAATTCATTCGAGGCAGAAAGAGATGGCGAGGTGTTTCCGCGGAAGGTTGAATATATCTTCAGCGGCTTCCAAAATCGACCACGGTTCCGCGAGTTATGGCAAGTGAAGTTCAGAATCTGCCGAGGCAATTCAGATCTAAGGACAAATCCACCTACACAGGCTGCACGGTATACAGCCTGGATCTCACAGCCCCTGCTGGTGATGTATCAGTTCTGGTGCTGCAGCCAACGCCCTGACATTTCCAGAACGCTAACAATCTGTCGTTCCCGTTCTGCAGCGTCCCATTCAAAATATTCTTCGACCAGATCGCACACGTCCTCTAACGTGGGTCGATTCAGGCGAGTCAACAGCATCAGTGGAATTCGCCGACGAAGTATGTCCATGAGACTGCGAGCCATTTCGTCAGTCACAGAAAACACTATTTCTGCGCGACAAAACGGCAGGTCGGCCACAATTCGATTCGCCAGATCAGGTCTGGCTTTTACAAGCTCGACGATTTGTTTAAAGCGACTACCAAAACGGTTAGCCCCGTTCATTGCCGTTTCCTGATCGATCCCCGCATCGACTGCTAACTGACACTGTCGCTGTTTCCAATCGCTGAATGAATTCCCCGGATACCACGCCATGTTTTCTGGTACTGACGCAGTTGCAGATGTTTGTCGCATCATGTCCAGAATCTTCCCGACAGCTTCCGCCGCGTCAACTCGAGCTGACGTGTACTTGCCGCCAACGGAAGTCAGCAAACCCGGCAACGTTTCTTCAAACGCCCATTCCCGCGAAACGCCCGACGCCGTTTTTTCGATTTCATTTTGTAGTGTTCGCAAACCGACATAGGCGCCATAAATATCGTCCGCAGTCCATGAAGTCTGCAGATAATCGTTAGCAGCATTCAGCAGATACGTGATGTCGCTTTGTTCGAC
Source organism: Fuerstiella sp. (assembly GCA_041689795.1). GTDB lineage: Bacteria > Planctomycetota > Planctomycetia > Planctomycetales > Planctomycetaceae > Fuerstiella. Next base: position 54,733 of record JBDNFN010000092.1, on the reverse strand, counting down.
TCGCACCATTGCCGGGTCGCCATGATAGTCGGTGTCTGTTGTTCCCAGCAAAGTGCGACCGTACCACGGAATCAAAAAAAACACCCGACCGTCTGCCTTCGCTGTCAGCAGCACGGCATGATCCGAATTCAATTCAGGCATCACCAGATGGACGCCCTTCGTTAAACGTACTCGGTCACCAATAGTTGGCCCGGCCGTTGGCTCAACAGACGCATTGTCCGTAAATTTCTCGCCGAGCCCGAACTGCTGAAACACCCAGGGTCCGGCGGCGTTTATCACCATCGAACAGTTTACGTCAAACGTTTCATTCGTTTCGACATCACACAGCCGTACTCCCGTCACGCGGTCTGCCGGCTTCAGTAAATCCGTGGCCGCCACATAATGACACGCGGCGACTCCGGCCTGCATGGCAGAATCCACAACTTCCAGCACCATCCGAGCATCATCAGTGCCGCAATCTCCATAGCTAAACCCACCGACCAGGCGATCCGGTTTTAAAGCAGATTCGCATTCCACCAACTGCGCCGCAGAAAACGACACATGCTTATCAACCGGTTGGTGTGGTCCCGCCAACCGATCGTACAACCACAGTCCTGCCTTCAAACGCAACATCCCGACTCGCGAATCTCGATAGACGGGAAGTAGAAAACGCAGCGGTCGCACCAGATGGGGAAACAGCCTGCTGAGTTCTCGACGTTCATGTAACGACTTACGAACAAGGCTGACTTCATATCGTTCCAGGTATCGCAGTCCACCATGCAGCAGTTTTGACGAAGCCGACGAAGTCGCGCTGCCCCAATCGGATTTTTCAACCAGAGCAACCTTCAAGCCAGCCATTGCGGCGTGATAAGCGATCCAGCTTCCGTAGATCCCTCCACCAATCACCACGACATCAAACTTACCACTTCGTAGTTGGCTGACATCACGAATCATACTGCATGTGTTCCTGAAGTTTTAACATCTGCCGAGTGCGTTCGGGATGATTGGTGATGATCGCCGTAATACCCAAATTCCACGCCTTGATCACATCCAGTTCATCGTTGCAGGTAAAGCACGAAGATACCAGCCCTCGGTCGTGAACACGCTTTACGACTTCGCACGTCAACTGATTGATATTGCCATCGACTGCGTTCAACCAAGGCATGTTTTCAAAATCGGTCGAGGACAGTTTCTGAGGATCATGCGTGTTCAGAACCAACTGAATATCCGGCGCACGTTGATTCAACACTTTCAGAATATTCGCATCGAAACACAGAACGGCAACGGATGGTGTCACTTCAAATGATGCAATGGCATCGACAAGCCGCTGTACGAAAACAGCTATGCGGGCTGGCGACAGCTCTTCGGCTTTAACTTCCAGCAGCAGTGGAATACGGGCTCCGAAATAACGCAGTAGTTCGTCCAGAATCATCAGTCGCTGGCCGGAAAACTCCGGTCCAAACCAGCTGCCGATGTCCAAATTGCGCAAGACGTGCAGCGACGTTTCTGCAATTCGAACTCCCGCGTGACCATATCGGTCCAGAATGGTGTCGTGACAAATAACAATCTGATTATCTGCTGTCAGTTGCAGGTCGCATTCAATCGCATCGGCACCGCACATCACGGCCGCTTCAAAGGCAGCTCGCGTGTTTTCGGGAAACAGATCCGAGACACCGCGATGAGCAATAATCCAACGCTGAGGCCACTTCGGAAACATGCTGAGTTCACAGATGTAATTGTGAGTCAGCGGCTCCGCCCACTGACATAAGAATTGTATCCCAGATACACCTTCCGTTTCACCCGATGCGCAGATAAGACCGTGACAAAACGCTTCATCTGCGACTCGGATTTAACAGGATCATGCGTCTTGTACCGAAACCGGTTTCAAGTTCCAGCGAACGAAGTCGCAGGTCTACTTTTTGACCTTATTCCCGATCTGACACGCGCAGTTTGAATTCGTCGCTGTTGCCCACCAGTTCCGGTGCGTACATGCCTTCGATCTTCGTTGGTAGTGCAGACACTCTTTGGCTCGGCATTTCAGCGCGAATTCGATAACTGATACTGTGCTGGCCTCGAGCAAGATTGCTAAGGAAAAAGCTGACTCGGTCATCCCGCAATTCGCGGTAGGCTCGCAGACCTTCGTAAACGTAGCCACTGCGTTGATCATCCAGTTCAAAGCCGCTGGCTTTGCGATCTTCCAGCATGAGATACTCATAGTCGTTCTTGCTGTCTACGATCAGTTCCACTTCAATCAAATCACCGCTGGTAACGCTTGCCAGATTTTTCAGAGGGATACGTTTGTAGCGAACCGTTTGTTGCTTCACAACGTGGCCTCGATCACCCTGAACGCTGACTTCTTTGTCGTCACGTTCAAGTTTATAGAAGCGCCGGTTCACTTTAACTTCCAAGCCAGCAGCCGCAATCTGATCTTCTTTCGTGAAGTTAGTCAGATACGCGTTGAAGTACAGTGGCCCGCTGCCGGTGCGACGAAGTTCAACCTTGTGAGCTCCCGTTTTCACCGCATCGCCTTCCAGCAACATCACATTGTCAAAGTTAAACAGGTTGTCCGGCGTAATGCGTACTTTCTTCTGCAGCGTGCCGTCAATGTAGACTTCGACCATCATATCCGGCTTATCTTCGCCGGTTGCCGTGATGTAGTCAGCCATCGCTTCAACCACCAAAGCGGTATCTCGAGTGCTGTTCCAATAGGTGCCGTGTTTGCGGTTATTCAGCAGGTATTTCACCAGTTTCGGTGCCGTTTCGCTGTTCGGGTTTACCTTCAACAGCAATTGCAGATAGCGAGCCATCGCTTCGTTTTCGCTGCCGTACCAGTACCACCAGCTGTTTTGCGGCATCGTCAGCCAGGCGGTTTGATTTTCGTTATCCTGAACCAGAAACTGTTCGATATTTCGTAGCACCATGTCGCGGCGAACAATATCCTCCTGCTGATGCAGAATAAGGCCGGTCAAAGCGTTGGCGTAAACTGACAAAGGCCCTCGATCACGATACAGATAGTCGCTCATTACCGGATCATTGGCGTCTTTTACGGACAGTACAAAGGCAACGAATGCGTCTGTGTTGGTGGCCTCCATCTTGTACTGCTTCTTGCGATCTTTCAGTTCTGCCGGATGTTCTCGTCGCCAATCGCCTTCCTTAAGTTTGACCAGTTCTTCCTGCTGATGCGTTTTTAGCCATTCGATGCCTCGTGACAGTACGTCCGGCAACACGGGCACGTCGTTACTGATGGCCACCGTCAGTCCGTGAACAACCTGAGCAGTCGTGTGTGGCGACGAGTATTCGCCATAGCCGCTAAACCAGCCCCAGCCGCCATCGGATAGCTGCATGGCACTTAGGTCCATCACACCGGTTTTGATAATCAGCTGCATCTCTGCTTCGTCGAAGACAGGATTACGATCATAGCGTTTCCACTGCGCCGCTCGTTCGGCCGCGTCGCCAAGCTCCTGAGCATTCAGGTTTGTGCGTTTCTTCTGCACGTCTGCCAGGTTGACGCCCATTCGGAGCAGCGTTTTCTGAGTAATCACGGACGGCAGAAACCGATTCAGCGTTTGTTCCGTGCAGCCGTATGGGTATTCAATCAGGTAAGGCAACGCATCCACCATGGCTCCGGCCAGAGTCGGGCTATATCGCACTTCCAGTCGCGACTGTTCTTCAATTCGGTCGGCTGGCACATTGATGTCAACGGTGGCTGAAGTTCCGTCCGGACGAATTACGCCTGTGAAACTCTCGGTCTTCAGAATACCATGTACGTGAACAGGCACGGACAGTTCCGTCGCGTCCGATTCTTCATCAGTGAGCGCCTTCATGATGACTTTTGCCGTGCCGGAAGCGACAACCGCCACGTTCCAGTCGACTCGAACTTCACCACCTGCTGGAATCTGCACCACCTGTTCAGCATCGCCCAGAATCTGCAGCTGGCCACCTTCGGTTTCCAGAACGACCTTCGCAGACTTGGCGCTTTCCAGATAATTATGAACAACCCCCGACAGCGTCACGACGTCTGTTTCCGTAAAGAAACGCGGCGTTTGAGGCCGGATGATCAGATCTTTGCTGCAGATAATGTCACTGCTGCCTGAACCAACTCGCGTGCCTTCTCCCAACGTCCACGCCTTGATCTTCCACGTGGTTAAATTGTCCGGCACCTTGAATTTGACTTCGACAATTCCGTTTTCGTCCGATGTGGCGCTGGCAACCCAATAGGCCGTATCTGCAAAATTGGATCGCATCGTTGGCTGAACATCTGCTGCACCACCGCCTCCACCGGGTGCCAATTCGGACTTCATCATCCTCATCTGCGGAGCAGAAGCCACGCTGTCCATCATGGCTTCAGCTGCCATCGGCTTTGCGAACCCTTGAGTCATCGGTGCTCCCAGAACACCACCCGAGAGACCGCCGCCGCCATAGCCGCCGCCCCTACCATGCATACCTCCACCATGCATACCGCTTTCGGCCAGCATCTGCATCTGCACGTCACCATCAACGTAAACGGGCCACGATGCCTGCTGCAACGTGGACTGATTCTGGATGTTATGAGTTCTTCGCAGGTTCCAGAAAAACGAACGAATCTCCGGGATGTTGCTGGCCGCAATGTATTCCAGGCTGGCATCGTAGACGCTCAGCACTGTGTTGCCGACAAACGGCTTGCCGTTCATATCCGTCAGCTTCAACTTAACAGTTGCTTCAGTACCGGGGCGGTACCTGTCAGACGATGGAAGCACTTCCACGTTTGCGATTTTCTTTTCAGGCGGCACAACGATTTCCTTCATTTCGCTATGCATGCGTCCGTCCGAAATTGTGAGTGCTTCCACAAAGAAGTTCGGCATATCAACACGTTCGACGTTTAGTTCAACTGTTGTCGACTTGCCGGAAATCTGCAAGACCTGTGGCTTGGGACAAAGGCCGTTCAATGGGCGGACAAACAACAGCACCGTGCTGTTCACTTTGTTCGTGTTGATCTGCAGGCTTACCTTTTCACCCGGAGCGTATTCTCGCTTTTCGGTGATCAATTCAAGGTCGTTGAACCGGTAGCCTCGACCGTCTTCATTTACACCTCGCACAAACAGAACATAACCACCTTCCTGTTCGTGGCCTTCGCCATCAGTCACCTTCACCGAAATTCGGTACTGGCCGGATGTCGGCATCACCATCTTCAATGCGGCCTGGCCTTCGTCGTCTGTCGTAATATCCCATTGTTCAATTTGTCGTTCAACGGGCTCCTTTTCCTCGTAGGTAACAGCAAACAGAGTCGCTTTGCCGGAACCCTTCACGCCTTGGCCATCTGGTGTTCGGGCCTGCACGCCGACTTCAACCGTGTCGCCGGTTTTGTAGTGACCTCGATTGGTCCAGGCAAACACTTTGAACGGTTCACGAGCAACCAGAACGCTGCCTGTGCCGATAATCGTTCGACGAGACTGGTCCACCACTTCAGCCGTGATGCTGTAGCTATGGTCGCTGTCGCCATGGTCCTTCAACGCCTTAGCTGTATCGATGTTGATCACGAACATACCGTCTTCGCCGATTTTTGCATCGCCCTCTATAACCACTTCCGGAGGATCCGGCTGCCAGCCTCGCCAAACCGGAATCGGCCCAAAACAACCCCAACGTTCCCAACCAGGGTACCAGTCATAATCCTGAGCGAACCACCAATAGCCGGACGTATACAACCAATCCCACCGAGCAACGGGATACCAACGGTTATCCTTTTTTGTACGTTCCACTTTGAAGTGTACGGTCGCTTCCGTCACGGATGCTCCAAAGAAGTATTTCGCGTGCACGGTAGCCTGGATCTTTTCGCCAAGCTGAACCGGCGTTGTCGGTGCATCAATCGTGACTTCGTATTCCGGCTTGCGATATTCTTCAACCTTAAACGAACCCTGTCCCAAAGCACGAAATTCTTCCGTCTCGTAAGTTTCGTTCTGATTGCCGTTTCTGCGATTTCGCTTCACAGTCACGTTGTTGCCAACCAGCAACGCATATTGGCCCAGCGTTGCGGCATTGGGGATTTTCCACTCGCCGTCAAGCCCAGCCCATTTGTCGGTGGTAACTTTTTGCTCAAGAACAACGTCGCCCATCGGATTGCGAATCTGCAGGACGAATGGTTTTCCGGCAAACAAGGCGTTGTCTTCGTGAAAACGAGGTTGCCGCACCCACATCCGAAACTTCACCTCATGATCAGGTCGGTAAACAGGGCGGTCAGTCATCGAATAGACCCGGACCGACATGTAATCGTTGTCACTTAATTTTGACGGAGTCCAGATGCGGTTAAAGCCTTCGTAAGCCAGTCGACCACCGTCCGTCCTGGCGATTGACAGCCAGTTTTTCTGAGCATCCAAAACCTGAGCATCCGGTATGCAGATGCCGTTGCCGTCCGTGCGTTCTGCAAAACGACTTGTGACGACATTGTATTTTGGAGTGCTACCAACCAGCTGCTGCTGCCAACCGAAAAATTCCATGTTGGCGTTCGCAATCGGCTTTCCCGAAACCGCGTCGGCAACAAAGTAAAGCGTCCCGTCTTCGATACGTTTGCGAATGATTGCGGTGTCGGCAATCCACAGCACAATCCTCGCTTCGTTGCCGTCCTTCATTTTCCCTTTCAGAAAATAGGCTCCCGGTTTCTGCAGCGGTGTAACGACTGTTGTCTGGGCATCGAAATGATAGGCGGGTGGTTTCAGTTCCAGGTCCCATGTCGCAACCGGCGAACCAAGGTATTTTTGCTGATTGTTGTTCACCAGGTGGTAACCAACGTTTTCAACCTGAGTCTTCTGATAGTCCACTTGCTCCGGGTTACTCTGCAGATAAGATTTGGTGTCGCGAAGCAGAGCCTCGATATCGATCGGTAAAGCGGTAAACGTAATCAACGATGCATTGCGATAACGTATTCCAACTGTGGCCGCCTTACCTGGCATCTGAAGCTGAAGGCTGTCGAATTCCATCCAGTTTTTAACGATTTGATCAATTTGAGCCTGAACCTGTTCACGATCGTAATCCTCTTTGGCCAACTCAAGAATTTCAGTCAACATCTCGACCGCCAGCGGATACTGATGGCGATTCATACGCACGTCGACCATTTGCTGCAGCGCTGTACGTTTGGAACCGTCGTTTCGAGCAATCACTTTCTTCAACACAGAAATGTGATTGAACTCGTCCGGCAATGTCAGCTTTTTCGGACCATTCGCCAGGTTCGCAATGGTCTCGCTGTCCTTCAATTCGTGAACGACCCACGCTGGAACTTGCTCGTCACCATCGGCCGCACCATCGCCCTGTTGAAACAATGGCACCGGGCCCCCAAATTCGTCATCCAGACCAAATTCGTATTGCAAAAAAACAGCCCATTCCAGATCGACTTCGCTGCGACGAGAAGGGTCGGCCATTGCTGACTGTTCCAAAGCCCAACGCCAGCGTTCGCCATCCGTCTTTGCTGCCTCCCATGATTTAGGAAACTGAATGAATACTGGATTTCCGTCTTCATCGACGGGAGCCCCGTCGGAGGCCGTCATATCAAAACCACGGCCTAACTGCATCGCGGTTGGCTTGATCGAAAAAAAGCCGCGGCCGCGACCCAATTGACGAGGTCCGCCTTCCTGGTAGTCGGGAAGCGTTTCCAGATCTGTCAGATCCTGCAACTTCCACGACGCTCCATGTTGGCTTTCGCCTGATAGTTCGGCAAGCGTGTGATAGAAGTCAAACTTTTCGCGTGCAACCGCTGAGTTATCTTTTTTTACCAAAGACATCGCGGCCACCATCAACTGCAGGGCTCGCACACGATCACGATCTCTGCTGCTAACATATCGCCCGCCGCCTCGGTGATAGCCACGTTGGAACTTTCCGGCGACAATGTAGCCTTCGCTGGGAACTACCGAGTGCTGCAACATTTTGGCGACCGCCAAAGACAACCGCCAATTGCTGGCATGAACTGCCACGCTGGTTTCCATGAGTTCGTCGAACTCGGCAACGCGATTTAGTGAATTCAGGCACGCTGCAGCTTGCTCAAGATCGTTTGGCAGGCTGCTGTCGTTGTTGGCAACATCTTCCGCCAACTGCTGATAGATCGTAAAAGCTTCCGCGTAATTATTTTCTGAAAACAGCTTTTGGGCTTTCTGTCGTTCAGAAGCACGGTCCTGCATTACGATCGGCTTTGCAAAGTAAGAATGAGCCACCAGATTCGAAGTCCCCACACACAACAACATTACCAGTGATACAAAAATTTGTCGCATGACTGCGTCTTTCTTCCAAAGCGAAAATCCTATCGCACGTACCAATCAATTTTTCCGGATCGGCGCCCCCGTCACGTCAGCAGGTTATCGCACCTTTGCGAAAGGAACCAGCTAAGTAAAACCCAAACAACGTTTGCCGGCGAGGGTTTGTTAGCCGTCAAGACGCTCAAGTGCGCGTTCAGCCAACGTTAGTGCTCTGTGCACGTTGCGAACAGGTTAGTGGACCAGTCATGGGATTCGTTCAATCTGTTCCCGCAAGTTTGCTGCCAGTCTTAATCAACACAGCAATTCACCGCGAAAAATGCGGTAATGTTCAGGTTGTAAAAAGACTGTAAACGCTCAAATTTCCACATTGTAACATCACTGCACCCTTCCAACGCAGACCGCACAATACGTCGAGTCTCACTCGCGGCTTTCCGAGTTTCGGAAATTGCTCGGCGCACAGAACCTGCCCCAAAGTGGATGAAATTTCCAGATTGGCACGACGCAAATGCTGAGGGAAAACGGTTTCACGGTGGGAATTCCTGTCACACTGCGAGATAATGCCCGCGTGGTCGGCTATTTTGCGATACAAAAATTTCGGATCGCGAAACCTGTTCGCCGTCACGCCTATCTTGGAGCGACAACGTCGTGTTTCCGAGCGGTAGCTCGAATTGGATTGAGGCTCAGCCTCAGTTTGTAATTAAACGAATTTTGACTTTGCAGCCACTGTTCGGAGCGACAACGTCGTGTTTTCCGAGCGGCAGCTCGAATTGGATTGAGGCTCAGCCTCAAGGGAATAGATATGTACACGCTCAAAATGGCCAAACGAATACTGCTGGAGACTAACAAGCGTCTTCTGTGGAAGCTGTTCTGGAATATGGGCGTGAAGGGAACTCGGTCGGTGCTGAAGCATCGTTCGCGAATGAAAAAAGGACAGTTTTTTCCTCCGTTCCTGTACGTATCCATCATTAACAGCTGCAATTTAAGATGCCAAGGTTGCTGGGTGGACGTTGCTTCCAAGCAGCAGACCATCGACGTAGCGGCGATGAACAAGCTCATCACCGAAGCCAAAGCCGCAGGAAATGTCTTTTTCGGGATCGTGGGCGGCGAACCCTTCATGCATCCGGAACTGTTTGAGATTCTGGAAGCGCACCCCGACTGCTACTTCCAGATTTTCACTAACGGTCAGTTCATCACGGAAGAAAAAGCTCAACGTCTTTTCAAGATGGGCAACGTCACGCCACTGATCAGTGTGGAAGGCAACGAAATCATCAGTGACCAGCGTCGTGGCCGCAGCGACGTTTACAACAAGACTCTGGCCGGCATCGAAAACTGCCTGAAGGCCAACGTCATGACGGGCGTGTGCACCAGTCTGGCGAAAAGCAACATCGACCATCTGCTGACGGAAAAATGGATCGACCGACTGATTGAAATGGGCGTGCTGTACACTTGGTTTCATGTGTATCGCCCGATGGGCCCCGATGCAACTCCCGAACTTTGCCTGACACCCGAACAACAGCGTAGAGCTCGCCAGTTTGTCGTGGACATGCGAGCTAAAAAACCAATCATCATTATCGATGCCTATTATGATGGCGACGGCAAAGCACTTTGCCCGGCCGCTAACGGCATCAGCCATCACATAAATCCCTGGGGCGATATTGAACCCTGCCCGATTGTGCAGTTCTCGAAAGAATCCATTCATTCGTCCGCAGACGACAATCGCAGCCTGTTCGACAAATTCACTCAGTCAGAATACCTGTCTGACTTCCGCACGCTGGCTCAGGAAACCACTCGAGGCTGCATTGTGCTGGAACGTCCGGAACTGCTGCAACAGGTTGTGGAAAAGCATTCCGCGAAGGACTCGACAGCTCGCGGCACCGCGATGCAGGAATTGAAATCGATGATTCCCAGGACATCACAGTACCATCCTGGCCACGAAATTCCGGAAAAAAACCTGTACTACCGCATTGCGAAGAAGTTTTTGTTTAACGACTTTGGAGTCTACAACGGCCACGATCACACAAAGACTGCGGCTCCTTACATCATAAAAGAACCGACCACAACATCAGCGGCCGTTCTGCCAATTGTCGACGCCGGCACCTGCTGCAACAGCGAAACATCCTCGTGCGATACATAGCCTGAACGGACGTTGCCTCTTAGATTTTCTACCATTGGGTTTCGTCGACTTGCCCCGCTGCCAACGGCAAAAGCATTTCCAATACTCCTCGCCGCCGTTAGTGCGGTGAACGAACTGCCGGCCGTCACGTACATCAACGACGGCCATTGAAACGACTAGCCGAAAATACGGCAATCAGGCAACAACGATCGTTTTCCGGGAACCACAACCAGCACCTGTTTCTGCAGGTTAACGTCGCACCACAAACCTTGCAAAACCTCAGCAACAGCCTCTTGTAAATTCTGTTCTGCCAAATTAATTCCGTTCTTGCGACAGCGTGTCAGGCAAATTCATTTCAGGCGGGCGAAGTCGATTGAAATGGATACCCTCATTGCCCGTATTACGTAATACCGCTCGGCGCGACGCCGATACACACTGGTTTGACGTTGCCTCCCAAGACATCGTTTCCTTGGTTGAGCAATCCATTGACGTCGAACCGCCCGATGTTCTCAAGCGGTGCTTCGCCGAGGTCAGCGATGGTGGTTTCGGCTCATCTTACGGTTTGACTGGTCTGCTCTGTGGTTACGAATCTTCGTGGACGCCCGATCGGCAGCGTCAGAACTCACGAAATCCAAACGCAAGGGGCACATCGCGGAACACGATTACTTAAACAGCGACGGAAACACAGTGTTTTTAGAGTTCGTTGGCGTAATGGAATTGCTTGCGCTTGGGACTGAATGCGATTCCGGTGAGGTGTGGTACGACATTCGTATACGTGTCCTGCCAATGAGCACGTCGCGACGTGCTCATACCGGTCGACGCCGAATTGAACGCGATCTGTAATGAAACGTAGCCCGCGCAACATTTACATGTCGTGTTAATTCAAGAAATTCGCAATGCTACCGTCACAGCGAATCTGTTCGTGCGACAGTTTGCAAACGTGAATATATTGCTTGGGCGAAATCTCTCACATGAATCAACGCGACCGGGCGATCAAGCTGGTGAAGTCTGACTTTGCTGCCGCGTTCAGGCTGGCGGGTTCGATTGAAAACGTGCGAGAACGAAACCAGGCACTTGGCTGGGTCGCTCGATACGCTCCGGCAGACCAGATTTATCGCGTTATTGCGGCCGTTAATACCGGTACCGGAACATCTTCTGACCTTTACGAACAAGTGATGTCCCTTGCATGGCCAATCCGGGCTCTGCATGAAACGGGCAACTCAAAAATGATCACGTCCCTGCTGCTGCCCGCGACAAGAATGGCAGCAAGCGTGTCACCGGTTGCAAGTCGTGCAGAAGCTATCAGCTTGCTGATCCACGCTGCTCTGCCCGCGGGGCTCACGCTGGCCAACCCGGCCATTACTTCGCTGATCTCGCTTTGCAACCAGGCACACTGGCGTGCCATCCGTGCGTTCGTTAACGCATCGCTGCTGGTGAACCGTCACGATCGACAACGTGCTCTACAGATTGCGAACGCTATTCCAGACGGGAATAAACGCAAATCAACCATTGAACGAATAGGAAATATTGAGAGCATAGAGCCTCGTCCATTCTTCTGGTAATTCCAGGCATGCTCCCAAAACAACATGCTTCCTACGGACGGTCACGCCGCGAACACGATTGATCGCCTCCACGAGGCTTTCCGATGGCAAGATATTAAAAACCAATTTCGGGGTGATGCAATTGCCCGTCTGTTAGATGTGAATCAACTGCAGATTGGCTTTCTCATTCCGTTTGCCTGTTCGGCACACCTGATTCAATCGGTGGTCGTCGTGGCAAAACGCTTTGGATTTGGATGTCGCCGGTTGGAAAACTGTGTTGTGTAGTTCAAGATAACAGGGTCAACATCGCACCACGCTCAGGATCTTCAAAAATGATTTCCGGATATCGCAGGTTCTTTAGCTTTGCATGCTTCTCACTTCTGTTGTGCTCACTCGTTCCGGAATCCGTCATTGCTGAACCGAATCAGCAGGCTGCTGAAATAACTCCCCCGGCCCAAACCGATCCGCACGTTGGTGAAAGAGTGATCGTCATAGAAGACCGAGCTCCTCTGCGCACACCGAAGGGAATTGTGTGGAAGGCCTATCGCGGCGAAGTCTTTACGATTTCAATCGTTAATGGAGAATGGCTTTGGATCGCATCAAAGGGCGGCTGGTTGTGGGATCAGCAGGTTGTGCTGTTCGACGCCGCCATCCAATTACTGACGGATCGCCTGGCAAAGGAACCGGATGCGGAAAACTATGACCTGCGCGGCATCGGCTACACGGCTCACGATCAGTTTGACAAGGCAGTGGCAGACTTCACGGAAAGCCTGAAACTAAAGCCCGAAGTGCCCGGTGTATTGAACAACCGCGGCCGAGCTCTGTACCTGAAAGGCGACTACGCTGCTGCAACTCAGGACTTTGACGCCGCGATTCGCGTTAATCCGCTGCACTTTGTTGCAATGCTTAATCGAGCCAACTGTTTTGTCGCCAACGACAAACTTGATCCCGCGCTGAACGACCTGAACGCCGCGATTAAACTGAATCCGGAATTCCCGGAAGCATTAAATAATCGTGGTGTGATTTATTCCAAGAAGGCCGACTACGAAAACGCGATCCGCGATTTTTCAGCCGCAATCAAGATCGACAGGAACTACATCGACGCTTACGGCAATCGAGCGGCCGCGTACCGGGAAATAAGCAAGTTCACGGAAGCCATTTCGGATCTAAAGATTGCTCAGGAAAAAGACCCCGCAAATTACAAGTCGTTTAATGACCTTGCATGGGTTTACGCAACGGCTCCGGAACCGTCTGTTAGACAGCCGAAAGAAGCAGTTACCATCGCAACCAAAGCATGTGAAATGACCCAGTACGAAGACTGGAATGCTCTGGATACGTTGGCCGCTGCCTACGCCGCCGACAGCAACTTTAAGCTGGCTCAACAGTGGATTCTGACGGCGATCGAGAAAGCTCCGGAAGCGGAAAAAGAACGGCTCGCAGAACATCAGAAGCTACTGATGGACGAAAAGCTGATCGTCAAATAGTCGCGTCGCCTGGCACTTGTGCGTGGCGAAAACCTGTCCGTGTCTGTTTCACATACCCGCAAACTTGCAGACGACCATTTGTTCGTGCTCAGTGCGGCACTGTCATGATGACCGGGTAGATTGTTTGAGACCGCAGTTTAAGGCACAGTGCCAAAGCCGGATTTATTCGCCACCTTTGTGCGGCGCGGTCAGCATTTCGCCTGTCCTGATTCGGACAGAAACGAGGTCAACAACGAACGTCGTCTTGTTCATCAGGTTAAACGCACAAACGTCCGCGGTGATGCTAAAGGGCGTGGAAAAACCGTGCCCGCGAACTTCTCAATACAAGCACGACGCGCGAGCGAGTGTGTTTTGTAATGTCTGGATTCACTTGCTTCCGCCGCGTACTTGTAGATCTGCGGTGTTCGGACTTCCAGAATACCGTTTTACGAAATGACGTAGCGAAAATCGTATAGAGTTTCGGCCGCTGTAACCACAGAACAAGCCCGAAAGTTCCGACAACTTTCGGTACATGTGACCCCACTTTGTTGTAACCTGCTCTAACCCGAATTTCGCTGAGCGTGCGGGTGAGCGGCCTCATAGGTTTCACGCAGTCTTCGCGTACTGATGTGCGTGTAGATTTGCGTCGTTGTGAGGCTTTTATGGCCGAGTAGTTCCTGCACGCTTCGTAGGTCTGCTCCGCCATCCAGAAGATGAGTTGCAAAGCTGTGCCGCAATGTATGCGGAGATGTTTGAGTTGACAGGCCAGCCGTGAGAATGTGCTTTTCCAGCATGCGGCCGATGCTGCGAGTTGTGAGGCGTCGGCCGAATCGATTCAGAAACAAAGCCTGTTGGTCTTCAATATCAGCCGTCGTGTCCGGCCTTCGAACCTTTAACCAATGGTCCAGCGCTTTCAAGGCATAGCTACCCACTGGAGCGATGCGTTCTTTTCGGCCCTTTCCCATGACTCGCAGAATGCCCGAAGGTCGGTCCAGATCACCAAGACTCAGGCCAACAACTTCCGCGACACGTAAGCCGGCCGAGTACATGGTTTCCAGAATGGCCCGATCTCGCACTCCGTCATCTAACATCGCCGCAGGAGCTTCCAGCAGGCGACCAACTTCGTCCGTCGTCAGAAAGTGAGGCAGCTTGCGACCAGCTCGAGGCGTTCGCAACGGCTTGGCAGGATTCGTTTCGCAAATACCTTCACGGTTGCAATAGCGGAAAAAACTTCGAAGACACGCTAAGCGTCGAGCGACCGTAGAACGCGCATAGCCGCATTCATGCAGATACGCCACGTAGGCTCGCAGTTGTGTGACGTCGATATCGCGAGGATGAAAGACTTGGTTGTATTGTTCCTGAAAGAACTCAGACAGGTGATTCAGGTCGTCGGTGTATGACTTCACTGTCAGCGCGGACGAGTTGCGTTCGACCTTCAGGAAGTTTAGAAACAACCGAACTGCACTTTGCATTCTGAATACCTAGAACACGTGAGGAAATTTTTCCATCTTGTCTTCTGACGACTGATCTTCCATCAGACAGCGTACGCGTTGAGCCATTACTGCGGCGTCGTACCAGGTGAATTCCAGTTCCGGATCGCTCGCATAACGACTTAATGTTGCCAGCAGAGTGTCAACGCTATTGTCGTCATACAAGAACACGAACCGGTGATCATCTCGCACCAGAGCTAATACGTTGACGGATTTCGACATTACAGATTCCTGTCCCTGCTGCGGTTTTCTGAAAACACTCCGTGTTCCGCTGATAGCAATCGCCATCTGTTAAGGTTATCGGACGATCCTGCTTTGGCGTGCGGCAATCTGCTTAGACACCACAAGGGTTCACGAAACCATAAAGGAGTCACAGCCCGACTACACGGAACAGACTGTTGTCACAGATGTCACAGTCTGTTAGGCATCGGCTATTTCCGCAGTCTGCAACATGCCTCGGCAATATCGGAGTGTAACGCGTGTTGCCAGATACACGCTGCCTGTCTGCAGCACGCCTCTTCACCAGCGGAAACGCGTTTTACTGCGCGAGGTCACAGTGACCTTCACGTAACACGCCCTGCCAAAGACACAGCAATATCGTTCAAATCGGTAAACTCAACCACACGCTTCGCGACGCCCGAACATCCACTGGCATGGGGAGTTTTCCGGACGTTGGAAATCACCGAATTCAAGTCGCTCAAGAATCGGCAATTCCGACTACAGAATTTCACGCTGACTCGTAGCCGCGAACGACGCGAGAATTTTGATCGACACCGTTGTGCATGCGTCAGGCACGGCAACGCGTTTTTGAAAATTCTTTAGCTGGCCTGACGTCACTTCCTGGCGAACAGATTGCGAACACGCCCTACTGCTCCGGTCAGAGCCATCTGAGCATCCATAAACAGGCTGAATCCGGCTGGAACCAAGATCAACGTAAACACAGTAGATACAATCAGTCCGCCCAGAACTACGCTGCCCAGTCCACGATAAAGTTCACTGCCAGCTCCGGCCGTCCAGATCCACTGGCCGTTGACCAGTGATGGAATCGGCACGACCAGCGGCAACATCCCCAGAACGGTCGTCAGAGTGCTCATGAAAATCGGGCGGATACGAGTGCGAACGCTTTCGCAAACTGCATCAGTCGAATTCATGCCTTCGTTGCGAATCAGATTCAGCGTTTGGTGCACAATTAAGATCGCGTTATTCACGACAGTTCCAATTAAAATCACGAAGCCCAGCATGGTCAGCATGTCCAGCGTTTGAGGCGTAAACACGTTCAACACGGTCAGGCCAATCAGTCCTCCAACAAGAGCCAGCGCCACGCTCGTCATAATAATGACGGGGTACAGAAACGATTCGAACAGTGCGGCCATCAGCAGATAGGTCAGTACAACAGCCAGGGCCAGATTCCACTTCAGTTCGTACCACGTATCGGCCAGCTTGTCGGCGGTTCCGGCAAGTCGCACCTGATACAGCCCGGACTGGAATTTTTCTGTTTGCATCAACGGCTTGCGAATTTTTTCCTCTACTGTTCGCAATGCCGACTCAAGAGCAATCCCATCGGCTGGCTTCAGCTGAATCGTAATCGAACGTAATCGTTCAATATGATTCACCTGTTCCGGGCCACCCGTCAGTACAACATCGGCGAGTGTTGATAGAGGCACGTTGCCTCCATCCGGCGTTCCGATTGGTAGATTCATAAGGTCCTGAGTTCGGTCGGCGTATTCGTCGGCACCATAGATCACAAGATCGATACGACGACCTTCATGCCAGTAATCACCAGCGAAAGCTCCATCGACTAACGCATTCACGGCGTAGCCAATCGATGATGTGGAAATACCAAGTTCAGACGCTTTTTCCTGATTCGGAAGGACGTGCAGTTCGGGACTCGATAAGTCCAGACCAGGTATAGGACGCAGCTGATTGCCGTCTCTCAATGGAAATTCCTGCATGCACATACCAAACGCTTTTTTGCCTTCATCAACCAGGACGTTCAGGTCGGGTCCGGTAATTTCGATATCGATTGTCCGCCCACCGCTCAGTGCGCTGGCAAACAGACTGGCCTGACTGACAATGGGAATAACGCCTGGCTGCGAACTGGCAGCCTTCGATAGAATTGGGATCAGTTCAGACGCACGCAGTTCGTCCTTGCACCGAGCTCCCATAAACAGGCTTCTTCCGCGAGCGACAAAGAAGAAGCTTTCGATCTGTGGAGCATTTTCACCGGCGGTTCCCAGCCAATACGGGGCCAGTTCTTTTTCGACGTTCTTACCAAGACTGATCATTTGATCAACGTTGTAGCCCGGCGGAGGAAGCAGGATCGCAATGATCAGATTACGATTGCCGTTGGGAAGGTACTCGGTATCCGGCATCAGCTTTCGACTAAGCAACAAAGACCCCACGACGAATGCACAGACGATACCCAGTCGAATGATTGCACTTCCGCGAATGGTCAGCAGCCCTCTCATACACGATGCAAATGAGTTGTTCAAAAACGTGCCAAGTTTCACCAGGCCAAACAAACCGTATAGCCCAAAGCCAGGGTCTTCAGCGCCTGATCGGTCACCTGCAGCTTGTTGCCCGTTACGCGATTTTCCGTTCGCTCGATTGTGTGGCGCCAATAGTCGAGCGGCGGCCGTGGGAATCACAGTGATACTGATCAGCAGCGACAATGCCACCGCGCAACTGATTGCAATCGCAATGTCTCGAAACAACTGTCCCGCCTGACCCTGCACAAAAATTACCGGCACAAATACGGCCAACGTCGTCAGTGTTGACGCTAAGACAGCTCCCCAGACTTCCTGAGTGCCATCCAGCGCTGCCTGTTTCGGCGACTTGCCCATTTGATGATGACGATAGATGTTTTCCAGCACTACAATCGCATTATCGACGACCATCCCCACGGCAAACGCCATTCCGGAAAGGCTAATCACATTGATGCTGCGGTCGAAGGCTTTCACAAACAGACACGTTCCAATCACGCTGATTGGAATTGCAAGGCCCACAATAAACACCGAACGAAAACTTCGCAGAAACAGCAACAGCACCAGAACCGCCAGGGATCCGCCAACGTAAACGTTGCTTCGAACCAGTTCAGTGGCGGAATCGAGATACAGAGTCTCGTCGTACACCTGTTCCAGGTAGACGCCTTTTTGTTTCAGAAGCCCCTGATTTAATTCTTCAACAGATATTTTGAGGCATTTGCCATAGATACGTTCGCATTCGGCCAGTTCCAGCGTGGTTATTTCGCCGTCCTGATTCAGGTCGAGCATTTCACGACGGGGTCCCATAATCGTCTTCAGGTTGGTCCCCGGCGACTGCTGAGCGTTGATCGCTAATGCACTTAATCCCTGCTGACGCACGACACCATCAGGCTTCTTATAATCGATACCCACCGTAGCAACGTCGCGAACACGAATCGGACTTCCGTCGCGGTGAGTGACAATCGTATCTTCGACCTGAACAGGCGTTTGAAACTGGCCCAAAGTGCGCACGACATAACGCCGTTTGTTTTCCTGAATGTCGCCACCTGACGTATTCAGATTTTCGCCAATTAATACAGATCGCAACTGGTCAATCGTGACGCCAAGTGAGGCCAGCCGAACGGGGTTCACGACGACGCGAAATTCCTGCTCCTGTCCACCAAACACGTTGGCGTTGGCAATACCGGGAACACGTTCAAATTCTGCTTCAATAAAGTCTTCTGCAAATTTTTTCATCAGCGCCGGGTTGTTCCGACCAAGCACAAAGGTTTCCAGCACCGGAAAAGAATCCACCAGAGCATTGATGGCGGTCAGGTCAACAGGTTTGGGCGAATCCAATATGGGGGCCAGCGGTTCGGCCAGTTCCGGCTGCACGGCAATCAGATTTCGAAGATCGTCTTTTGAGGGAGCAACTGGTTTCAAAATAAACCAGGCGATGGCATTTGTATTACCGTTAACTGTGCTGATGACCGGTTCGCTGGCGTCGTCTGGATATTCAGGCACCTGATTCAGTTTCTCAGACGTGCGTGACCGAGCGTCAGCCAGAGACGTGCCGACAGGAAATGTCAACGTGATTGAGCCACTGGAATCAGTGCTCTCGCTCTCGAATTCATCAAGCCCCTCAACGCTTTTCAGCTGCTCTTCCTGTTCCTCAATAATTTCGCGTTCCACTTCCTGAGCACTCGCTCCAGGCCAGCGCGTGCTGATGGATATTTCCGGCTCAACCACGTCCGGCGTCAACTGCACGGGCGTGCTGACATAGGCGATGCCGCCAAACAGGACCAGCAGGAATACTCCAACTGTGACCTTGACGGGATTTTCGATAGCGAAGGCGATGAAATTCATGAAGTTCTCGGCGGTGAATGTCTCGAAGCGAATTCAGCAATCAGATCACTACTGCGATGGGGCATCCTGGGTTTGGATCTGAATGGTTTGGAATGGTCTCAGACGTTCGGCACCATCGTTAACCACCTGCAGACCAGCCTTCAAATCGTCACTGATAACCTGAATCCAGCCATCTTTGCTAATTCCTGTTTCCACCGTTACTCGATTTACGCTGTCGGGACTGCCTTCCTGAGCGGGATTCACGACAAACACACACCACCCTTCCTGCGTGCGGACCAGCGAATCTTTAGGAACAAGCAGTCCCTTCAGGCGAAGCCCAAAGAATTCTGCTTCCGCCATCATGCCTTCGAGAAGCGGCGTCTTGACGACTACGTTGTCTGAATCTGACGCGTCGGTTTCCTTATTCTTATCAACGCTCACGCGGAGGACCACAGGAAAAGCCCTTGAGCCAGCTTCCCAGTCACTGCGAGGGATGACTTTATGCACAGTACTAATCCAACGGCCATCTTCCGCTTTGGGATTCGGAGTGCCGGCAACCTTTAGTTTCACTTCGTCGCCAACGCTAACCTGGGCGACAAAACTCTGGTCAACAGGTACCTCAATTTCCACCTGATCCAGTTGAGCCATCGTGACAACAGGATCACCTTTCGCGAGCCATTGCCCCAGATAAGAATGTTCCTCCACGATGAACCCATTGAACGGTGCCTTCGTTTCTCGTTTTTCTTTTTCGGCCTCAAGCCATTCAACGTGCTTTTCCTGAGCATCCAGGCGAGCCCTGGCATTTAGTTTTTCTTCGGGTCGAGCACCCGCAGCGACTCGCTGATAAACGGCTTTCGCAGCCAGCATGCGCTGGCGAACTTCGTCAAACAGAATTTCGGCGTCTTCCACAGCCGATTGATTCGCTGCGCCTCGAGCCGCCAGTGACTTGAACTCTTTTAAGCGACGATCTGCATTAGCAAAAGCCGCTGCCGCCGCCTGTTGCTGAGCATCCGCTTCTTCCACGTCTTCTTTGCGAGGCTCCATGACTTGCTGAACCTCAGACTTGAGCGCTTCAAGCCGTAGTTCTTCTTCCTCGAAGGCCAAGTCTGTAGACTTCATTCTAAGCCGAGAAAGCAACGTATTCGCCGTAACGTAATCTCCTTTTTGCTTTGGATACTCGTCGACAATTCCATCAGCCGCTGAGGCAATCACACTGACATGAATCGGTCGAACCGTACCAACGGCAGATAGCTTCTGTTGAAGCTCACCTTCACGAACCACTTCAACAGTTACGAGAACCGGGCGTTCAACCGCCGGAACCGCCTTCGGTTTTTCAGTATCCGCGGTCGAACATCCAGTAGTCAGCGTCATCAAACCAAGACACGCAGCGAAGCAGAATAACCTTGCCGGGTTAGCGTTGAATCGTAAACAGGCCATTACAAAGCTTTCAGTCGTCGCATTGACGAGGATTTCGCCAGAAGTGCAAACGGTATTGGTGGGGTACCTAAACACGTAACATCCTGATGAAGCGAATTGATGTGGAAGGTTGGCAGGCAGCAATAATCGGGCTGTTTTGAAACGGCATCGAAGTCGCATTGTAGACACGAAATCAACGGGGTAATAACAAAGTTGAAATCTTTCGAATCTGATCTTTCCGATTCCCGAAGGCTAACACCTCCGGATACCCCCGCGCCAGAGTTAGCCCAATCAGCTGGCCAATATTCAACAATGGTTCTCGGAAGAAACATCTGTGACATTTGCCCGACTGAAAATACGGTTGCCAAAATGCAACAAACCTTCAGGACTGTTCTGTCCGTCGCTGCCGATCAAAAACCGCTCGGTCAATCAAGCGGATGAACAACAATAGACTTGCGACTTCTGCATGCCAATTCAACTGTTGCTGTATGTGAAATTTCACGAAGCCATATACCAGGATTGGCAATCAGTGCAAATGAGTCGGTTCCAGAAACGTGACGATCCACGCCAGAATGATCCCGCCGCCCAGTGCAATTGTCAGCTGAACTTTGTTGTGCGTGTGAAATTCCATTTCCGGCAACAGGTCACTTAACGCAATGCAGATAAAAACGCCGGCTGAAAAGGCTAATGCCGTTCCAAGAATTTCCTGCTGAAAACCCTGAAACTGACTGGCGCCCAGCAAAAACAGAACGGCTCCCATGGGGCACATTAGAGCGAAACCAGCATTGACCAGATTGATACTGCGTCGGTGCCAGCCACCGGAAAGCATCAGCGACGTAATCGAAACTGCGTCTAACGGTTTGTGAAGCAGAATGGCCAGAAACGTACCGAGCCCGAACAGCGACATCACGGAAGCTCGCTGGGCTTCAGAGTAGATGCTGGCCCCCAAAGCAATCCCGTCAATCAATGTGTGAACACTCAACCCCAACGCAATTCCAACCCAGCTGATTCCGTGCGAATGACCATGAGTGTGGCAAACCGCAATGCTGTGTTCTTCATCCGCTGCCGCGTCTGAACTTAGCTGCACAAGCTGCCGCGAATTTTCGTCATGGTCATGGTCATGGTTGCAGGGCGATGAAGTTGGTGGGGATTTGCCAAAGCTAGCCGGTTCGTGGTTATGGAAATGGAACAAACGCAGCAACACAAACATCATTACAATACCGACCATCATCCAACGCGAAACCAGCGAAGCGTCGTTCAGTTCCTGAACGGCGTGCGGCAGCAGATGGAAGACGCCAATACCCAGCATCAGCCCGCCCACAAAACTTATAATCGTCTGCATGCGAGTATGCGTGAGTTCAATAAAAGAAGGCAGCCAGCCTCCGAATAACGACGCAAGCACAACCAAAACACAGTACGTCAGCAGCAACAATGCAGGGCGACTTCCAGCGTCAATTCGCACGGGTACTGCGGGGGTTCGTGTATCCGATATCGGCGAGTCTTCCATCAGCAACTTCAGGTTTACACCCTGATGAGGAACGTTGTTGTCGGACTGTCGCAATTCGTCAGCAGCCACAACGTCAGTTGTCTGAAACCACGTTCCACCAAACGCCGAACACGCAGATCCGCCAACAAAAATGTAGAACAGAATCAACAGTCGAGATTTCATGGCGCCAGACGGAACGTAGACAGCAGCAATGGGTAAGGCGCTAAAAATAGTAACGAGCCTGGACGTTTTCGAGTCGCAACCAAGTCTTATTTGCAACTTAGTTGCAATTGCAGATCATTTCTGAAAAACTAGCGACGTTGACGGCTGAACTCAGGCAATCGAACTTTGCTCGCGTGATGAAATTTCCACTATGAAATCCACTGCCCCAAAACTGTCTGTCGACGAAGCCAAAGCCATCCTTCGCGGCTCAAGTCTGCGATGTACGGCCGCGCGAATTGCGGTGGTGCAGTCTCTGCACGCTGCGACATCTCCGGTAACAAGCATCGAACTTGCAGAACAGCTGTCAGACTATGGCTTTGACAAGTCAACCATTTACCGATCGCTCACTGAACTGAACGAAGCCGACCTTGTTGTGCGGCTGGATCTGGGTGATTCTGTCCGTCGATTTGAACTTGTTGGCAACTATGGCTCCGGACTTTCCGAGCACCCTCATTTTATGTGCGTCGACTGCGGAGAGGTCACGTGCCTGTCCGACTTCACGTTTGAACTCAAGTCCAGTTCGCGAAAGATTCAGGCGCCGGGCTCGATTTCCGAAGTACTTGTGCGAGGACATTGCACCGGCTGCACTTCATAGCTGAACAACACAGCACAGCGGAACAACGCGGCGCGGAAGGGTTTTAGAAATGCAAAACGGTCACTGCTGCAATCGTTGATTGCAGCAACGGAAAGAAATGCCCGTCATTCGGAATGACACCGCTTCTGGGACTGTTCAGGCTGCGCGACTTAGTGACGGCTGTTCGTTTAGCGATTGCAACTGTTGAATCACGCGTTCCATTTGCGTCGCGCGAGACCCCTTGATCAGCACTGCGTCGTCATCGCTAAGAATGCAGTCCAGCATTGAAGTCAACGTGTTGAGATCTTCGAATTCAGAGATACGGTTCAGATCGCCACCGGATGCCCGAAAGCCTTCTACGACATCAGCTGCGAATTCGCCCATCACAGCAATGTGGTCAACAGCAGAAGACGCCAGCGAAGCACCAATTCCGTAATGCTGATCGGCCGCCTGATCACCAAGGTCCAGCATGTCACCAAGCACAAGTACTCGGTGGTGGCAGTCGCTGAATTCTTCCAGAGTATGAATAGCGGCTGAAACACTGGCAGGACTGGAATTGTACGTGTCGTCAATGACTGTCCAGGCTCCGACCTGAGCAACAACGCAACGGCCTGCTTCCGGCTGGAATTTCTTCAGCCCTTCCTGAATTTTTTCGGCAGGCACTCCGATTTCCATGCCCACGGCAATAGCCGCAAGAACACTGCTGGCATTGTGTCGCCCGCAAACCGGAACAATGTATTCAACGCCATCGACCGTGACCTTCAGTCGCCCGTTATCAGCCACAACGGATGTTGCCAGGACGTCGGGCGATCCGGTCGTCCCGAAAGTAACAACTCGTGCTCGCGTGCAGTTTCGCAGTTCGCTAACCAGCGGATCATCGTTGTTCAGAAAAGCGACCCCGTCTTCGGGCAGAGCGGCGATCAACCGGGCCTTTTCTCGCTGAATCGTCTGCAGCGACTGAAATCTGCGCAGATGACACGGAGCAATTCTGGTGATAACGGCCATTTCCGGTTCGGCAATCGATGAGAGGGCCCGAATTTCACCAGGCCCGGATGCGCCAATTTCGATAACCGCAAATTCATCGCCCTGCTGCAGTTCCAACAGGCTAAGCGGAACTCCCAGGTGGTTGTTAAAGTTGCGAGGGCTTTGAATTCCCGTATGAACGGTTTCCAGCACTGTGGCAATCATGCGCCTCGCGGTGGTTTTCCCAACGCTACCGGTGATACCAATGACCAACGCTTCACTTTGGTGACGGTTGTGATTGGCAAGCACTGCCAGCGCTATTTCTGCGTCGGGTACTCGAACATGAGGCGTCGTGCAACGTACTGAACACGCGTCATCAACTACGACAACCACCGCACCGTCGCGTAAAGCGTCGGAGCAGTATTGAACTCCATGTTGCTGAGATCCGGACAATGCAAAAAATGCATCGCCGTTACGTACCTGACGACTGTCGATCACGCATCCCTCAATAGTGGCGGTCAGATTGACCGGCCCCTGGATGGTTCCGTCTGTCAGTGAAATAAATTCTTCCACGGTCAACAACTGCATACGATCACGCAAGCCTGGGTTGAATCGCCAACGACATAACCAGATGGTGAACAGAAACACGGCAGAATCTGCCGCAGTCCGGTTGACCCTGTCGTTGGAAAAGATCGTCGCAGACGGAACGCTCTGTTAAGCCGAAGTTGATCATTTGTTAGGACATTCGTCCGGCTTGCTGAGAACAACCGGCAGGGTTTAACGAAGACGACAATCGCTGAAAATCTGACAAAAACCGCTTTTTGTGATTCAGATCACCCAACGACTTTTGATTCACCTGAGACATCACGTTTGCTTTCGGCAGTTTTTTACGCCTCATTCGTGAACCTGTGTCTGTCAGACCGTGATAACCTGTTTACGCTGATCGATGCATTGAAAACACGGGCTGCAGTTCTGCCACATTGCTGGCTCCGGAAAGCCGCAGCAACCGGCGAGCAACATCCCGGTCATCGAAGCTCAGTTTGCGTCCGGCGATTTCCTGAGTATTTTCGTGCCCCTTGCCTGCCAGCAATACAACATCGCCTGGCTCGGCCATGCGAAAGGCTCGCAGGATGGCCTGCTGCCGATCGACTTCCAGTTCAAACTTTGTCTGTCGAGGAAATCCAGCTGCGATGTTATTTAGAATCGTCATCGGGTCTTCATCGCGAGGATTGTCGCTGGTGACAATACACAGATCCGCAGACGATGCCACTGCTGCCATCGCTGGGCGTTTGCTGACATCACGATTACCGCCTGCACCAAACACACAGATCAGTTTTCCCGGCACGAAATCCCGGATCGTGGCAATGCTGCGTTCCAGAGCGTCGGGGGTGTGAGCATAATCCACCAGCACCTGAAACGATTGACCTTCATCGATTCGTTCCAGCCGTCCGGGTACGGATGTCAATGCTTCAAGCCCCGTCACAATATCCCTGATTCGAATTCCAAGCTGCTCAGCGATCGCCGCGGCCAACAGGCTGTTTGAAACATTGTGCTTCCCAATCAATCGCAATCGAACTTCTGCGTCGCCCTGAGCCAAATGCACGCAGATACGCTGAGAACGGTGTGTCTTTGACAATACCGTGGCGCGAAGTTCGGCGGCTTCAGAATCGATGCCGTAGGTAACCAATGGAACATTCGATAGCTGATCGATAATCTGCCGACAGCCTTCGTCGTCCACATTTATCAGCAACGGAGCATCAGTGTGCAGCAGTGTGGCGATTGATGCTTTCGCACTGCTGTATTTTTCCAGGGTCTGGTGATAGTCCAGATGATCATGAGTAATATTAGTAATAGCGGCGACGGCAAACTTTAGTGCTGCACAGCGTTTCTGATGCAGCGCATGACTGCTGACTTCCATCACACAGTGGGACGTGCCATGAAAGACCATTTTCTGCATTTGCCGTGCAAGAAAATCGGCCGAAGGCGTCGTCATTGTTGACGGGCAGCTGTTAATTCCATCGCTGGTTTCAATAGTGCCAACGATTCCGGTTCTCAGCCTGGCCGCCTCAAGTATGGATCGAACCATCCAGGCGGTTGTCGTTTTTCCATTCGTCCCGGTGATTCCAGCCAAAGTCACCGGAGGTTGTGGACCGACTCGCAGCAACATGCTGAGTTTCGCAAACGCGGTTGCAGAACACGCTACGATGGCCTGAGGAATGTTAACCGAGCTGACTTCGTGTTCTGTAATGACCGCCACTGCGCCGCGAGTTACGGCATCGGCGATATGAAAGTGGCCATCGGACTGCGTCCCGCACACAGCAACAAAGACATCTCCGGGTGAGACGCTGCGACTGTCTGACTGAACCTGCGAGACCGCAATGTCTTCGCTTCCGATAATCCGCGCGTCCGGCAGCAACTGCTGCAGACTGAAAGTCGTTGGAATCATTCCAGGCATCCTGCCCGAACGGGCGATCTATTTCAGCCTGACCAGACATCGTGCCCGGTCAGCCATTGCACATCCAAATGCACCGCCATTGTCTCCGCAACCAGAATCCGCGTCAACATCGGCTTTGACGCGGATCAGCCATGATTGCTAAGAATTCCGGCTACAACAGTTTCGTAACGCAGACACAATTTCCGCACTGCGAATACCCGTCGCGATAAATGAAAATCTTCGAGACATTTCGCCC
Source organism: Fuerstiella sp. (assembly GCA_041689795.1). Taxonomy (GTDB): domain Bacteria; phylum Planctomycetota; class Planctomycetia; order Planctomycetales; family Planctomycetaceae; genus Fuerstiella. The sequence goes on along the minus strand of JBDNFN010000092.1, from coordinate 28,273 downwards.
GTTTGTTCGATATCGACAATCAGGTGATCCACAGGCAGAACTTCAGAAATTCGTTCAGCCCATTCCACAAAGCAGACAAATTCCGAGTCTGTCAGATATTCGTCGCCGCCGATCGCCAGAAACTCGTCAACATCCGCCAGGCGATAAGTATCGAAGTGCATCACGGGAATACGACCATCAAAATAAGTCTGCATTAGCACAAATGTTGGACTGTTTACCTGATTTTCATCGGCCCCCAACGCCTGGCACACGGCACGAACCAGATTGGTTTTACCGGATCCCAGCTGCCCATTCAGTGCGACCACCATGCCCGGAACCAAAGCCGCCGCAAAGCGCTGCCCCAGTTGTTGCGTGTCACCTTCTGAACTGCTTTCAATAACAAGCGAACTGGTCATGATGTTTAGCGTCGTAGAGAATCGAGTTTGCAAAATCTCCGTGCAGCACCGCGGCTTGCGGTTGCGGAAAATCCCCTGTTTGAAATTTGTCAAGCCATTGTTCTGACAACACGCAGCGCCGTCGAGAGGTCTTTTTAGTTAATGAAGGATTCTCTCGCTGCCGGCGCCTGGTTGTAAGCCATTTGGTCTGAAAACTAAGTTGCCGTTGTCTTAGTCGCCGTTGTGTTAGTCGGAGTAACGGCAATCAGCCTGAAGCTACCGGCAGCAATAGATTTTGGTCGCTCGGAAACGAGTCTCAAATGATGCGGCGGTCGACTTCTGGCGAAATCCTGAATACAAAAAGGAGTTCATTCAGCAGACCTCCCTTATTGAGTTGGCTTATATACGGTGCGTCTGATTAAAACGGCTAAGCGCCGCTTTTGCCTTCTGCGCTAACTCGAGTACCAATCGTATCGCCCGTCACGGCTCTAAGAATGTTGCCAACTTTCTTGTAGTTGAACACGATGATCGGCAGCTTCTGTTCCATGCAGTGATGAAATGCCTGAGCATCCATGACCTGCAGATTTTGGGCGATCACTTCCTTATAGGAAATTTCCGTGTAACGAACCGCGTGTGGGTTCTTCATTGGGTCATCAGAATAAACTCCGTCAACCTTGGTGCCTTTCAGGACAATGTCGGCGTCGATTTCCCGAGCTCGCAAGGCGGCCGCTGTGTCGGTTGTGACAAACGGACTGCCGGTTCCAGCCGCCAGAATAACGACGCGCCCTTTTTCCAGGTGGCGGATACAGCGACGACGAATAAATGGCTCGGCAACGCCTTCCATGCGAATCGCGCTTTGAACGCGAGTGGCCACGCCAACGCTTTCCAGAGCATCCTGCAGCGCCAGGGCATTAATTACCGTTGCTAACATTCCCATATAATGAGCGGTCGAGGGAATAATCGTGTCACTCGCTTCTGCAAACTGTTTGCCGCGAAGAATATTGCCTCCGCCACATACAATCGCCAACTGCACACCCAATTCGACTACCTCCTTGATCTGTTCAGAAATACTGGACAATTCAGGCATTGCGATTCCGGTTTCGCCTTCACGGCAAAAACTTTCTCCGCTGATCTTTAGTAAAACGCGTTTGTAGGCCAGTTCAGAGACAGGCATGAATATTCCTCAGTGATTGCTTGATGGGGTCTGAGCGGGCAGTGTGACAAGCATATCCGATTCGACAAGTTTCGCCGCCATCGCAAACCCACTTTTCGGTCACGCTTTATCTACGGCTGACCCCCGAAGGTGCTCTGTGCTGCAAATTACGGAAGAGCGCGTTCAGCGATATAACGTGGAAAAACTCAACCAGATAGCGGCGTAGATGCGGCGAATCGTCATGCTGCGGCATTTTCCACGGCGAAAATCGTGTCTCAGATTAAAAAACCGGGTATCCGTAGTGACGTTCTGTGTTGTGGGCAATTCTCGGCTTGCCTAAACTCCGCCGAGCCACAAACTGGAAAGACTCGCGAAACTGGCCAATTAAGGCTGGAGTACGCAGCAATTGCTGCGTTGCGGGGAGATTTCTGTGGGGCTACGTGAGATCCCTGCATTCCAACGGGCATAGCTTCGTGAAGCCTTTGTAAGTCCGTCGGCGACTCGGATACTCGTTTTCAACCTTTATCTCGGATCAATTCAGTCAGGGTAGATGCAGAAGATGGCAAACTATTTCTTCACCAGCGAATCAGTCAGCATGGGACATCCGGACAAAGTTTCGGATCAGGTGTCTGACGGAATTCTTGACGCCCTGCTGACACAGGATCCAATGTCTCGCGTCGCCTGCGAAACTCTGTGCACAACAAACCTTGTCGTACTTTCCGGAGAAATCACCACTGAGGCCAAAGTCGATTACGTCGAAGTGGCTCGCCAGGTTATCCGTGAAATTGGTTACACCAGCGACGACATCGGCTTCAACGCTGACAGCTGCAACGTGTTTTGCGCACTGCACAGTCAAAGCGCCGACATCGCCATGGGCGTTGACCGAGAAGGTGCCGGAGACCAAGGCCTGATGTTCGGATATGCCTGCAATCAGACACCGGAACTGATGCCGGTTGCCATCGCATTTTCACATCGAATCATCAACCTGCTGGCTGAAAAACGCCTGAAGGGTGACGTAAACTGGCTGCGACCGGACAGCAAAAGTCAGGTCACCGTTGAATACGATGGAGCTAAACCCGTTCGCATCGATGCCATCGTGGTTTCGACTCAGCATTCTGAGGACGTGACTCAGGAAGAAATCTACGACTACGTAAAGAACGTTGTCAAAGAAGCCATTCCTAACGATCTGCTTGACGACAACACCAAATATCACATCAACCCAACCGGACGATTTGTGGTTGGCGGTCCTCACGGCGATACCGGCCTGACAGGACGCAAGATTATTGTCGACACATACGGCGGCTGGGGTCGTCATGGCGGCGGAGCGTTTTCCGGCAAGGATTCAACCAAGGTAGACCGATCGGCCGCTTACATGGGTCGTTACGTTGCCAAGAATATTGTTGCATCCGGCCTGGCTACCGAATGCGAAGTCCAACTGGCCTATGCCATTGGCGTGGCCGCTCCGGTTAGCGTTCGAGTCGACACAAACGGCACATCAACCGCTGCTGAAGAAGCTATTCAGAAGGCTGTTCAGGAAATCTTCCCGTTAACTCCCAAGGGAATTATCGAACACCTTGGACTGCGACGCCCGATTTTCCGCCACACGGCTCACGGTGGTCACTTCGGTCGCAGCGAAGCTGAATTCACATGGGAAGCGACTGATATGGTCGACGCCCTGAAAAAGGCCGTCAGCTAAACTGGTTCTTTTAACCGCCCGCTGGTTTCAGTGGGCGGTTTTCTTTGCCCGATGGCCGTGGCTGATCTGTTGAACACTGCGGTTTTTTCAACACTGCAGTTTTTTCAACACTGCAGGGAATGGAACAAGAAAAAAGGCACGGAGCCATGAGCGACAAGTCACCGCATTCACGCGTCTCGCGTTCTCGACGCGTCATCGCACTGATGGCGTGGGGATTCCTGGTTGGCACCGCTTTGCTGCTGTGGAATGCTCAGCAAACCGGAACCTTCCGTTCCACGGCCGCCGAACCCATCGCGTTTCTGCTGGCCGCCTTTGGGGCATTCGTCGGCGTATTTGCGTGGATGCTGTTCAATCCCAATCAACGAACGACGGCCGAATCTCCGTCTTTGTTTCTGGCTGCGGCCGCAACACTGTTCCCGCCGCCCGTCATTGGGTTTTGCCTGATGCCGTTTGAATCACCACTGCGCTGGTGGCTGGCCCTAGCTATTTTTTTGCTGGTTGTTATTGCCATCCTGAGCCATGTGCCGGATGAGTTCTTTGGCGTTCCCCGAGGACGTCATTCTTACGTGGTGCCTCTGCCGGCCTTTGACCGTATGTCGCACACCGTCATGGACCCAAACGCCAGCTGGTTTACGTTTAACGACCTTTCAACAGTCGTCGCCGACGGAGAGCGGCCTTCGCTCGCACCGCGTTCTTATCTAAACCGCGAACTGGTCAGGCGAACAACATCGTCCGCTCCCGAACGTCGAGTCGTCTCAGAAGTCGACGATATCCTGGGATCCGATTTCGACCTTGGCCTGCTGGATGACGCCCCACTGGATTTGGATTCCGGATACCGATCTGCCTTAGACTATTCGCAGGACAACACACCTCGCGCTAGGAATGCGGATGGCTCAGCAAAACCACGGCCTTCTAAAAGCACCGAACAACGGCCAGCAAAACATCGAACCACCTTAGCGCCGCCCGTAAATTCTCTGTCCGGTCAAAACCTCGCTCCAGAACCAACGACTCGACGGCAAAGAAATGCCGAACGTCAGCGAACAGAGCAGGCTGGTGTTGATGATCAACCAAGTGCTCAGCAGCAGCTTCCAACGGTATCGACAGCTGCTCAGTACCCCTTTCACAGTCCCGAATCAGGTCACCTGCTGAAGAATCAACTGGCGCGTAAAGAATCGAAGAAACCAACCCCACTCCGCTATCGATCTAACGCACGCCGACACGCAGAAAGTCTGACGTTGCAATCGCGGACGGCCAGAAGTCTGTCCGAAGCCTATAGTCTGACATCTGCCACGCAAGCGTCTGAATCAGCAACTAAAACACCAACCTCGCGAATCGCTGATTCTGCCAAGACGAATTCAATAGATTTTAACGTACCTGTAACACCATCGACATCGCAGCCATCGGCCTATCAATCACCTCTAAAGACAACGGCAACCGGCCCGGCGGTTTCACATAAAAGACGTCCTGCTGAACTGTCGAATCCTGTCCCACCGGCTACTCGCGCCGAAGACTCATCGCGCGAAACCTATCGCCGCGAACAGCGTGATGTGGCACAGCAATCGCAAGTGCCGACACCATCTAAGCGGCCTCAAAATCTGCGTAGCGATGCGGCTGAAGACACAGCAGCCCCGCCAGCTTCTTTAACGTCCAGTCTGCAGACCGGAGCAAGTCTGTTTGGCATTCCCGTCGCCTACACGGCCGCCAGTCAATTAGCAAAATCTGCCAGACAGAGCGATGTTCAGAAACTCGCCAACCAGCCTAAAGCTGTGCTGGAAACCAGACCGCCAACAACGCCTGATACAACTCGCAGCGAACGTCCTTCAGGAACTTCGCGAACGGCAAGTCGCTACGATCAGCCAGAACCAAACTCTGTTGTGGAACGTTCCTCAACGTCTGTGCCAGACGTTTCTGCAACAACAGAATCCATCCAGGCATCGTCGACAACATCGACACGAACAAAAGGCGAAGCGACCGCTATTCAGCGAACCAAAGCGGAAGACGGCAGTGAACTTGTAGAAGGTGTGATGAAGATTCGATTTGACAAAGGGCAAAAGCGAGCCAACCTGCACATTCCGTTCTCACCACCGTTGCCCGGCACGCCCGAAGTTGAATGCGAGTGTGTGGATGACAGTACTCTGCGACTGAAAGTACCGGTTCGCCAGTCGTATGGCATACGTATCGAGGCTCGAAGAACAGATGCCGACGAAGCTCTGGAGGCCGACATCGGATTTGCAGCTGTGTACACAGCGGAATAATTCTACTTTCCGCCCCGAACGAAGTCTGATGGTTTCACCAAGGCCTCCAACGCTTGCGAGCACTTAAATGCCACGCCCGTCAGATCACTTTGGCTCATTGAATTGACCATCACTATGGATTTTCTGGCGACGCCACGGCGACGGAAACTTCTGTTTGGACTGCTGTACCTTAGCGAAGGTGCTCCTGTTGGATTTATCTGGCTCGGCTTACCAACTCGACTGCGAACACTCGAATTGCCGGTCCAACAAATCACATGGCTCATGGCGGCTTTGATTTTGCCGTGGACACTCAAATTTCTATGGGCTCCATTGGTTGATTTGCTGCGAGGCAATCACTGGGGATTCAAACACTGGATTCTGGTAAGTCAATCTTTGATGGCACTCAGCCTGCTGCCCTTGATTTGGCTCGACATTCAGACACAGTTTTCTCAGATGGCCGGCTGGCTGCTACTACACGCCTTCTGCGCTGCCACTCAGGATCTGTCCATCGATGCGTTGTGCGTTGAACAGTCTCGTCCTGATGAACGCACATCACTGAATGGCTGGATGCAGTGCGGAGTTCTGGTGGGGCGTGCTGCCATGGGCGGCGGCGCTTTGGTGCTTGAACAGTGGGTTGGCTTTTCTGCCGTCGTCGGCATCCTGATCGGCATTATTCTGATGTCTGCGATTCTGCTGTGTTTTGCCAGCGAAAAATCAAACACCGCCGCAGAGGCATCCGCAGCAAAAGAACACGGATTCACCCAACGGCTGCAATTGATGTTTCGCGAACAACTTCGCGCTATTCGATCTGGCGGTATCTGGGCCGGGCTGCTGTTTGCATGCTTCGCTCCGGCGGCCTTCAAATCGCTGGAAGCTGTACTTGGCCCATTTTTAATTGATCGCGGCTACAGCAAGATCGAGGTAGGTGAATTTTCTTCGACAATGATGATTGGAGGCATGATTGTCGGATCCCTGCTGGCCGGGTATCGAGCTAAAAGATTTTCCAGCACCCAATTTCTGGTGACCGCATTGACCATAAACCTGCTGGTCGTTGCAAGCCTGGCCGCAAGCGACATTTTTATGCAGCAGCAGAAAGGAATGCACTTACTTGTGCTACTTTCTTTGGTCGCAATCAGCATCGGATGGTTTACTGTTGCCATGTACAGCTGGCTAATGAACATGACGACGCCCGGTCTGGCAGCAACACAATTCACGGCCTTCATGGCGGCAACAAACGCCTGTGAAGCATGGTCTACATCGTTGCTGGGCAGCCTGCAGGCAAGCGTCGGTTATCCATATTCAATCCTGATCCTGTGCAGCATTTCCGCGGTAAGCGCCGCCGCTATTCTAAAGCTGCACTCTCGCAAAAACTAAATTCCGTTGCTGCAATGCTCGCCATTCGAGTATTACTCACTCGCTGTTGCTCTGGCGACTTCGCGGAAGTACATGCGAATTAGTGCCTGATACTCACTATCGTGACTAACACCGGCTGTGTCTGACGTTTCGGTTTCCAGCTCTTCGTTCTGCTGGCCCCAGTTACGTGATTCACGTCCTTTTCCGGCATCGTCGGGAACCCTGCCGTCCCACAAAGCAGCGTTGCCCATGGCGTCTCGGCCGGCCTGAGACGGCTCGCCGCTTTCCGGCATCTGACCAGGGTTGAACTGCCCGGGCAAAGCATCCTGAGCTGCCTGAGCCAAAGCTTTCGCAGCCGCACTAAGCTGCTGGCTCCCGGACGGTTTTCCTTGCTTACCACTTTTGGCTGGCCCCTGCTCGCCCTGGCCCTTCTCAGAAGGCTGACCGTCCGGTCCCTGTTCGCCAGGCTGCCCCGTGGCGGCGGCTGACTGATCGACTTCCGCTGGCTGGCCCTGTTGATCGTTTGTTGACTGCTCAGCCTGTTCACCGGCTTCTCCCGATTCTTTCGACTGACCTGACTGCTGCATGGCCTGAGCCGCCTGTTCCAAATCCTGCAGTGCATCGGCTACGCTTTCGCCGACCTCTGTGGGAATGGGTGATTGATTCTCACCCGGCCGCTGACCTGCGTTTTCAGCGATGTCGGCTATCTGTTTCAGCTGATCGGCCGCCTGTTCGCCTGATTTTCCGGCTTGCTGAAGTTGTCCCTGCTGCAGTTCTGACGACGCCCGCTGGCTGGACTGCTGAGCCTGTTCAGCAACCTGCTGAGCGTTCTGAGCCTGCTGGCTTTCTGGTTGCATTTCCAGAGCATCCATCGCCATACGTTCAGCCAGTTCGCGAAGCTTTTCAGGCAGCTCCGAAGCTTGACGAGCGATATCTTTTTGAGTTTGCTGTTGAGCCATCGCCTGAGAGCTGTTGTCCTGCTGCATGCTCTGCATCACGTCGGCCATGCGATTCAGTTCGTCGCGAACGCCCTGTACCTGATTCGGCAGATCTTCCTGCTGCGAACCATCAGCCTGCAATTGATCAGCACTACTGCTCGCGGACTTTGCCGCGTTACGAAGTTGATCAGCCGCTTTTGCAAACTTTCCGGCGGCCGCTTCTTCACTTCCATTTTGTGCCTTTTCGGCCGCTTCTACAGCACTCTGCCGAGCACCTTCGCTTGTGTTGGGGTCAGCATTAACTAAGTCAGCTGCCGCCTGCGTTGCGTCAGCCAGTGCGTTCACTCGGCCTAACAATTCTTGAACCGGCCCCGCGTTCGCTGCCGCTGCGTCTTGATCCGGCTGTTGTTTTGCAGGCATCCCACCCTGCGGCTGCGCGCCTTTTATTTGATTTTTTTCCGAGTGCGCTGCCTGAGTATCAGACGGTTCCGTCGGCATTCCGTCTGCAGATTCTGTTGCGGAGTCCCGAGGCTTGCTGGCATTGCGATCCTGACGCAATTGTTGGATTCGGTCGCTGATGTCATTCAGCTGACGAGTAACATCTGCGGTCTGCTGGTCCTTTGCCAATTCGCTGGCAACCTGATCTACGTTATCTCGCGGCTCGGCCAGATTTCCCTGTCGCAATTCGTCAACAGCTTTCTGTAGCGGCTGAAGGTCGGTGCTGTTGGTTGGCATTCCCTGATCGCTGCGGGCCATATTTTTCTGCTCAGCCTGTTTCTGAACGGCCTGTAGGTCATCTGCAACCTGTCGAGCAGCCAGCCCCGCTTCTCGCGCTTCTTCGGAAACACCTTCGGCCACTTGCTCTTCTCGGCGAGCCAGCTCGCGCGCCTCTGCGGCGATCGCATCCAGCCGCTCTTTTTGTGCTCGTTGAGCGGCTTCCAATAGTTCGCGTTCTTCCCTTAACAGGCGTTCCAGATCTTCACTGAGTTCTGCGCGTTCCTGACTTAATTCCTGCTGGCGCTGGTCCAGTTCCTGATTCCATTGCTGGTCATCGATTTCTTCGGGCTTGTCTTCCGGTTTTTTTCGATCGTCGTCTAACTGCTGCGAATCAGCCGCCAGTTGCTCAGCATCCAAAGCCAGGCGATTCAGTTCCGAAAGCTTCTGTTCCAACCGAGCGATCTCTTCAATTGTTTCGATTTCCTGATGCAGTTCGCGACGCACCTCTTCCAGCTTTTCCGCGGACGCCTGCAAGGCTTCGCCAGCATCCTGACGGTCTCCATCAACCGCTTTGTCAAGAACCTCAGGCAGCTTGTCGCGAACTTCCGAACTAAGCTGCTGCAGCTTTTCGGCGGCGGCTTTCATCATCGGATGAGTTGCCACTTCCTTTGTGATTTCTTCCAGCAGGCGACCCTGTTGCTGCTCTTTTTCACTGAGCGCCTCGGCTTCTTCGCGAGACTCATCCGTCCATTCCGTCGCAGCTCGTTCCTTCAGGTCGTTGGCCTTATCAGTATCCTTCCGAAGCTGTTCTTCAATTTGCTTCAGAGCGTCCACCATTTCGCGGGTCTGCTGCTCTAAAGCTCTAGCTCCCGCCGCTTCCGCATCGCCATCGATTGTTATCGTGACTTCGTTCCACCAGACCTGCTGAGGCCCTGGTTCGGGCCGTTCGTCCGCTGCGCGAACTCGCAAGGTTACTTTGTCGTCTTCAACTACGCCAAGATCTGCCAGCGACAACCGAAAGCTGTGTCGCACTTCGGTAGCCCCGCGATCAAAATCCAGAGCGGGCATGATTTTGGCAACGTCTTCGTTGCGATAAAAATGCAATTCCAGATCACCAATCCCGATGTCGTCCGTCACCAGACAGTTTACCGGCAGAACATCTTCCGGGCGGAAGCGGTCGCCTGCTCGCACACCACTGACCTGCAGTTTCGGCGGGCTGTCATACACTACAGTGATCATGCGATCGGGTTCGGACAGGTTCTTAAGTTTGTGTTCGTCCAGCACTTCAAACACAAAATCGCCGCCGACGTCGGCCAGCATATTAAACACGGCTGCCTGACCATCCTGCGACAAAATGCCTTCGACACGAACTGCCAAAGGTTCCCGTTCCGGCGGCAGCGGTGCATCGGGATCCATATTCAGAAGATCTTTCTCGGTAACGAGTTCTTCGCCAGTGATATTGTCGAACTCACGATCAAACAATTGAGTATCTGTCGCTGGGCGAGCGTCACGTCGGTTCCAGACCAACGCCGCTGAAGCAACGGGCTTATTGAACTCCAGCAGAATCTCCATTCTGCTGCGTTCGAAAACCGGCATATCCCCAAGCATCCCGTCAAAGCGCTCGATCGCCCGACCGATGTAAGTCGGAGGTGTCACGGTCATCACGGCGGCCGTCACCTGCGGAGCATCCACAACATTCAAGGCAAAGATCTGAGTAGTCGCGCCGCCACCGTAGATTCGAAATTGAACGGACTCGGCAATTCTGGCAAGGTCGATTGTGTAACTGCCGCCAACTTCGTCGAACGCCATTGCCAGCGATTCCTTTTGGGCGTTCAACGCAATCAGTTCCAACTTCACAAGTTCGGGGCGTTCGCCTGTCGACCCTGTACGCCACGCCGGTGATGCGGATATCGTCACCGTGCTGCCACGAGCCACTGTGCGGTGGCCATCTGCAACTTCGAAATATAGATTCGTTGCGGTCGCCAGATTTGCGAAGGGGTTCAGCATCCGGTGCATTAGCAGGTTTGAACCGGACGGCCAAAAAACCACGGGCAGCAGAAGTGCGGTTAGACAAATGGCCGCCGTACCGCAGCGTTTGACCATCTTTCCGCCATCAACAAACTGCGGGCTGTCAACATTACCAAGTCGTTCAGAAATCTGTTGCTGCAGCCGATTCCGCATTACCGCCGATCCGGACTCCGATGCCGAGGCTTCCGGACGCTGAATCGAAATCAGCGTTGCCAGACTTTCTTTAAGTTCCGGACAGGAAAGGTCAACGACAGCCCCCAACTGATTTAATGGAATGGCCGACTTTAATGGCGCGATCAGAAACTTCCAAGCCACAAAGCCCACGACGCCCACAAAACTGGCTAACGTAAACACACGAAGCCACGCCGATAGTCCCAGTAAATAGTCAAGCAGACCCGCGGCCAGAAGACCAACTGCGACAGTAATCAACAACGTCGCGGTGCCAACAAGCAGAGTATGCTGCAAAATCTGTCGTCGACATGACTCTAATATCTGACGAATCTGCCGCGTCTGCGAAAAACTTCCTGCTGACATCAGATTTTTCCCGAAACATTCCGCACAGGAATTCGCTTTGATTGGAAACGCGTAAAATGATTGCTTGAATCCACAAGCCTCAGAGATCAACGGTCGAGGCGGGGTGCAGCGTTAACGGTTCCTGCATTCGAAATTGTACCGGGAAGTCTGCATTTCGGTACTAGTTCTCGGACAGACGCTCAATCAACGCTGCCAAATTCGCGAATTGTTCGCCAATTTTGCGTTTTGGAAGGCTTAGATTGATCGACAGCCTAGGTTGCTGAATACTGGCGACCGTTTTACAACGGTTGCAATGACGGCAGATTAGAGTCTGTTGTATCTGAACAGGGTGGTGTCGATGACAGTTCAAAGGCACAGCGGGTTGAACTGAATTGAACTCGCGAATGAAGCTTCGGCCTTTCACGCGCGTTTCATGTTCAGCGGCAGACCATTTAGACAACAGCAAAGAACGCAAAGGCGTCAGGATTTTTTTCGGTAACTAATGGTAATGTCTGGTGCAGACTGAATTACTGAAAAATATTCGCGGCTTAACAATATACGATATAACGCCACAAACAGCGCTGGTTGTGTTTACGACACAATTGGTGTTAGTGGTATTGAAATATGAAAGAACGCGGTCATGACCAGTGAGTACCCAAAACTTCAGGATGTCAACGTACGGGAAAATATTCCGCTTACGTCTCCTGCCGAACTGAAACTGCGGTACCCGGTCACACCGGAAGTAGGCAAGTTCGTTTACGAATCTCGCGAAGCCGTTAAGCGAATACTCAAGGGCGAAGATTATCGTCTGATTGCCGTGGTGGGACCGTGTTCCATTCATAATCGCGACATCGCCATTGAATACGCTCATAAGCTGGCAGCACTCGCGAAAGAAGTCAGGGAACGCATTGTTGTTGTGATGCGTGTGTACTTCGAAAAGCCTCGTACAACCGTCGGCTGGAAGGGGCTGATTAACGACCCTGGCCTGAACGATACGTTCGACATGGCGCAAGGCCTGAATCTTGCTCGACAGATTCTTCTGGAAGTGAATCAGGCAGGCGTTCCTGCAGCCACTGAAATGCTGGAACCCATTACACCACAATACATTGCCGACCTGATCACGCTCGCTTCCATCGGTGCTCGCACAACCGAATCTCCAACGCACCGTCAAATGTCCAGCGGGCTTTCGATGCCGGTTGGTTTCAAAAACAGCACGGAAGGCAGCCTGGAAGTGGCCGTGAATGCGATGAAGGCTTCTCGCGCCGAACACTGTTTTCTGGGAATCGACAACGATGGCAAAACATGCATCGTCAATACAGTCGGTAACGATATGGGACATTTAATTCTGCGTGGTGGACGCCTTGGGCCTAACTATGATGCGGAAAACCTGGCCGAAGCCAGCCGGATGTTGCGAGAAGCCAATCTACCACCACGATTTGTAGTGGACTGCAGTCACGCCAACTCCAACAAAGATTACACGCAGCAGCCACTTGTGTGGAACGACGTGATTCGACAGCGAGCCGCCGGCAACGACACAATTGTCGGTCTGATGCTGGAAAGTAACCTGAAGGCCGGTCAGCAGAATCTTGGTTCCGACCCGAGTACTTTGGAATACGGCGTGTCCATCACCGACGGCTGCATCAGTTTCGAACAAACAGAAGAACTGCTCAGATCCGCCTTCAATACACTCAAAGGCGCGACAACCTGATAAATCTGGGCCGAAATGGACCGGGCCGCAACAAAATCACACGCTTGACGTTGTCGCAACGTTCAATAAATTTCGTCCTGACCCGCCAAGACGGCTCAGATCCGCAGATCCATGTTGCGAAAAACAGCGTCGTATTCTTAAAGCGGTCCGAAGGCTGCTCCCGCCAATTTTTCAATACAAGCACGACGCGCGAGCAAGTGAATTTCGCAATGACTGGATTCACTTGCTCGTGCCGCATGTTTGTGAATTGGCGATTTCAGCACCGACTCAAAGAACAAGCGGGTAAACACGGTTGACGTGGTTCACACGGTTGACGCCTCACACGCAGGCGACGCCAGCCTGTGCTAACCGCTGCAACGATGATGTAGCGCCCACTCGGCGTTTCAGCAATGTTCAACACATGCCGATGCACCACGCCATCGCCCGCCGAGGCGGCTGGGCACTAGATAATGCCGAGGTCGTGGCCGACTTCCGTGAAGGCGGCAACTGCTTTTTCCAGATCAGTTCGACTGTGAGCGGCCGACATCTGAGTACGAATTCTAGCTTCTCCTTTGGGAACAACCGGAAACGAAAAGCCGACGGCGTAGATTCCTCGAACAAGAAGTTCGTTCGACATCTTTGTCGCTAACGCCGCATCGCCGATCATCACTGGAATGATAGGATGCTCCCCTTCCAGAATCCGGAAACCAGCAGCCGAGATCGCCTTGCGGAACCAACGCGTGTTGTCTCGCAATTGTTCTCGCAGGTCGCCTGATTCCTTCAGCAACTCGAGTGCCCGCAGCGAGGCCGTAGCAATCGGTGGTGCCAGAGTGTTTGAAAACAGGTACGGCCGAGAACGCTGACGCAGCAGATCCACAATCGGTTTTCGAGCCGACGTGTAACCACCGCTGGCTCCGCCGAGCGCTTTCCCAAGCGTTCCCGTCAGAATGTCGATGCGGTCCATGACATTGAAGTGTTCATGAGTGCCGCGACCGTTGGCTCCAGTAAAGCCGACAGCATGAGAATCATCTACCATTACACTGGCATCGTACTTATCTGCCAGATCGCAAATAGCCGGTAGGTTGGCCAGATAGCCGTCCATGGAAAAGACTCCATCCGTGGCAATCAATCGAAATCTGGCGGACTGAGCCTGCTTCAGCTGTTCTTCCAGATCGGCCATATCGTTGTTGCGGTAACGATAGCGTTGAGCCTTACACAAACGCACACCGTCAATGATACTGGCATGATTCAACTGGTCAGAAATGATGGCATCTTCAGCGGACAGCAGCGTTTCAAACAATCCTCCGTTGGCGTCAAAACACGAACTGTAAAGAATAGTGTCATCCATCCCCAGAAACTCGCTGATCGCAGATTCCAACTGGCGATGCACGGACTGCGTTCCACAGATAAAGCGGACCGAAGCCATGCCGTAACCCCAGCGGTCAAGCCCCTCGTGAGCCGCCTTGACGATTTCCGGATGGTCGGCCAAACCCAGATAATTATTCGCGCACAGGTTTAGAACATGAGCACCGTCGGCCATGCGAATGTCGGCATTCTGAGGCGAATCGATGGTTCGTTCTGCTTTGAAAAGTCCCTGCTGACGAATTTCCTCCAGCTGAGCTGAAATGTAGTCAAGCATTCCGTTTTTCATTCTACTTATACCTTGCAGCTTCTGAGGTTGCTCGCACAGCAAACCATTGTGGCCTGTATTTACGTGTCCAGTCTCGGGACGCAATAGCGTCGAACGCATGAACGTTCCAGACTCGCGGTAATGCGACAATGTGTATCGAAAATCCAGTTTCAGATAATGCCAAAAAAAAATCCCGAACACCATCGTCTGGCGTTCGGGATACTGTTTTCGTAGCTCCGGGAATAGAGCTGCCGCGGAAGGCGAAACTATTGAACTCGCCAGCTGGTTGACCAGGCATTGACTTTCGCCGATCCACGTATCACTGGATCTGAAGCACCTTTCAGACGAGGCCAAATGATGGGCTCAACATAAGTCTGGTCAGGCACCACTTCAGCAGCAGAAGCTGGTGCGACAGGCACTGGATTGGTGACGTCGACTGGTTGTGCAGCGGCAGGGATATCCTGCGTGGCCTGAGGTGTACCAACTTCAGGCTGGTGTATTTCTACAGACGCAGTCGGCGGGGCTGGGGCGCCGGGAATCTGCTGAATTGGCGGAGCGGGAGCTTGTTCTGGCACTTCCGGTACCGCCTGAGTCGAAGATGGCTGTTGCTGTGCAGGCTGGTGTCCCTGATCTTCTGACCCCTGTCCGGCAAACGGATCCTGCATGGGTGCCGCCAGAGGAGAAAGGCCATGCGATGGACGACACAGTTCGTTTTTCCGAATTGGCTCTGCGCCAGAATGGCTGCCGCAACCTTCGTCAACGCAGGCGTCGCCGCATTCGGATTTGCTGCATTTTTTCGCCAGACGGCTTTTCCAGCAGCATGGCATCGTTGGGATTTTCATTTTCGGAAAATTCAGGTGTGGCATCTGTACACGAGGCATTCGTATTGAAGGCAGCTTGCATGTCGGCATCTTAAAGGTCGGGAACTTCATAGACGGAAGCAGGCACGATTTGTTTGAAGAACATCCATCTGAATTACACCCCGAATCGGTACAACAATCAGAATCAGCTAACGGCTGACCGTACATCGGGACGCAGTTGACATGCGGTACGCATCCGAATTCTGGTGCACAGCGACCAGGGTTTTGATGGCAGGGAACACCAATTGATCCGCAGGTCGGCTCTGATGTACACGCGGACTTCTTGGGGCAGAAGCCTCCAAATATGTTGAACGAACTGCGGTAGCCACTGTTCTGAAAGCAGCCGCAGTCAGGTTCAGTCGCACACGGTTCGTTGGTAGGTGAAACGCGGGTTGATTCCTTCGCACATTCAGATTTGTAGCCAAGATACCTACTGAAGCTGATTGCCGAGAAATAGCCCACCTGCTTCACATGCGAAACTCCAATCGCAGGTGGTACGGGAATAGGTAGCAAAGGCCCCTGAGCGTCCAGCTGTGGCATTGTTCGCATCGGCGGATCGGCCTGATAGTTGTCTGACGCACTGGAGCTTTCCAATGCGCCGTGTTGATCAGAGCTTCTGTGCGGCGATCGGGCTGTTGCACAACCACTGGCAAGCAGCGTTGTAAGAGCCACAATAGCAGCGAATCGTTCTATTCGCATAATGACTTCCTTTCTGCGAAGCATTATTCAATGCTGGCAACAACCGCGGGATTCACGCCTGCAACCGAATTTGGGTTCCATCTGACGTTTCATAGATCGTCAACAAAGTTGCCGAAACTTTTTGGTATTCAGCAGGAACTGCCGCTCATTTGCCTCGCAAAAGTCATTCTTCTGCCAGTAACAACCACAGGCATTAGCAAAGATTTGCGGACTGCAGAAACTGGGTGATTCTCGCAGAAATTGAGACGCATCGTCGCGCAGGTGGCAGCGGTTATCGCAGCTCCTATAATCAAGCACTGGTCGTTGGCGGCGTTGCAGGCCTCTGACCTTCTGTAGTCCTCAAGTTTTAACATTCAGGTTTTGACCGCCTCAAATTTTCGAGGCGCACAATAAAGCGGAGTCCACCCGGTGAAAAATTTACTTCCGTTACTGTTGCTGACCGTGCTGTTCTGTGTTCCCAACTGCGTTTCGCCGTTATGCATCGCTCAGGACGAGGACATCACTGCGACCGATCCCGCAGCCGCCGCCAAACTGGAAGCACGACTTCTCAGTCGCACGCGACAATTGACCTACGAAGGTCGTCGAGCGGGCGAAGGCTACTTCAGCGCCGACGGACGACAAATGGTTTTCCAAAGCGAACGCTACGAAGGCAATCCTTTTTTTCAGATCTACCTGCTGGATCTTGATTCCGGAGTGACACGACAGATTTCTACAGGTGCCGGAAAAACGACGTGTGCATGGATCCATCCCGATGGGAACAAAGTCATGTTCGCTTCGACTCAGGATGATCCAGACGCAGTGAAAGAACAGCAGGAAGAAATCGACCTGCGGGCATCGGGAAAAGAACGACGCTACTCGTGGGACTACGATGAGTTTTACGACATCTACGAATACGACACGGCGTCCGGCGATTATCGCAATTTGACAAACACAAAGGGCTACGATGCAGAAGGTTCATGGTCACCCGATGGAAAACTGATCGCGTTCGCTTCCAATCGATCTGCGTACGAAACCAAACTGTCCGCTGAACAGCAGGAACTCTTCGATCGAGATCCCGCATGGGCCAATGAAATCTATGTCATGAATGCGGACGGAACCAACGTTCGACGTCTGACGAACTCGCCCGGATACGATGGTGGCCCCTTCTTTTCACCCGATGGGAAAGAGATCTGCTTTCGTCGCTTTTCAGAAAACGGTGCCACCGCCGAGATCATGTCCATGGCGATCGATGGCAGCCAGGAAAAACGCCTGACAAATCTGGGAGTCATGTCATGGGCTCCTTATTACCAT
This sequence comes from Fuerstiella sp., assembly GCA_041689795.1. Taxonomy (GTDB): domain Bacteria; phylum Planctomycetota; class Planctomycetia; order Planctomycetales; family Planctomycetaceae; genus Fuerstiella. Next base: position 11,101 of record JBDNFN010000092.1, on the reverse strand, counting down.
CCTTCCGGTCAATATCTGATCTTCACCACTAACAAACATGGGTTCGCAAATTTCGAATGTTACATCGTTGATCGAGAAGGCAAACAGGAACCGGTTCGAGTTACCTACACACCGGGATTTGATGGCCTGCCCGTGTTTACTCCGGATGGCAAACAACTGTCATGGACCACAAATCGCACCACCAACAGCCAGTCACAGATTTTCATCGCCGAATGGAATCACCAACAGGCTCTGAAGCTTCTGGAGTTATCGCCGGCCGAAGCCACGTCCAGTAAATCGATGGCAAAGTCTGCCACCGGCCGAGCTCCCGGTACGCGAGCTGACTTTGCTCCGGCTGATGCGGTGCGTCACGTTGAATATCTTTGCCGCCCACAGCTTCAGGGTCGGCTGACGGGAACCAAAGGCGAAAAACTTGCCACCAACTATGTGGCCCTGTATCTGGAAACCCTGGGCCTTGAACCGGCCGGCGAGAACGAAACGTGGTTTCAGGAATTCGAATTTACGTCCGGAGTTTCGGCGGGCCCGAACAATGTAATGACAGCTGGCAAACAACCACTGGAACTCAACAAAGACTGGCGTCCACTCGTCTTTTCAAAGACAGGTCAGTTTGACGCGGCAGATGTTGTCTTTGCCGGATATGGAATACAGGCTCCAGCTGGCAACGGTTTTGAAGAATTCGATTCGTACGTGCACCTGGACGTCAAAGACAAATGGATCATGTGCTTTCGGTTTATGCCGGAAGGAATTTCTGCTGAACGTCGTCAATACATGAACAGTTTCAGCAGCCTGCGGTTCAAGGCGATGAAAGCCCGTGACCTGGGAGCTCGCGGATTGATTCTGGTCAGTGGACCGACTCCCAAAGTCAAAAACGAACTCGTGCCACTGCAGTTTGATGGTTCGCTGGCTGGTACCAGTCTGGCGGTTGTCAGCGTCAGCAACGACATTGCCGCAGGCTGGCTGAAATCGATGGGCAAAGACCTGGCAGCTCTGCAGACAAAATTGGACTCGGGCGATCCAGCGATGGGCTTCCCGATAAAAGAGCTACAGGTTTCTGCGGAGATCGACATTCAGCAGGAAAAGAAAACCGGCCGCAATGTGCTGGGACGTTTGCAGGTCAACGATACTCCGGCTCACGAAATCGTGGTCGTCGGCGCACATATCGACCATCTTGGTGCCGGCCCTAGCGCGAATTCGCTGGCAAAAGACGACGAGCAGTCCAATATCCACTTTGGTGCCGACGACAACGCGTCCGGAGTTGCCGCCATGCTGCAGATCGCTGAAGCCATGTCTGTAGCGAAAGATGCGGGCAAGCTGGAAGGAAAACGCGATGTCATCTTTGCGGCATGGTCTGGTGAAGAACTTGGCCTGCTGGGGTCCAGCCACTATGTCAAGCAAATGGAAACGTTGTTTTCACAACATGCCGCTGCGTTTGGCGAAGCACCGTCTGCGGAAACTGTACCGAAATCTGAATCGGATTCAGACAAAGATAAGACATCGGCAGATAAAGACAAACCCGCGTCGCCCGGAAATGATGACCGCTCGGGACCCAATACAGGCGGCCTGCATCTGTACATCGCAGCATGTTTGAATATGGATATGGTTGGACGCCTGCAGGAAAAACTTGTCCTGCAGGGCATCGGCTCATCCTCAAACTGGCAGCAGATAATCGAAAAAGCGAACGTGCCCGTCGGGCTGCCAATCACACTGCAGAACGACAGCTATCTTCCCACCGATGCCAGCGTCTTTTTTCTGCACGGAGTTCCTATTCTGTCTGCGTTTACCGGCAATCATGGAGAATACCACACGCCTCGAGACACCCCGGAAAAAATCAACTATGAAGGCATCTCACAGATTTCGCGATTCATGAGTATCGTGCTGAAGGACTTGATCAGTCAAAAAAAGATGCCGGATTACGTGATGCAGACCAAACCAAACGACGGTCAACGCCGGGCCAATCTTCGTGCTTATCTGGGATCAATTCCGGACTACGCTGCATCCGATACCAAAGGCGTCCAGCTGTCCGGCGTGGCCAAGGGCGGCCCGGCCGACTTGGCGGGCGTAAAAGGTGGCGACGTCATCGTGAACCTGGCAGGCAAATCCATCGAAAATATTTATGACTACACGTATGCGATCGAAGCCCTGAAGATCGGTCAGGAGATTGAAATCACAGTTCTGCGAAACGGCCAGCCCGTCAGCATGAAGGTGACTCCAGGTTCGAGAGATTAGCCTCATAACGCCAGAATAAGGTCTGGCGATCTTAAACCTTTACCCCAAGGCTTTTATCGAACTGGTTCTGGAAAATTAAAGAAGGAGCTGGTCCTGCAATTTACTCAGACGGCAGTTTACTCAGACGGCAGTGGCTACTTGTTTTAGAACTCGCCGGATGTAGAGGGCCGTGGACACGGGCTTCAATTAATAAAATGACCGAAGCGTGCTGAAATGCTGGTACTTCACATTGCGAATCAGCTCGGTAATTTCGGAGCTGTAAAATCGTTGGTGAGTGACGTTTCGAACCTGCAGTGACTTCTACATTTGCAGTCAGTTTACAGAATGTAGAGCTCATCGGTATAACGTTGGAGCTTCGTTTCAGTGCCGCAGACTCTGGACCATGCAAAATTAAAAAATGGTAGTTCCGGATGTACTGCTGAGACTTATCGTTGATCTGCGAAGGCATTTGACGCCGTTACAGACAGACCAAATCACATGGGCAAACGTAAGAAATCGACGCTGCTGTATGAAACCGAACTTAGCTGGTTTATTCTGATTGGCGCGTTGGACGTGTTCATGACGTATCTGATACTGCGTTACAGCGCAGAAGGTCGTACCCGTAACGTCATGATCGAAAGCAATCCGATTGCTCGCTGGGTTCTGCAAATGTGGGGGATCCGCGGCATGGTTACCTTCAAGTTTGTGATGATCGCAGTAGTCGCAGTTATTGCAGAGGTGGTTGGCCAACACCGACCGGTTATCGGGAAAAGTCTGCTGTGGCTAGGAACCGGTGTGGTCGGCTTTGTCGTGATCTACAGCCTGATGTTATTGAAGGACAACCTGTGACGGAGTGTTCCAATTCCACGTTTTCGGATGTTCCTGCGGCGGGGCAGCTTTGTGCTGTGTTGTGACGCCAAACCTGAAAGCGGTCCCAAACCGCTCCAGTGAACTTCCCAATACAAGCACGACAAGTGAGTGGCTTTGGGAATGCATGAATTCACTTGCTTCCGCCGCGTGCCTGTAAATTTGTAGTTTCCGGACCGCGTCTAAGATACCTGTAGGGTATTCTTGGCATATTTGCCAAGTGACGGAGAGAACGTTTTCGTTGGGAAAAACTGATTTGTTTTAAAAAAAAACCCGCTTATTTTCCTATTTTTCCCATTGTTTAAACACAGCATTCTTCCAGAATTAATGTATGTTCAAGTGTACAGTGTTAGGACACTTTTCATTTTACAGTTCTTGTCGAAAGGAACATCAGTGCGTCGGTCTTTGAATCTGAAGAGAGGGTTTACCCTCATTGAGTTACTAGTGGTTATTGCCATCATTGCAATCCTGATCGCTCTATTGCTGCCAGCCGTGCAGCAGGCCCGTGAAGCCGCAAGGCGAACACAATGCAAGAACAACCTGAAGCAACTCGGGTTGGCTATGCACAACTACCATGATGTACATTCAGCATTTCCGCAACTTGTGCACGGCGTAAATCGAGGAGCTGATGGCGCTTGGGGACGTGAGTGGGGTGGTCTAAGCGTTCACACAATGTTCCTGCCTTACATTGACCAGGCTCCACTGTATAACCTTGTTGATCAGAGCGTGTACTGGCATGATAATCCGAATCGGGCGTTATTCAGAACTAAGCTCGCAGCTTTTCAGTGTCCGTCTGACCCAAAACCAGGCAGCTCCAACGATGGTTTTAACAACTATGGGGCCAGCACGGGGCCTAACTTCGGTTGGGAAGCAGATCTAAACCGCGTTAAGGGTATGTTCCATCGACGTTATTCCACAAGAATTCGCGACATTACCGATGGTACGTCCAACACAATTGCATTCGCGGAAATGACCACTGGTGACAATGACAACGGAACTTATGTTGTTCAACGAGGCGACTTTGCACGAGCTCAAAGTCTCGCAGGTATCAACCCTGTGAAGCCGACGCGAATTCAAATGGAAACCTATGGCCAATCCTGTGCCGCTGGTGGTGGTGATCACCGCAGCGACCGTGGGTTGTCGTGGGGAAATCCCATGATGAGTGGTACCGGTGTCAATACGATTGTTACACCGAACTGGAAGTACCCCAACGGCCACGAGTGCGGTGGTTGTGGATCGGGCGATGCTCGCGGCGTTTGGGCAACCCGTAGCGTTCATACGGGAGGAAGTCAGCACCTTCTCGGCGATGGAGCTGTGCGATTTATCAGTGAGAATATCGACTTTGATCTTTACCAGTCGCTGGGCTCGTCAAACATGGGCGAAGTGGTTGGCGAATTCTAGTTGATTGCTGGTCTGATCGAGTTGACATAAAATCTAACGCAGCCCACAAGCATATCAGCCTGTGGGCTGCGTTATTTACCGCTACAAAAAAACGAGTTAACCAGTTAGGGAGTTGAACGTGAGCCGCAAAATGAATTTATGCAGTCGTGTCGCGATGATGGGGCTGTTTAGTGTGGTCCTCGGTTGCGGGGGCGGAACGACAGATGATACTCCGGTCAATGTCGAGCAAAAGGAAACACCTCTAAAGGTCATGTTGGACGAAGTGGCCAAATCCGGCGAGCTGGGCAGCGGAGCAATGAGCATACGCGACGTGCTTGAGGGGATGAAGGCGAATGGCGATGCAAAGGCGGTAGAGTTAATTGCCGATCTGGATGACATGGAAAAAACCGGCGATCCAGCACAGCTGAAGAAAAAGGCTGCTGCAATGGCCAAGAAGCTTTAAGCCTGAAGTCATTCAGGTTAAAAGGGAACGATTCAATGAGACCCGCGATTCATGCTATCTGTTCATATCAGGTGTTTGGCGCGGGTCTTTTTTGTTTGCTTGCAGTTGGATGCAAGTCAGAAACCTCGGTGGATTCCAGCACTGTCGCTTTGCAACCAAATTCGGAGGTTGCCATCAGGATGTTTTGCGGAAACTGCCATGCGTTTCCTGAACCAGACACTTATCCATCGGAAATCTGGCCAGAGAAGGTTCGTGAAGGCTTCAAGTTCTACTATTCCTCGCTGCGAACCGATCTGGATGTTCCGTCTGTTGATGCCGTGGAAGACTACTACGTTCAGCGCGCGCCTGTTGAGTTGCTGGTTCCGGCTACCAACAGGACTATTGCCATCGACGAAAAGTCATTATTCAGCCCTGCGGAAGTTTATCACAGCGAGAATGCGTTTCGAGCTATTGCTCATCTCAACGCTATAGACGTACATAAACGAAGTGCGCGACTTGCCGTCGCAGACATGCGCACCGGAAATGTCTGGTTGTTATCGGGCCAACCGGATGTTCAGCCACCAATGCTACTGACAACATGCCTCAATGCATGCCATGTCGAGGCGACGGATTTAGATGCGGATGGCACCGAAGATTTCGTCGTTGCAGATCTTGGCAGCTTTCTGCCTGAAGATCACGACATGGGAGCAGTGTGGTTTGTTCGGGCTAGCAACGACGGCATCGGATGGCAAAAAAAATCACTCATCGAAGGGCTTGGTCGCGTTGCTGACGTCCGTCCTCTGGATGCCGACGGGGATGGTGATACTGATCTGATCGTTGCTGAATTTGGCTGGCATGCCACGGGGAAGATTATGCTTCTTCGAAATTCACCGACTGCAGATGGGCAACCGCAAATGACGGCTGAGACCATTGATCAGCGCCACGGTGCTATCCATGTGCCTGTAACAGACCTAAATGGCGATGGGTATCTGGATTTCGTCGCATTGATTAGTCAGGAACATGAGGCTGTTGAGGCCTTTGTGAACCGAGGAGACGGCACATTTGAACGACACACGATTTTCCAGTCAGACAATCCGGGATTTGGATCATGTGGAATTCAGCTTGCTGACATGGACAACGATGGCGATATTGATGTGGCCTACGTAAATGGGGACAGCCTGGACACACCGGTTGCCAAGCCGTATCACAGCGTGTGTTGGTTTGAAAATCGAGGAACCTATCCGTTTGCCGTTCACGAAGTCGCGAAGATACCAGGCGGCTACTGCATTCGGGCGGGGGATATTGACGCCGATGGCGACGCCGACCTGGCCGTAGTGACGCTATTGCCAGGCGCAGTGCTGTCGGCTCGCCCCATGGGAACATTCGATTCCGTGGTCTGGTTTGAGCAAACCGAAAAAGGTAGCTTCATTGGGCACAGTCTTGAGCGGGATAATTGCCTACATGCTGCCTGTGAACTTATTGACTGGGATCTGGATGGAGACCTGGATTTGCTGGTCGGGGATATGGCCGTTGATCCGACGGCAAATCTGCCTCTCACGATTTATCGCAATACGACAAATCAGTCAGGCATAAAGTAGTCATTGTTCTTCAATGATAAAATTCGTCTGCCGAGGTAACAGCGTATTCACGTTCTGGACCTTCCCGGATGGCCAGTGTACCGTCGCGGAAACAACCTGAACATCATTCGGGACGCCCCAGTGTAAGCGAATGTCATGCTGTGACAGGAAGCTGCCTCCGCCAGTAACATGACGCAACTGATCTCCAACTGTGGTGTTCAATACCACCCAGGCCCCGACCGCATCGCGTGAAGAATGTGTGCCGATCAATTTCAACCTCACCCAGTAACCAGCCAGTGGCGTTGAGTTTATGAGCACTGCAGCGGGCTCGTTGTTGTGTCCGGCGACAAGATCGAGAGCCCCGTCGTTATTCAGGTCGGCAATTGTCAGGCCACGGCCCAGATGCGGCAGAGAAAAATATTGGTTCGCCTGAGACAGCACTGCAGTAAACCTTCCACCGCCGACATTCTCAAGTAACAGTGGTAGTTGTCGTTCTTCGGCGACAGTTGGGTAGTACACGACGTGCCCATTGCTGATCACAGCATCTTCGTCACCATCACAGTCGAGGTCTCCCATAGCTGTTCCAAACCCGACAAACAATTGTCCCAGCGCAGTTATGCCCGCTTCCCGACTGGCATGAACAAAGTTTCCAGTGCCATCGTTTTTGTACAAGGCAAAAGTTTCCTGTTCGAAGTTTGTTACCCACAGATCTGGTGTGAGATCACCGTTGTAGTCGCAGACGGCAAGTCCCATGCTGCCGTTTGGTCTGCCTTCGAAATCAGTGGCCGTTCCTGATATTAATGCCTCTTCGCTGAAATGGCCTGTGCCGTCATTCTTGTAAAGAAAATTGTCAACCATATCGTTGGCGACGTAGATGTCCAGGTCTGAATCGTGGTCCAGGTCTGCCAGAATTACTCCTAATCCCTTACCATCCGTTCGAAGTCCGGCTTCAACCGACGCGTCGATGAATGTGCCGTTTCCGTCACTGTAGTAGACAATATCGCGCAAGGGCTCGAAGGCTCTTGGCGGGCAGACATCTCGATCGTGCTCTGGCCACGGCGAAGGGCAAACCGGATTATTCTCGAAGGACCAGTCGACGTAATGGGCCAGGTACAAATCGGGCCATCCGTCATGGTTGAGGTCTCCCCATGCGGCGCTGCTACTCCATGTCCTGTCGGTCAACCCTGCAGCGAAATGGACTTCTTCAAACGTCCCGTCCCCAAGGTTGTGAAAAAGTTGTAGTCCTGCATAGCCAGTCACTAACGCGTCGGGAAATCCATCGCAATCGTAGTCACTCATACTGCAACCCTGCGTCAACGTTTCGGGGGCGGCGAGATCAGCCGCCTCAGAAACATCCTGAAACTTCGAGCCATTCAGGTTGCGAAAAAGCCGTGTTGGCAGGCCGGAAATCTGTTCTCCGGAAAAGCGACCTCCACCGGCAAACATCAAATCCTGCTGTCCATCCTGATCGAAGTCGAATGCCCCTGTACCTCCCCCCAGCGATTCAAGAATGGAATAATTGTTCGATTCGCGACCGTTGTGAAAGGTTGAGTTGACACCCGAACTGTCGGTAATATCTCGGAACGTAATTGTCGCGAGAGATTTGTTCGCATTTTCACCGGGCTGTTTTGATGCCGACGTGGTATCCGTGGATTCAGAATTACGGCAGCCGATGTCGCAAAGAACAATGCATGCGCAGCACAAAAACCTTGTTGCCGGACGAAGTGCTCGAGAAAAAAGAAACCGTACTCGCACTTCGCTCCTTCCTTTCTGATGATGGAACTGTGGGGATTTAGGTATTTGCTGTTGATGCAGTTTTTTAATTGAAATCTTAAGCTACGGACAGACGCGGCAAAGGTAGATTGAATAACTCTCTGTTGCAGGTTGGTCGCAGAGTCTAGTTGGGCAACAAGCCTGACCGTTGCCTATGATACTCAGCGACTGCCGCGTACCGGTCATCTTGTTTTGCGTAGGTCTCGTACAGTTCAGAAAGTAGCTGATGAGCACGTTGATGATCAGGGTTCCGAGCGAGTGCTGTCTTCAGCCAATACTCGCCCGTTAGTTTTGACTCATGTGTCAGATATAATTCACCAATTCGGACGCGTTCATCCACAAGGTCGGGATTCTTATTGACGAGGTCTCCAAGTCGATCCACTTCGCGTAATGCTATTCTTGCGTCCTTTACGGCCTGCAGTTCACGAGCTGCCTCTTCGGTCCTTCCTGCTCCGCGCAGGGCGATTCCGCGAGCGTGCCGTGATGAAAGGTCGCCGGGGTTTTCAATGACAACCTCATCCAGCCATTGAATAGCTGCCGCATAGTTGTTGACGGCTAATTCAAGGTTTCCCAGTTCCATCTGCGCCGGGAGCCCTTCATACCGATCGCCTACCCGTTGAAAACTTTTACGCGTCTGTTCGCGAGACAGCAGAACAGTTTCCTGCAGAACGTCTCGTGCCTCGTCAACGCGTCCAAGGGATCTTAAGGCTTTGGCTTCTGCGATCCGTGACGCAGCATTATGCGACATTTTGTTCGACAGACGAAACTGTATGAGTGCCTCGTCGGGACGATTTTCCTGCATCAGGATTTGTCCCAGAAGGTAAGCTGCCGGAAAATGTTTCGGTTGTGTGCTGAGCGTCGACTTGAACGCTGTTGCCGCTTCATTGTTCTTTCCATAGAACATCATCAAACGACCACGAAAGTAACTTGGTTGGCAATCGGTCGGAAAGGCTTTTTCCCAGCCACTGATTAAAGTTTCAGCCTGCTTCAATCTGGCGGACGCAAGGCAACCATTAACATATGCTTCGAGTACTTCCTGGCCATCCGATTCGCCTTTGACGAGAAGCTTGTCGAGTTGATTTTGAATTCCCTCGATCCTACCCGACTGAGCTTGCGCCAGCAGTCGTTCAATTTCGATCAATCGCGGCCCGGCCCCAAGTTCTGATGCTCGTTTCAGAGACCGATCGAAGGCATCCAGATTGCCCTGCTTTCTTTGAATTCTGGCTAACAGAATGTAATCGTCGACGGAAGGGGGGCCAATTAGAATCGCATAGCCCACCAGCGTTTCGGCCTGATCCAGGTGTTGTGCGGCCATCTCACGCATCGCAAGCAGCCTCGGGCAGTAAGCAAATGCTCCAAACCACCAGAGAAAAATTCCGCCAACGAGCACAATTAGCGCGCGCTTTCCCCAGCGTCTTCCAGTGCTTCCTGTTTCGGCTAACTTCTCTGTCATCGCAGAATTGTAGCACGGCAAATAACGGAAATTCAGCTCCGACTTCTATTCAGGCTTCTTCCGCGTCACAAATTCTCGTTTTCCGCGATATGTTGACACAATGCCGCCGAAAACCGGACATTGGGGAAGTGCGCCCAGAAAGACATAGTCCGTCGACAAGCCGTCGTCGCGTAGGGTCAGGCGTCCGTTCTTCGGCAAATTTTCGCAAGACAGTCATTTACACTTCCAAGTCTGAACTGTGCGGGCGATTTATTCCTCACCGAATGGAAGTGCTCCGTGCTGAATGAACCGCTTGTTTGTGCGAGGTATTCTGAAGCCTGAGTTGTTGAGGTATGGCGGGACTGTCATTTGCGTGACCAGAATTGGCGGAATGCACACCATTCATGTCATTCGCCCGCGGTTGATATTGGGCTGAATGACAGTGTTGCTTCCAGTGTATCACACGGTCGGCGTGAACGTCTTTTGCAGCAGCAATGGAAGGCCCGGCCAAATCAGAAGCGCACCTAAGGCCTTGATGTTCTGCTAAATGCCACTATTGGCAAGAGCATCCTGCGTGGCGCTGTATCAGTCGTATTTGAGTGCTGCTCTTAATGAATCATCGGGATTTCATGTGCACCATCGGCCTGGCCTGTTTTGCCGTAAACAACATAGAGGTTACCCTTCATAGATGCATGCAGGTGTCGACTTCCAGGATTTTTACTCCATAGTGAGCAACGTTCTGCCAGCAGCCATTCCGCCCGGTCGCCCGGAGTTTCCTGTTGTCTTTGAATCAGCCAGGTACGCAGCGACGAAACAAGATAATCATCAGTCAGCTGGTAAAAACGTGTCGCCCACCAGACGGTGCATCGGCGAGATGATCATTCGCATCAATAAATGAAATCACTTCGGTGGGAGTGATCAGGCGAAGCTCGCTGTCAAGAATATTGATCAGATCGCCAAACGTACGTGTTAGTCCGGTATAGCCCGATGCAGCCATAAGTTCGTCGCTGGAAACCATGTGGCCTTTGATGTTTGTAGCCGAATCCGGCAGCATAGCGTCCAGTACACGCCGCGCGGAAAATTCATGCATCCGATGCTTGGGAAAAGACGTTGAGGCAGAAAACGCGTCTTCCAAGAACGTGATGCCCACACCCGCCGCGCCGCCAATTTGATGCAGCACAGCCGGCGACTACGACTTGTCCTTCATCATTTCCGCAGACAGCGACAATCGTACCGGAACCGCTTTTCGTAGCTGTCCATTGTGCGCAGCGTGAAGTGTCTTCGGTTTTGTCGTGAGTGGATGCGTTCGAGACGTGCGGGTTCGCATGCTTGTGCGGTGCTCGTTGTGCGAGCGGTCGCGCTGCCGGATTATCCCGTGTTGTTCAGCGGCACCAGAAGTTCCAGCGGCGAATGGATCTTGTCTGG